>WAMJ01000233.1 GCA_015522385.1 Candidatus Heimdallarchaeota archaeon
CACCGAGGAGATCCTAGTGCCCTTTCGACGTTACAGTTGTAGATTTTCTCCATATACTGTGGTCTGTAGGGTAGAGCTTACACAGTATTCCCTTCCTGCTGCTCGGTACCAGTCCTTGAAATTTTCTCGATGAAGAAGTGAAGACCATATGATGCTCTTCTCGATAAACTTCTGCTCGTCGACGATGAACCTCGTGTGCTCGCCTCTGCCGATCACTTCTGACGCATCATTCAGCACCTCTACCGCGAACTCGAGTCTCCGACGGTTCTGCTTGACAAGGGTGATGCGGGCCACAACCGTCTTGCCTACACCGACAGCCCTTACGTGCTCGATGCAAACCCTTGATCCAACAGTCGTGTAGCCTTCGGGGAGGTGGCGGCTGCCCATGTCCCCGCTGCCTGCTCCATGAAGAGGATCATTGTGGGGGTGGAGAGCACCTCGACTGTTCCGGATCCTAAGTGGGCGGCCGAGGAGTCCTCTGTCACCAAGAATTCCTGCTCGTAACTCCCTCTGGGAAGTGTGATGTCCATAGGTTCTTTGGCACAGGGATTATATCTCTATGTCATTGGTCTATGGCCAAATGTTGAGTTCAGATCCTCATGCCTATTCTCCACCAGTGCCCCGGGTGTTTTCTTCCGCCAGAATTTCTTCATCCACCGATATTTGTGCTGATCCTTTGCTCAAAGGACTGCCTGCCACAATTGTGCAACACCTGATTTATTGAGAGAGGGTTGAAATAGTGATCTGTTCTTCTGTCTTTTGTCAAAGTCTTTGTACATAAATCTCAAGAGGTAAAATCCGGGACAAAGATAGGGGTGATCTGGACAGAGAAGCTTCACAGAACCCTAACGGTCAAGGGCTTCATTGTTAGTTACATCCCGTTTCTCCAGAGCACACTGCGGGAGCAGATAGAGGCAGGGATGAAGGACTGGGATCTGTCCACTGTTCGAGTACCGAGCACAGAATGGAGCGAACATCCGGTACATCCTCTCACATGTCCTGTGGAAACTGGTGACCTCATTGATCAAAGACGTAGTTCGGTACAACCCCTTCCTTACCTGAAGGGCTTTTCGAGAGGTTGGTGGTTATACTTGAACTTATCTACTACCAGCGCCTTCCAGATGACCTGAGCATCCAGATGTTCAGGGATTTGCAATATCAGGATTGCTACTACAAGACATTATTGGAAGTTGTGATCTATTTCATCAAGAACTGTGAAACAGCTTCATCTACTCCGTGGTCAGACTTCAGCCTCTCGGATACGATGATGTGGTATGGCTGATAGAGACCGTGCTTGACATTGTGATCGACGGAGCACTGGAATCCAGAATTTATATCCATCAGAGGAAGAGTGAGGAAGGACAACTCCCAATATGCGGGGTACATCTCGAATGGGAATGACATCTTACACTGAATGCATCGACCGCAGGTATTTCAGAGATCATCATGTGCAGGGTAAACTGGATCTCCTTCAAGAGGAGGTGCAATCTTCGGATTAGCAGGACTAATCGTCCTGAGAGACTTTCACCTTTGGAATTTCATCTTCACAGACCTTTGTGGACCATTATCTTCCGAATTAGGTGGTGGAGTCAGTGTGAGGATCGAGATTCCCGGCTCTTTATTCTAATATCTTGCAGATCGTAGATCTTGTCTGAAAGAATGTAAGCTCCATCCTTCCTTTTGAAAGTCCAGATCTTGGGGAAATGTCCAGATATCCCGTGAAGTACGGCCATCAGGATTGATGACAAGGGTGCGAAACCTGGTGGGATAATGATGAAATTCCCAGTTTCCAAATCCAAGGGATTGTTCATCTTTTCAACGGCTTCCTTGATTATCTTCGTCGCCCCCTCAACTAGTTTTTCATCGTTATAACTTCCTATTTTGACATCGACGATCTGGAAATACTGGAATTTGCTCTTGATAATACCGGTCGCTTGCGATGGGAGAGTATGACCAGATAGGTTCAGAATCGGGATTTCGGATGAATTGATAGAGATATTCTTCTTCTTTTTCTTCTTGAAGGCTTTCATGATGCCTCCGAAAAATTTCTTGGTAACACCGTACAGAAGGTCGGGTGGTATCTCCACAACCATTAAGTTCCTAATTAATTCAAGATATAAAAAACTATCCCAACTTATTGATGTTATGGGGTGTGGAGGCAGGTCTCACTTTTTAGCATACGCTAATCATCGGATCCTGTACTCTTCTTGAGATCTGGCACAGAAGTTCAGTGGACAGATCAATTTGGTCTGTACGCAAATGATTTTTACTGTATGACTTCCCGGTATTATTTGATCCTAATAAGACATTAACTCGCTGAGGTGTATAGATCTGAAATTCTCTATGACTATCCATGAGATCATCACTGTTCCCATGTCTCCCTTTCTTGTAAGAGGTACAAAACAGAGATTGAATAGTGAGAAATTGTGAAGGGGACTATTTTGTAGAAGCTAGGACGATTGTACAGAGAACCTCAAAATGTTTGTCTGGACTGTGAGCAGAAGGGATAAGGGTTTCTTCCTCCAACCACCAGCCGAGATGGGACATGTCTTACCCTACTGAGGATTCACCACTCGGTACTTCCTCATGATTTATTCAAGTTTTATCTGTTCTATTGCGATCATGCTGTCTCTCTACTTCATCTTATTCTATAATAGTGGTTTTAACTTCATCCGGAACGATCTACTTGCGATTCTTTTACTTCATCCTCTTTCTCCTCAAGCTCAACGGTATACGCCTCGAGGTTGATCTTCTCGTACTTGATCGCCTCCTCGTTCTTGATGCGATCGTGGCTGTCAGCCTCTCTACGGATGAATCTCCACCCGTCTTCCGTCTTCTCCATCCACATGTATCTGTTACCTTTTCCCTCCTTGTACATTATCACCATCTTGTTATCTAGGTAGTAGAAGCGAGGATCACTATCTTCAAGGATGCTCTCGAACTGCGAGAGGCTCAATGGCTTATCTAACGGATTGATCCTGTGCAACATGTGAATGAGTAGTTTGAGGTCAAGGTGATCTACCGTGATATAGTCGTGATCTACCTGCAGGTTGGGTAATGCCATCTCGAAAATCCCGTCAAAGAATTGATTGAGCTCATCGGTTTGCCGAAGAGCCACCCCGACATCGAATGTACTGTCCCTCATGTAATAATCTAGATTCCCCGTGGTCACAGCTGCTTTCTTCTTATCAACGATCATGAGCTTGGCGTGGATCTCTCGGTAGTACCTTATCTCGGTATGATCTTCCAGTTTCTTCATCTTATTGTACTTCCACCAGATTCTCCTCATGGACTGCGGTAGGACGATGCGCACTTCAACACCCTCCCGTGCTCTCTCATCGATGGCATCGATGACCTCCTTGTCGGTAAGTGAGTAGGTGATGATGTCGAGCTTCTTTTGAGCACTTTCAATCATGTGCAGAAGGTAATCCTTATAGTCGTCTCCCAGCGCATTTAGCAGGACCTTCTTCTTCCCAAATTTTTGGTGATCATCGTCGCACTTCCTCTTGTTCAGTTTGTGTGGATTCCTCCGCATCTCCGCGTCTGTGTGGTACTTCCAGACGTGGATGAACCACTCCCTGAGCTTGGAAGCATGGTGGCTATCCAGCAGTACTCCCAGCTCGGGATTCGAATCGTAGGAGTGGGGGGTTATGTTGGCGGATCCCACGATAGCCCTGCTCTTCCCCACAAGGAAGAACTTTGCGTGAGCATTGGAGCTCCGGACTCTTATCCCTGCTTTCACCATCCTTTCGATCATAGAGGTATGCGAGCTGATGTCGTCCGGGCTCTGCACATCGGGGTCGATGGAGTAGATCTGGTTCTTCTCCAGTTTGGTGAGTACGTAGATCTTCCCCCTCAACGTCTCGGCTACATCGACAATCTTGTCGACGATCTCTGGGTAGTTGATGATGAAAGCCGAGATGTAGAGCGGGAGTGTATTCTCCACGGCGTGGTCGATGAGGTTCTTGACGGCTTCGAGCATGTTCCCGTTCTTCTTCGGCAGTGTGTAGTAGATGTCGGCGATACCATTGAAGGACTGGAGATCGACCACTCTCTCATCTGGGAGGTCGCTCTTGTTGATGATGATCTTCTGGTGCTTTATATAGGATCTTGATTTCTCCTTCACGCCAGCACATCCTCCTCAATCAGACGAGCGTACAGTATCCTCGCGGCTATCCTGTGTCTTCCCTCCACATGCCAGAGGACATCCAAGGTTCGGTCAAGTTCATCGGTCAGTCGTACATCGAGTACATCGTACACGTCGTCCTTGTCGAGGACATCATCGAGATTCTCATCCTTTAGCTGATCTGCGATATCCACGAGCAATTTGAGGAACTCTCCATTGACCTCGTAGTCCACGTTGATGTCGATCCTCCAGTTGTCTCCTACATCTACTCTCAGGTCGCCATCGTCCGATAACATCCAGTTGATGACCTCCATGCTCTCTTCCTTAGCTTCTAATTCGCATGTCACATCAAGATTGTCCGAGACATCCAGTGAGGTGATATTCGCCCATGTCAGTCTGTTCTCTATGATCTTTCTCACATGTTCCTTGATATCTCTCCTGCCAAGTTGTAGCAGTGGTTCCTTAATGTGCGGTTTGATTCTTTTCGGATCGAGTTTCCGGATATATCCGTTATCCCTCACCGTCTGGTATTGGGTGATCCTTCCTCCCTTCACTGTGACTTGCTGCTCTATTCCTCCCTCGCTGTACTGTATAATCTCGGTTCCAAGCACGATGTTGTCCGTGTTCAGCAACTCTTCCAGGTCCTCCCCTGTGATGATCGGTGGTATGACCTGATGGCGGGTGTCAGGACTCGGGAAATTCATCTGGTACAGAACGAGCGGTTCGTCGATGACCTGAACTCTGAGGTCTATGATATCCTCCATTGTAATCATCGTCGGGTCGTACTCCTCGACGACAGCATATCCATCTCCATCCTCCTCTAGTACTCCTCTCTCATAGAGCTTTGAGATGGTTTTCTCTGCCATGTTCTGTGGTAGGCACAGATACTCCGAGACAGTCTCTTCCGACAGTCCACCGAGGTACTGTCCCAGCTCGGCGACGATTCCGAGTAGCTCGTCGAAGCTGTCCTCCACCTCCACTATGGTATCTGTGACGATCAAGCTGTAGAGTGTGCTTGATCTCTTCAACACGTACTCCATCAGACCACCTCCACTCCTTTGAGTTTTGATATCTTGAACCAGAGGTTCTTCTTTGATTGTTGCCTTTTGAAATTCCCGTAGTTGCAGAATAGCACAATCCCGCGCTTTGCCCTGGTGAAGACGGTGAACAGCTCATTCATGTTCGAGAGAATTCCGTGTCTCCCCGTCCGTGTCGCTGAGAAGAACATGTAGTCATGGTCTGTGTTCTTGAAGTTGCGGTGAGTACGCACAGTTACCGAGATGCCCGATGAGGGGTGTTTCAGACTTCCGTCCCCCTGTTCGGTGTACCCTTTTTTCTTGAGCTTGCTCGTGATATGCTCGACCTGCCCGGTGTACATTGATGAAACTGCTATGGATAGGTCTCCCTTGAACTTGTCAAGGTACTCTACGACCTTATTGGTCTCAAAATCGTTCCTGTAGGTCTCATTTCCGTTATCCTTCTGAATCTTTGTCTCCTTCATCCCCTTGCTGGTCGTGTCGACGACCTTCACTGGAAAACCTAAGAACCGGAGGTTGTTACTCTCCAATTGAGAGGTGTCGGCATTAGAAAACTGCTCCTCAAAGATTTGCCCAAGAACCTTTGCGTACTCACGCGTGTACCTGTAGAGGGTCTTGAACGTGAGCTCCTCTTTGTTTCTGTCCTCGAACTCACTTTTGAGAACCTCGATAGCTGGAGTGTGAAGGATCTGCAGGTCATTCCTGTGCGAATTATAGAGGCTTTTTGACCTCTTCTCGGCTTCTATCAAATTATCTGTTAATGGTGTCACCCTCTCATCTTCCTTCGGGAACTCCATGTTTCTGTAGTCGGGGATGGACAGTGGGGACAACCCGATTGGTCTGGACTGATTCAGGTCACCCGTGATTACCCACTTCTTTGCGTACTGGGCGGTGAATAGGACACTGGGGAAGTTTATGTCACTGCTGTCCTCTGCGATGACGACGTCAAAAATGGGCAGTTGCTCGTGGTAGTCCTCGACATTGATCTCGTAGTCTCCCAGCTCACTGATTACCGAGAACAGTCCATCTGCCGTGCTGAAGTGCAGGCGGTTACTCAGGGTGATGAGGGTATTGGCTATGTCCTTCTTGAACAGATCGAGGGTTCTTATCTGTAGCTTCTTGATCTTGATGTCCTGCTGATCGTTGATGACTTTATCTAACTCTTCCTGTACTCGCTTCTTGATTGCATTTGCCTTGTTGGTACTGAGGTATTGCTGGACTTCCTTCGTCACCTTGTTCTTAGTATTTTTAGTAGCATAGCGGATGACCTCACTCTTATCCTTTAGTCCCATGATGATCTTGTCCAGTGCTTTGTGGGGGTGCGTGACCACGAGGACACTTTGCCTCCTACTCGCCAACTCATTGAGGGCAGTGAGTATCGATGTGGTCTTTCCTGTCCCAGCAAGTCCCTCCACGATCGTAAGGTCTCTGGTAAGGATGGAGTCAATTGCTTGTATTTGCTTTTTGTTGAGATATTCGTGCTCCCCGAACTCCTCAGCTTCACTTTCCTGTTTCATCCCCGCTAGGACTCTATGGAGTTTGTAGATTGCACTCTCGCGATTCATCGGTGGTAGGAAGAGGTTGTGCCACTGTCTCATTCTTCTATACTCCCTCCTCTCATTGTTTGTGAGATTCTCTATCCTGATATCTTTACTGCCCCCATGGTATGTTGGTGTGATCTGGAACAGACCGTCTTCTTCCTCTGTTATCGTGTGCTTCACACCATCTATGTACACATCAAGTCTGTTGTTCTTCGGCGTGAAGTTATCGATGACTATCTTTCCATTATTGGTAGTTGTGAATCTCCTCCTGACGGTGGATCGGTTCCGGATGGAATTAACCTGAGATC
>WAMJ01000234.1 GCA_015522385.1 Candidatus Heimdallarchaeota archaeon
GACTGATGTCGTTGATAGTTCGTATAAAGTTAGTGCCATCATCAAGCTTAGATAGAATTGTCAAACTGCAGTTGTCAATTCTTATGTCAGTGATCGACTTCTGGTCATCGGTAAGACCCATCCAGTTGTGTATTATCGACACTATAGTCTGGGAATGGGCTACCAGAACGAGGGAGTTTTCCTCTCGCTTGTCAAGTTTGGCCATAAATTTCTGAATCCTCCGGTCGAACTCTCGCCAAGTCTCTGCATTCTCATAGGGTCTCCAGTCAAGGACTGGTTGTGTCTTGGGTGCCTTGATCTTAAGGATCTTGTCACGGTTTAATCCATCTGCAACACCTTGGTTGATCTCCCGAAGGAGTTCATCGTACTCAATATCAACAAGTAGCTCTCGTGAGATGAACTCCGCAGTCTGAGCTGCTCGCTTGATATCGCTGGAGATAATCGCGATTGTCCCTTCGATGATCTTTCCTAGCCGGTGAGCGACATACTGAGCCTGGAGCTCACCCAAGTCGGTCAATACAGTGTCCGTCCACCCCCCGACAAAATTGTCGGTCTGATGTTTGCCCTGTCCATGCCTAATGAGGATTAGGTTGGTTACCACAAAATCACATGTACGGACTTGCTATTAAAACCTGAGAATTCAGGGTGAAACTAAATCCTCCTGAGCAGAGGTTCGAATCCACTATGTCCATTGTGAGTGGAGACCGGTGGTGAATTCTCAGAATATTCAGTACTCGGAGGTGTGCAAACAAAGCGATGTTTATTATCAACACTCGGAGATTCAACCAGTGAAAAGGTTTTCAGATGTTGCAAATGCATTCCCGGACTATCTCACTGATGAGTCACACCTCATGACTTCGGATAACGCCGAGGAGATCCTCTTCCCAGAGAGTACAAAAGAGGTTCAGGAAATCGTCCAACAGGCAAATAAGTTGGGGAAGCAGATCACGATTTCGGGAGGAGGTACTGGTATTGCTGCCGGAAGAGTACCACTTTCTGGTTGGATCGTGGCAACTGATGAAATGCGTAGTGTGGAGGGAGGGATCTCTTGGACTGATCCTGAGACCGGAGTGACCTACAGCTATAAGCTTCAGGAGGTGGACGAGAATAACGCTCTATTGACAGTTCCAGTATCAATCACGGTAAAGTCTATCCAAAATCTTGTCAGGGAGTTGGGGTGGTTCTACCCACCTGATCCTACGGAGAGGTCTGCATTTATAGGAGGAAATTTCGCCACAAACGCTTCAGGTTCTCGGAGCTTTAGGTACGGTCCAACTAGAGGGTGGGTACAAGCAGCCGAGATTGTCCTACCTGATGGGCGGGTTGTTGAGCTCTCTCGGGATGAGCCAAGTATTGGCCCAGGAGAAATAGAGATCTTGGATTTTAGGATTCCTAGACCCACATATCCACAACCACTAACCACCAAGAATGTCGCGGGGCCAGTGATCACAGACGACTCAAAGCCCATCGATCTTTTCATCGGAACGGACGGTATTTTTGGAATTGTCACTAGGATCACCCTAAGGCTGATTAAATTGCCATCTTCGATCCTAAACATCATGGCGTACTCTCCCGATGCTTCTACTGCAGTTCAGCTCATACAAACAGCCCAGGAACAGAGGTCAAAACAGAAATTCCCTATTCCCCTCTCCGTGGAATACCTAGATGAACGTGCCACGAGTATCATGAGGGGAGAGAAAGGTGACATGGTTACCATAATTCTAGAACAAGAAACCTGCGACGAGGATGAGATGGAAGTAGCCCTCGAATTCTGGTCTACAAAATTTGAAGAACTGGGGATAGAAGACACCTCGGTCGCTATGACGCACAAAGAGATTGAGCGCCATAAGCAGCAGAGGCATCTTGTTCCCGAGACGGTCAATTCCATCGCGAGGAGTAACGGGATGCCCAAGTTGGGAACAGACTATGCAGCGCCAATCTCGATGACGGAGGAGATCTTCAAGCTGGGCAGGACTATTGGTGAGGAGTTTGAAGCAGAAGTCTCGAAGTTGCAGCAAATGGAGGGCAAACCCGGATTCGCGATGTGGGCTCACGCGGGCGATGCCCATGTTCACCTCAACCTGTTACCCAGAGATGACAGGGAGAAGGAGATCGCCAAACGGCTAATGGTGAAAATGATGAGGATGATTGTCGGTTGGAACGGAACAATAGCAGCAGAGCATGGTCTGGGGAAAAAACGCTTTGATGGTGAACCTGCATTGCAGATAATGATTGGAGATGAAGGGCTAGAGGAGATTCACCGAATGAAAGAGATACTTGATCCTAGATTCCTTCTAAACAGGGGAAATCTAATAGACCCTTAATATCTCGGAGTTTCAGAGAGGTGAGGAATTCTCTGAAATACGTTAGTTCCAGCTTTTGATTGTAGATGAGCCCTGTCAATGTAGAGATGATACAGACAGAAATAAGTAATTCGAGGATTAGTGAAATTGTTGTAAATCCTTCCTCTGATCAACTACGAAAGAGAGAGAATTTCTTTCGATTGATAAGTTTGATATTACAGATTATCTCCATTTCAACCATTCTAATCTTAGTAGCTGTAATATCCATAATGGTGTGGTTTGGAAGCCCTATGTTTGCGTACCCAGACAGGATAGTTCAGATGTTAACGGAGAACAAGTGGTTCCCTGAAGATCACTTCGAGGATGGTGATTACGGGGCTCTGGCAGCAATAGCCGGTACATTTATGGTAGGTATCCCTGCCCTTATCCTATCCATCTTTTGGGGAGTGGGCTTGGCCATATTCCTGAGCGAGTATACCCGAGAGAGTATCGCGAGAAAGATCCAACCTGTCATTGAATTTGTGGCTTCGGTTCCCTCTGTAATTTTCGGTTTGATCGCCTTTACGTACTTCTTCATATGGTTTTCTGAATTCTTCTCTCAGGAATGGGTACAGAGCTCCCTACTAATCCTTGGATATAAGGTTGAGGTCGTCCCAAAAGGTACCTATCTTGCAGCGGCAATTGCTTTAGCTTTCATGACGACCCCAATTATCGCATCAATATCACTCGATGCGATGAAATCGACCCCCGTGATGCAGCGTAATTCAGCAAAGGCATTTGGAGCAACGAGGTGGGAGATTTTCAAGACCGTAGTATATCCCCACTCCAAGAGAACAATTTTTGCCAGCATCCTTCTGGGATTCGGTAGGGCGATCGGTGAAACGATGGTTGTCCTTATGGTACTTGGTAATGCACCCGTGCTGAAATTAGACCTCCTCGTTAATGGTATGACAATGACCTCTGTTATCAGTGGCTACTGGGGAGAGGCGTCTGAAGGATCAGCTCTTCAAGCTGCCCTCTTCGTCCTTGGCCTCCTACTACTATCTATTACCGCTCTTGTTGTCTTCGTCGCATCCCTGATAACCAATGAGAATGAGACAATATTCAGGATTATTGACACTCTCCTGAAACCATTCATTTTTGTAAGGGAGAAGATCGACTCTATAGTACAGAAGTTCACGCAAGAGGTGGAATTAACCGAAGAGCAGATCGCAAGGATGTCACAGCGGAGAAGTATTACCAATGCTGTTGCGGGGATCATACTTGGAGGGATCCTCCTGAGTTTTATTTTAGCTGTGTACATCTCGATAGGGAGGTTCTTGGTCTCCGGGATGGATTATTTCTTCGCACCAGGGGAAACCTCACCCCTCTACCGGATAAATGTCACACTAAGGGGAGATCCAAGGAACACATTCGTCAAGCAGGGATTAATCGGACTATTTACTGCTATCACAGGTACCATATCTATCGTTACGCTCTCAGCGATCATCGCCTTCCCGATAGCTACCATCACTGGGATTTATCTCTCAGAATTTGCTCCTGATGGCAGACTAACTCTTTGGATCCGCCAGTCGATTATCAACATCAACGCTATCCCCTCCATCGTGGTAGGACTATTCGTCTATGCATTATTCAGCGTGGCTCTCAACATGGGTGCAGGTATCCTTCCCGGGTCGATAGCTCTGTCCGTGATGATGATCCCCATTATCACAACCAACACCATTGAGGCACTGAACAACGTCCCGTCACACCACATGACCTCTGCAATAGCACTGGGAGCGACCCGATGGGAGGCATTCTGGAAGCACAAATTCCCGTACGCCTTACCGAACATCTTCACCGGGTATTTACTGGGATCAGCCAGGGTGTCGGGAGAGACCGCACCGTTGCTCTTTACAGCGGCTACATTCACACCACCTGCGTCTCCAATTCCCACTAGTCTAACGCATCAGGCAATTCGAGTGCTCCCCTACGAGGTGTACTATAGACTACTGTACACAACGACTAGGGTGAACGGAGAGAAAGTAGGGCCAGACTGGGCCGTAGCCTCTTCAGTGGTGCTGATGATTTTTGTCCTCACTCTCACGGTTGCAGGATATTTTGTCAGGACATTTATCAGAAGGCGATATGCCTACAATGGAGAAATATAGGTGAACGAAATGAGTAAACAGAAAACAGAAATCAAGGAATTTAACACACCAGAAGAATTCTATCAGAAATACCTCACGATCAGAGAGGAGAGAATATCAAACGGACACGAGGAGAAGCGGTTCCCTGACTTCACCGAGGAAGAGACGGAAGTGGAATTCAAGAATTTCCACATTGGGTATGAGGACAAACCTTGGACCCTCTTCAATATCAACCTGAAGATTCCAAGGAAGAAGATCATTGCTATTATCGGTCCATCAGGTTGTGGGAAATCTACACTCCTCAGATCGATCAATAGAATGAACGAGGAGATGGCTGAAACAAGAACTCAGGGAGAAATTCTCATTGATGGTAAGGACATCTATGCTCCCAACGTCAATAAAATGCGCCTGAGAACACAGGTTGGAATGGTCTTCCAGAAACCTCAACCGTTCCCAAGGTCGATATACGAGAACATTGCCTTCGGCCCCAAGTTACATGGAATAAGGAAGAAAGAGCAACTGGATCAAATAGTTGAAAGTTCTCTACAATCAGTCGGTCTATTTGAGGAGATTAACGGGAGACTGGAGGATCATGCGTATGGTCTATCTGGTGGGCAACAGCAGCGTTTGTGTATTGCGAGAACCATAGCTGTCAGACCGGAGGTAATTCTTGCTGATGAGCCAGCTTCAGCTCTCGATCCGAAGTCGGCCTATCAGATAGAGGACCTCCTTCTCAAGCTAAAGGAGGATTTCACAGTGGTAATAGTTACACATAACATGCAACAAGCAGCCCGTATCTCGGACTATTCGATCTTCATGTATAACGGAGTTGTAGTCGAATACGACAAGACGGAGAATATTTTCGAGAAGCCGGCATACGAGTTGACCGAGAACTACATCTCGGGTAGGTTTGGATAGGAGGAATTGATATGACACTCAGAGTGAGTTTAACACAACAATTAGAAGAACTAAAAGCACATGTGAAACTTATGTTGACCATGTCTGAGCAGAATGTGGACTCTGCGTCCCAGTTGTTCTCAATCAACGAGGATGACTTAACAACCCTCAACTATGAGGAGGTATTGGAAGAGGTAAAGCGGAGGGACATGGAGCTTAGAACACAAGGGGATAAGACCGAGGATCTCGTCATGAAGATACTCTCCCTACAAGCGCCAGTTGGCAAAGATTTGAGACTAACACTCAGTACGTTCAGGATAATATATGACCTAGAACGGATCTCAAGGGATTCACTGCACACCTTCGAGCACTTTGTCAATTTCGTCATTGCATTCCAGTCCGGTGAGATGGATAAAACTACCTTGCTGAATTTCTTTGACGAACTCAACAAGGGATCAGAGGCAATTATCAGACTTCTGAATCAGTTTGAGAGGATCTACTTTGACGGTAAGAGTATTGATATTGAGAAGTTCCTTGAAGAAGCCCGAACCAATGACACTGTTCTGGATAACCTCTATAAAAACAGAGTCGAGGGGATTGAGCAGAGTGACAAAGTCTTCGTCAACAACCTCACCCAGAATTCAGCTCTATTTGGTCTACGATCAATTGAGAGAGTCGGAGATCACGCGTGTAATCTCCTCGAGAGAGCCCTGTACATTCAGACTGCGGAGAAATATGTAGTCTCCTAGAACAGTGACCTGAGGAATGCAATCATCTGCTTCTTTCCAATCTTTGATGTCCCATATT
This sequence comes from Candidatus Heimdallarchaeota archaeon, assembly GCA_015522385.1. Next base: position 6,137 of record WAMJ01000234.1, read on the forward strand.
CTCGGTTCCTGAAGGTGTATCCAAATTCACAGATCTTGCCGTCCCTAGGGAATGCCTTGAGTATATCGAAGAGGAACTTGTAACCAGTGGCGCTCAAGAGATCATTATTCTCAATGAGATCTTTAATCAAATTTACCTTTCCTCCGAAGAATCCTGACATAAGATCGGAGGGTCTCTGTCTTCTTCTGATAAAGAGCGCCCACCATCCAAGTGTCTGTGCTCCCCATGATATCAGTTTCCGTGTGAAAGGCCACTCCTCAACGTGATCACGTCGACCAATGACAAGATCAACCTCTTGACCAAAGCACTTGATGGCATCAGCTATAGATTCAGGTGGATGCTGGAAATCTCCATCAATTACCATAAAATATGGTCGTTTTACTAGTTTCAGAGCATCGGCTATGGAGATGGTCAACCCATGAATGTCCTCATTCTTCCTATCCAGAAGTCTGATGGAAGGGTTGGATCGATTTAGCTCCTGAACTATCTCAGAGGTTCCGTCTGTCGATCCATCGTCGGCTACAATGATCTCTATACCCTCATATAATGAGGCGATTGTCTCACATAGCCGCCTGATATTCTGGGATTCATTAAGCGTAGGAATGATTATCGACAGATCAGAGTGGTTCAACAACCACAAAGATGTTTGGGATTATTTAGACCTTGAGTTTCGGTTTCAGTTCGAGTCTGTAGGCTTGTATTTTTCAAGGGATGTGAGGGAGTCTATCTATGAGTGAAGTCAAAGAGAGAATGGA
>WAMJ01000235.1 GCA_015522385.1 Candidatus Heimdallarchaeota archaeon
ACATACCGAATACCAGAATACCAAGGCTCAAATTAAAGCAGGTAAGGATCTGGGGCTTGACCAGATTGAATGTAAAATTACTGAGACATCAAGAGGTACAGCCATCGGATTTTATCCAAAGAATACTTGGACCAACTTCCTTGTCTTCTTCCCCTTTATTCTGGGAGTGATTATATCCCTTCTTAGCGGAGATGATCGAACAAAATTAATCTCCACCTTGAATGGATTCATAGATCTCAAGACCCTCTTCTTGGGTAAGTTTGAGCTCTCATTTTTGAGTGTTACTATCATGGTTTTGATACCCTTGATATTCTCACTTATGTCCTACTCATTTCAGCAGATCAGGCTAAACTTCATTAAAGTCCGGTTCTCGTTTTTCACCAAGGATGCAAACTGGAATCCGTCTGATCTCACCCCTACAATGATTTCATTAAAGTCAGCGCAAACTGCATTTTTCCATGGTTGGCTTCTCGCAGTGGTGTATTTCTCGGTATTTGCCATGCCTGATTCAATCATAAACGACGTACTATCACTGTATGGAATTGATCAAGCCACTCTTTACAAAGGGGTAACAGAGCGTTTTCTAATTATCTCCGGGGCACTCATTGGACTTGTAAGTGCAGATAAAGCAAACAAGTTAAGAAAGATGTATAGCGCACAAGACAAAGCTCTCAGAATGGGATCAGGTCTTACTCTCCGTAGGGTCGAGAGTATGCTCTACTCTTTGACTAGCGCGTTATTTGCAGGTATATTCTACCTCGGATTCCTCTCAGTCACCTACATCGACAACATACCCGTCTATGCGATGGTATTTCATATCCTAGGATATTTTGTTGCAGCGATTATAGGAGGATATATCAGAGAAGAAGGGGTGATCTCATTCGTTACTGCATACGGAGCTATTATGCTTTTCTTCTCCCTCGGACTCGTGTTCAGAACGGGGAACGAACCTGCATTCGCATTCGTCGTTATAATTCAGCTTCTGATGATCCCACTTAGCTTTCTTCTCATAGCTAATAGGGGCATTGACCCCCTGCTGGCTTCAAACAAGATCAGAACCGTTGACCATATGTACCAGATACTACCTGTTAACATATTTGTCACTCTGTACCTTATGAAGATACGGAAGAGAAAAAGGAGGATTCAGTATGAGAAATCACTCGAAGAGGATACCGTCATAACCGATGACGATGGCCAGCTGATCATTGATAAGAGCGTCATCGCCAAGAAAGGAGGAGAGATAGCGATCATGGTGGCTAAGCATTACTTCGAGCTCCTGACATGGTACACATCGTCATTCGACGAGGAAAAACTCATCTTGATTCCTACCCCCAAGGAGTTAATGAGCTACTGGTCGGAGAGAACAAAGAGACAACCCAACCAAGATTCTTTCAATTTCCTCGCAGTTGCTGATAGATTGATCTGGGACACACTCTATATACCAGATCAGGAAGAGTTACGTCGAGCAGAAAAGGTTGGGAAGCAACTCGCACTGGAGCTGAGGTAGAGTGACCTCCGAGGCAGAACTATTGGCAAAGCAGGTTAAAGGACTGTCTATCCTTGCAAGAGAGAAGGTTGCCAGTTTCTTGACTGGAAATAGAAGATCATTGTACCGCGGTCAAGGAACTGATTTTGCAGACCTGCGAGAGTACGTTGTCGGCGATGATGTGAAGTATGTAGACTGGAGGGCAACAGCCAAGAAAAATGGAAATCTCATAGTTAAAGAATACGACCTTGAACGTAACACTAATGTCGTTCTCCTCCTTGATGCTTCGGCTTCGATGTTGATCGGTAAGGAGAGAGCAAGGATACTCATGGCCATCGAGGCAGTTGCGAGCCTGGCACATGCGACAACTCAGAACAAGGACTTTATAGGATTTGGTGCTTTTTCCGATCAGGTCTCGATCTATATACCTCCGAAAGGCGGAGTCCATCATGAATTTTTCATCTACAGACAACTGCTGAATCTAATCCCCATGGGTTCTACGAATATAGGGGAAGCAATCAAGGAAGTGGCGACTTCGCTGAATCAGAGGAGCCTGATCCTTGTAATATCAGATCTTCACGACGACTTAGAGAATACATTACATGGTTTCAGGATAGCGAGAGCTTTCAAGCACGAAGTTCAGCTTCTACAGATCTCGGATTATGGAGAATTTGTCCTACCTGACAAACTTGGTAAAATCAAATTCATAAATCCTGACACAGGAAAACCCGAGGTGATAGATTTCACAGATCCACTGTCAAAAGGTCTCTACAGCTACGAGCTAAACAAACAGTTAGAAAACATAAACAGTTTCAAGCGGAAGTTAAGAGGTCTTAAGGTCAGGGTCATAGAGAGCAGAACTGAGGATCTCATTGATCGCGTACTCAACGCGTACTACTCAACAAAATCAAGATTGTACAACCTATAGAAATTCCTTACACATAGTCCAATAATTGACAGGTCATAGTTAGATTGTTGCACTAGATAACAGGATAAATTGTGCAGTCATAGAATTTTTAAAGTGATCAACGGTAGCAAAATTAGTGAAATTAAGAGTATTAAGCCTCTATTTACTATCCTTAGCAATACTTGTGTTCCAATTTGTATCAGCACACTCAGGGGGGGATGATTTCACAGCAAACGGAGATATTGGGGTTATGGGAGTTATCTTTATCGCTGTTGGATCAGGGTGGTTACCCCTGCTGTTTGGAATTATGAGTTATTTTGGGATAAAGAACCTTCGAGACTGGAAGGGAGATGATCACAAGTTGACAGACGGGATCTCTCTGGGAGTAATAGTATTCCTGATATTTGACTACCTATCTCTATCTGGATTTCTTGGTATTCAAGAGTTCTCCTCAACTAATACCCTATCACAGAACCTAGTTACCTTTCTGATGCTTTCAATCGTGACCATCGTATACGCTGGCTTTGTCCTCTTTGATGATATGGAGAAGAACGATATGACCCTGTATATCCTGTGGGCAATTGGACTTGGTTTCCACAGCTTCTCTGAAGGAATAATCATGGGTTTCAATCTTCAACAGGGTCTTGCACCTGCACTCAGATTCTTCCCAATCACAAGTTTCCTCATCCACAAATTTATGGAGGGATTCACCCTAGCTGCACTAGTTCTAAAGAGAAAAGAGGTCACACCGATGCAGGCTATTGGATTGAGCATCATAGCTGGGATTACAATTATTCCGGGAGTGTATTTTGGATATGTAATCAGTGGTGCGGTAGGCAAGTTCATAGCCTACTTCTATGCTGCCTCATTCGCCTCGGTGATGTTTATTATTCCAAAATTCTTTCCGATGGAGTCCCAGAAGAATATGCTGAAGTATTATCTGTCATTTGGACTGGGATTCGTGATACTCTATATTGGATCATTGATCCATGAGATATAGGAGAGGAAAAGATGGATCAGAAGTACAGAAGATCATTTTTCTTCTTTGGAATATCCGCGGTAGTTATCTCGATCACACTGGCAGGAGTATTTCTTATACCTAGTGAGACAAACTATGGGGATGCTCAGGATATCTACATGGAAGCAAAGCAGTTTGAGTACATCCCACGGACCCTCAACGTGACAGTTGGGGAGCACCTAGTCATCCACATCAAATCTCTTGATGTCCCCCATGGGTTTGAGATTAAGGAATTCGGTGTCAGGAACCACGTGATTCCTGTTGGAGAATACACCACCATCGAATTCACCGTTGACAAGACGGGGAACTTCACTTTCTACTGTACGGTCTTCTGTGGAGTAGGACATTCTGATCACTACGGATACATGGTTGTGAGTGCTTGAAGGGAATAACAGTACTTTTTCTAATTGTCCTCATCTCGTTTCCATATCCTGGGAGGTCCATAGAGATCTTCCCAAGTTCAAAGCTTGTGGAAGAGGCGGAAAATACCTTTAGAACGGATTACTCGATAGTAGAAAATGGATCGTCTGCAAAGGTTTTTGATGTACTCTATGATGAGGAGCATGACGCACTCTGGTACACAATTCTTGCTTCACCATATTTGTATTCCATGAAGATGGAAACTGGAAATGTGACCCGCTACTATACAGGAGATGACGGAATCACACCTAACCAGATAATATTGGATGACCATCATAATATCTGGTTTACAGATTATGACTTCGAGATTGTAAAGGATGAACTCGATTCTATAGGTATGTTCAATACAACCGAACTAACCTTTGAGGTCCATTCAATACCCACACTTAACTCAGCACCCATAGATATCGAATATGCATTCGGTAGTATTTGGGTCTCCGAGTGGTTAGGGGACAAGATCATAAAACTCGACATGGAGACGGGACTCTTGGAGGAGAAGAAGCTCGAGTGCGGTTCGGTAAGTTGTGCACCTCTCGGAATTGCACATGATCAAGACAAGCTATATCTCCTCGAAACTGGGAGAGCAAGTATTCTAACATTTGATCCCAGCACATTCAATGAACTTGATCCGATCCAAATTCCTGATGAAATGCCGGGACCTGTAGACATCACTGTAAACGGAGATCTTCTTTGGTTGGGGATTCATGGTGGAGATCAAATTGCGTGGTATAATAAGAGCTCGAAAACGTTTGACTCGAAGTTCACTGTAACACCTGACTCTGGATATCCAATTTCAGGGATAAATGAGATAAAGATTGTCGACAGTGGATCTATTTGGTTCAGTGAGCATTTTGTAAATTGGATGGGACAGATGGACCCAGCCTCCTTCACGATAAATGAATACCCCACAACTCGTACAAATCCCTCGAATACCCAATGGATGACTACAGATGGGGAACGAGTGTGGTTTGCCGAGGTTGACAATGGAATAATAAGTGAGTTCACCGACTCCAATGTACCAAAATTGGAGATAGTACCACAGGAATACAAAATTGATAATGGGGGTATTTCGGAGCTTACTTTCCGGGTAAAGTTAAAATCAGGTACTTTGAAAAATATGACCTTTGACTCATTCGCCCAGACAATTTTCACCTATGGTATTGGTACAGGTGAGAGTTTCAGCGCTGATTTATCAACTATTGGAGAGACTGAGATGAGAGTAGGAATTAGTGTGGCTGATACTGTCAGACCAGGAACGTATGATGTTCTCATTGGGATCAGAAACAACGAGATCATCGCTTCTCTTAATGTTGAGATCTTTGTGAATCCAAGTTACACTGCCCTGTACTACTTAGGTGGAGTTATGGCTGTTCTGTTAATCGTCATTGCAATATACTCAATGAAATCAAAGACAAGAACCTAGAATTGCATGTCCTCGGGAGGATTTAGACCATATTTTTTTCGGATATGATCTGGAAGGATCAAAGACCAATAAAAGAAAACAGCAGAAAAAGCAAGGAACATCCCGGGAATAAAGTTATAGGAAATAGCATAAATGGGATTGGTTAGGATTTGTTCTGGTGAGAACACGGAGATAATGAGGATTACAAATAGAGATGCGACATGACTGACGATAAACCACCAAGCCTTAAGTGTAAGATCCAATCTGCTCTTCATCATCATTGAGGTATTGTCATTTTTCTCACGATGAAGAAGAATTAGAACTGGGATCATCACCATAATGGTGGTTAGTACACCAGTGAACAGTATCAGGTTTGAGAGTCGTAATATATTGACAACTGCTGTTAGAAGCATGATAATAGACACGCCATATATCATCTTAGTGATGCGATCAATCCTCCATTCCCGGATCTTGGGCACTCTGATTAGAGTAGAAACCTGCTTGGTGGAAGTGATGAAGATTAAGAACCAAGGAATATACTCCCAAGCTGCAAGCAGGTTCTTTTTTCCATAACTAATGTACAGGATGAATGTGTCTATTCCAGTAATGAGAAATCGTAATGCTATGGCAAAGTTCATCCCAATGACAGAGTTGGTAATGTGGTTGATAGTCTTATTCTCAGATTTAATTCCCTGCAGACGAAGCATTAGGTACATCGGGATAAATGCAAGTCCGAAGTTGATAATTGTCGCATAGAACAATCCACTCCTATTGAAGAATATCTCACTGTCTTCAAGAAGGAAATTCGTCCAGTCAATCATGTTAAACCACCATTGGGATTATCAACGTCTGAAAATGTACACTCTTAAAC
>WAMJ01000236.1 GCA_015522385.1 Candidatus Heimdallarchaeota archaeon
CTTGTCGCCTTCGGCATTATGGGTGTGGTCATCATCGTGAGCTCACCCGATATCTCCTTCTTCCAGACCATCCCGCAGAGTACCAATATCGGAGCAGCGTTCATTGCCATCCCTGTGATCTTCGTCAGTTTCGAGGGTTTCGAACTCCTAAGTTACGAGTACTCAGAGATAGAGAAGAGGGAGGTCAACTTCAAGAAAGGGGTGTACACCACCATCATCACTGCCACACTGATCTATATACTCATTGTGATCGTAGTAGCCAGTGTGGTGACCCCAGAGGAGATTTTGAAGTATGACGACACGATCCTCGCCTACGCTGCCACCCGCCTTCTCCCAAGCCCCGCAGTTGGGGGTGTGGCGTTTGTAATAGTTGGTATCACTGCTCTCTTCTCAACAGCCTCTGCAATTAACGCCACACTGTTCGGTACGGCTAGGCTCGCCTCCACCATTGCAGAGGAGGGTGACTTACCCCAGATCTTCGCACGAAAGAATAAGGAGAACATCCCCTACGTCAGTCTCATCGCGATCACCCTCGTGACCATCGTTTTCACCTTCTTCGGAAGTCTTCTTCAGATCACTACCTTTGCATCAGTCGCCTTCCTCACGATCTTCGCTGTGGCTAACTATGTCGCCTACAAGACACCAGAGGTAAGGGTCAATCCGATACTTCCTCTCGTAGGTCTGGTTGCAATTCTCGTATCAATCCCCGTCTTTGCCATCTACATCTGGTACAGTGATCCCACCACGATTTACTACATCGTGCTCAACGCAATCGGACTTCTCGTCCTTGTAGTGGTTTTCCTTAAGTACCAACCCCAGAAAGATGTTATTCAGTCACCTGCAGACTAGGGATGGGACATCATTATTGTATCTGAAAGGTTTGGAGATTCGCAAAGTAAGGGGGAGTAATAGATATTGGATAACTTGAGTCTTATGTCAAAGCTTAGGGATAGTCACATTCTCCGTCTTGGTTCCCGTACATACCACCAGCACCAGATCCGTCTCGGAGCATCTGGTGGTCTCCGGTACCATCCCCGTAGTGATTTCCATTCATACCTCCATACCCATTGTGATCGTAGCTGGGGTCGTGGGTCTGGTTGTGATCGCCCATGAATGAATCATTGTTGCCTGCCATGACAGTGACGACGCCTATAGTTAAGGCGGTGACGAGTAGTAATCCGATGATGACTTTGTTGTTGCTCATAATTGGTGACTCCTGACGTTTCCGTCTATATTATACATGACGTCGGCAACTCTTCAATATATATTTCAAAAAGCCTTGTACTCAAATTTGAACAAGATTTGAGGTCACTTCAGTTGATCGAGGAAACGTTGGATGAAATCAGCTCCTGCACTGATTCCACCCTTGTCTATTGCCTTGATCATTGCACTTCCGATGACAACTCCGTCTGCACCCATTGAGAGGATGTCCTCTGCTCTTTGAGGGTCTGTGATTCCAAATCCCACGTACTTCGGAATGTGTGGATTCTCATCCTCAGCTAATCGAAGGACATCTCTCAACCGTAAATCCAGCTCTGCTCTCCCCCCTGTGGTTCCGAGATGGGAGGTGATATAAAGAAAGCCTTCTGTTTCGGCAGAGAGTTCACGTATCCTCTGCTCACTCGAATTAGGGGAGACTATCATGACTTGATCAAGTCCTGGCGTCTTGATTTTGTGCTCGATCGGAACATCAGGGATGATCAGCCCCTCATAGCCGCTCTCAGAAAGACGTGTGAGATCCCCGAAATTCAAGATAATATTTCCATAGGTCATAAGATACTTTCTGGCCTTGATTGCTGGGACTTTTAGAGCGTCATTTGGGATAATACCATTGTCCAGAGAGACCTTCGCTGCACGCTGTATTGTCTCTCCATCTGCAGTTGGGTCACTGAATGGCACCCCGATCTCGATGACGTCAACCCCCATTTCATCGAGCTCTGAGATCAAATTCAGGGAATCGGTAAGTGTAGGATACCCTAACGGTACGTAGGTGACGACAGTCATGAGTTATCCTCCAACTTTCTGAGTAGGTCTTTATCTCCTCTCCCCGACAGTGTGACTACTATATTTTGCTCTGGGTGCATTACTGCTGCGATCTCAACGGCCTTCGATATAGCGTGAGAGCTCTCAATCGCAGGTATTATTCCCTCCATACGGGAGAGGGTATAAAATGCTCTTACTGCCTCGTCGTCCGTCACAGCTTCGTACCTCACCCTGTCGACGGACCTCCAGAAGCTATGTTCGGGGCCCACACCGGGGTAATCGAGACCTGCAGATATGGAGTGAGCCTCTTGGATCTGTCCGTCATTATCTTGGAGAACGTAGCTGTATGCTCCATGGAATATTCCTGGAGAGCCCTTGGAAATCGTAGCACCGTGACCCTGTGAGTTACCCCCAGCCTCCACTCCGATCAGGTCCACACTGCTGTCAATTAGTGGGTAGAATGTCCCTGCCGCATTTGACCCTCCACCCACACAGGCGACCACGAGATCTGGCAACTTCCCGAATTCCCGGTGCGACTGTTCCTTGATCTCTTGACCGATCACCGACTGGAATTCCCTGACGATAAGGGGGAAGGGATGCGGCCCCACTACAGAGCCGATCATGTAATGAGTCGTCTCCACCGAGCCTACCCAGTCCCTCAGTGCCTCATTCACAGCGTCCTTCAGGGATGACGAGCCCTTGTCGACAGGGATGACCTCTGCTCCAAGAAGCTCCATCCTGTCCACATTCGGCTTCTGTCTCTCGATGTCCTTTGCACCCATGTAGATCTCTGTCTCGAATCCAAAGAGGGCCCCGACCATGGCTGTGGCTACTCCGTGCTGTCCTGCCCCTGTCTCGGCAATAATTCTCTTCTTTCCGAGCTCTTTGGCCAGCAATGCCTGCCCAAGCACGTTGTTTATCTTGTGTGCTCCACCATGGAGTAAGTCCTCGCGCTTGAGATAGATCTGTGCACCTCCCACATGGTCGGACAAACGCTTGGCGTGGTACAACGGGGTGGGTCTTCCCCCGTAGTCTTGGTTAAGTCTTGTCAATTCTTGGAGGAATTCTGGGGTTCGGGACATGAAAGCTTCCTCCAGCTCAATCAGCGCAGGACGAAGTGACTCAGGAGCATACCTCCCTCCGAACTCTCCATATTTGCCATTCTCATCTGGGTAGGTGGAAAGCTTCTTCCCGATTAGCAATGAACCACCTCCAAGAACTCCCTAATTTTCCGAGGACTTTTCACCCCACCGACCTCTAGGGTCGAGGAGAGGTCAACTCCGTCAGCACCTGTTTGCTCTATAGCCTTCTTGAAGTTCTCCTTACTGATTCCTCCCGCAACAAGTCGAGGGCAGTTCATCTGTGCGATCGGTCTCCACTCCCAGCTTCTTCCTGTACCGCCATAGTGCAACGTTGTTGTGTTGTCAACCACCACGTACTCAGCGTTGGAATCGACTGTCTCCTCACTGTGGTTCAAACCGAGTGCGTACGGGGTTTCCAAGTCATACCTGTGTTCTCTGGCCCTTCCGTGAAGCTGGATGACATCCGCTCCGAGCTTATCAAGCCTCAGGAGTGCCTCACGGTCTGGTACAGTGGTAACAATTACTGATTTGGATCTTACCTCGCTATTAAGTTCTCTAAACAGTTCCACATCAATGTTTCTTCTGGATAGGGGTGATTCCATGACGAATCCCAAATAGTCTGCCCCTTCAGATGCCTTGACTTCACACTTTCTCCTCAACCCGCATATCTTTACTATCATGGTGTTATCTCCTTCAATTTACTGGCTGGTCTCTCACTCTTTGAAAGTGCAGTTCCAACTATCACTCCTGCAGCACCGGCACTTCTCACCTTGAGTATATCATCGCGCGTACTGTACCCTGAAAGGGCCAGTGTGGGTATATCTAAGACTCCTTCTTCGAGGATTTTCTCTGCATTTAATGGATCAATCTGCATCGTTTCCAGATTGCGGTTGTTTATCCCGATGATATCTGGTGAGAAGTTAACTGCTTCCTCGTAGTCCTCCCTGTTATCAACCTCAAGCAGTATCTCTACACCTCTCTCTCTGGCCACCTTCATGAGATGTTCCACTTCTGCTTCGCTGAGGAACTTGCGAATAAGGAGGATTGCGGAGACGAAGTTTGGGATCTGGAACTCGGACACGATTATGTCCTTCATCAGGACTGGGACTCCATAGTCCAGTGCCCTGTGCAGATTGTCCACTGAACCCTTGAAGTAGTTGGGTTCCGTCAGGACAGAGAGTGCTTGGGCCTCTCCACCAATGAGCGACAGCAAGTCTCTCTCCTCAAATACCCCTTCATTCGGACTCCCCGGTTTGACCTCAGCTATCACCGTGAATCTCTCAAGCCGTTTCACCAAGCTTGGTGCCTTCCTGTCTCTATGTAAGCCCTTGTAGTAACCGTTGGCTACTAACTCATGGGCATTCTGCCTGAACCTCTCAGACCATGTCAAATAATGCCTCGAATGTATCGATCTCACCTCCTGTGTGTAGAATAATCTTCTCTAATCTGTCGAGTGCATTACCGGTGTCAAGGTAATCCTCTACCACTCGCGCAAGTTCGGTGTATGTCTCGTGTCTTCCTGCAGCCCTTAGGGCCAAGACAACATTCCCTACCGTGAAATCCCGACGCGGTGAGCTCTCGCCCCGGAGGATCCTTAGGCACTCTACAGCTGACTGTTCTGGAGGTAGACTTGCAATTTCCATAGGATTACTTCTGTTCAGGCCCAACGACTCTGCGGTCAGGGTCTCTTCCCTGATCTCCCCATCCACCAGTTCTATAATGGTATTTTTCCCAACATTCGTGAATTCGTCTGCACCAAGATCACTGTGGACGAGAAGAACATGTTCGTATTCCCTGTGCCTTAAAGCCTCCGCAACCGGGATAAGGTACTTCTCTGAGAACAACCCGGTTAGTTGCCTCTTCACCCCAGCTGGGTTGGTGAGGGGTCCCAATAGGTTGAATATTGTTCGAAATTTCAACTTCCTTCGAATGGGCACGACATTTTTCATCGCTGGGTGGTAGATCGGAGCGAACATGAACGTAAAACCGGTTTCGTTCAGACAGAACTCTGCCTGCTGGGGTGACATCTGAATATTAAGACCGAGGGCCTCTAGAAGATCTGCAGATCCAGAAGGACTAGAGTTACTTCTGTTGCCGTGCTTTGCAGCGCTGACCCCGAGTCCGGGAAGGATCAGAGCAGAAGTAGTGCTCACATTGAAGCTCTTGAACTTCGCTCCCCCCGTCCCGACGACATCAACGAGCGGCTCTGAACGGATATAATTGATCCTCTTAGCATTGTCAAGCATCGCCTGTGAGAAGCCTGCAATCTCCTCTGGGCTCTCCATACTCCGCCTTAGTGCTGTGAGGAGGCTGGAAGTAAGTACAGGATCGTACTCCCCTTCCATCATCCCCTGCATGGTCCTATAGGCCTCATAATAGCTCAGTCTGTTCCCACTTAGGACGCTCTCTATGATGTTGTGCATCGATATATCTTGTATCTCCACATGTGATCATATGCTCATGCGGTCATAACACTAATGCAGAGGAATGGCGGTATGGCGTACACAATCCCTGTTATTGTGGCGATCGCCTGTACCCGCGTTCACAGGGCGAGAAAGTTCTCGATTATCTCATGTCCATACTCGCTTAGGACAGATTCTGGATGGAACTGCACCCCGTAAATGGGGTAGGATCTGTGACGGATTGCCATGATTTCCCCGTCCTTTGTAGTAGCTTCTACTTCCAGATCCTGTGGGATTCTCGTAATGGCGAAGGAGTGATATCTCGCCACCGTGATATTCTGCGGTATCCCTCTGAATATCCCCCGCTCTGTGTGTACAATGTGGGATACCTTCCCGTGCATAATTCTCTTCGCAGCACTCACCTCTCCTCCATAGGTTATTCCAATCCCTTGGTGACCTAAGCAAACTCCGAGGGTGGGTACATGCGGTGAGACCTCCCTTAGTATCCGTGAATTCATCCCGAAGTCTTCATCCTTTGCAGGATGTCCAGGGCCGGGCGAGATCACGATATGGGATGCTGTTTTTGCGTCTTCCAGTGTCACCTCATCGTTTCTTTTCACAATGATCTCGCCATCGTACAGCTCTGCGAGGTACTGGTAAAGGTTATAGGTGAAGGAATCGTAGTTATCGACTAACAGAATCATGATTCCACCTCCAACACTTGAAACAAAGCACCGAGTTTTGCCAGAGTTTCCCTGTACTCCGCCTCGGGGTCACTATCCAGCACTATCCCTGCTCCAGCTTGCATGTGGAACTGCTCCCCTCTACCAAATATCGTCCTGATGGCGATTGCCTGCTCCATGTTTCCATCCAGACCGAAGTATCCGACAGCTCCTGCGTATGGTCCGCGGTTTGTACTCTCCAAGGAGTCGATGATCTTCATCGCCCTAATTTTCGGTGCACCTGAGACCGTGCCTGCAGGGAAGAGGGAGAAGAACGCGTCAAACTGGTCGTACCCCTCGTGTAATACCCCCTCGACCTCACTGACTATGTGGATCACATGGCTGAACTCCTCGACACTCATGTATTGGGGAAGTCTAACGGTGCCAATTTCGGAGACCCTGCCGATATCATTCCTGGCCAGATCCACCAGCATATTGTGCTCCGCTCTTTCCTTCTCGTCAGCTAAGAGGTCCTCAGAGTACCGCTCCCTCTCCTCTTGTGTACTGCCTTTCGGTCTGGTACCAGCTATTGGGAATGTGGTTATCCTCCGATTATCCTTAGATACTAGTAACTCGGGGCTGCTCCCGATAATTGCGTAGTCGTGGAACTCGATGCAGTACATGTACGGACTCGGATTTATCCTCCTTAGCTTCTCGTATACGCCTATTCTGTCCCCTGTGATTGAGAAGTCCCCTCTTTGCGAAATCACTGTCTGGTAGGTTTCACCGTTGACAATCTTCTCCTTTACACTCTCAACCATCTGTATGTAGTCCTCCTTGCTTGTCCTGAATCTGGGTGAGCTTGTCTCCATTGTGAATTTGGGCACAGGTTCCTCAATGATCTCAGATATCATTGTGTACCTGCTGCTGAATTTCTTGTGATGGAAGTAGTAGCTTTTATCATTGACATGATCCATGACTATCCCATCGAGGTATAACCCATACATGGCGTCTGGAAACTCTTTTGGATGTCTCAGTCCGATGTTCTCTATCGAGCCTATGATACTGTAGGAGGTGAACCCTACCAGACCTCCCGTGAAGTGGTCTTGTGGATCCATAGGAAATTCTTCGAGGACTGCCCGAAGGTAGTTGAGGGACGAATCCATCCCCTGTGCTCTCTGCACTCCGTTGACGTACAGTCTCTCATTGTCTATCCTGACCAAGTGTGTTGGTGCGAAGACGATGACTGACTGCCGTGCGTATCGCGAGGGGGGATTCATGGACTCCAGTAGAACGGTGTTATTGAACCTCAACCTGATACGCTTGTAGAGATCGACAGGATGCATCCCGTGTTTTAGTGGTACTTTCTTCATCAATTCTTCCTTATTGTATACAATCATATCATTGATGCCCGAGATTCTTGGTTCAGTATCAGTTTCTGTGTACTTAGCTCAGACTTACCTTAAGGATGTTGGGGTCATTGAGCAGCTGCTGGATGATGTGCATAGGGATGGGTTCGTCGGTGACGACCGTCATGGTGCTCCTTACCGAGATCTCAGGATCCTTAGCCAAGAGGTACCTGATAACGAGTCCCTCCTCTGAGATCATAGTGGATACCTTGGAAGCGATTCCCACTGAAGAGGATATTGCCTCGATCTCTATCAGTCCGCCGAATCCTGACTTGTTGTACTTGGCGATATCCGAGATGTCCGCCACGGGCTTGAGATACTGGAACACATTGAGGAGCAGTGGGTTGCTCCTAATGTCCCGTGCAGTCTCCTCGACCACCTTCCGGTCGACTCCACAGGCCCTCGCGAGCTTGATAGTCGAGAGTTGGACATCACCTGCATAGATGCCATCAGGTAGTACCTTAAACCCCGATTCGAGGAGTTTTTCTACAACTTTGAGTCTGGACGGTGTCGTCTGGAAGACTGACCTAATTTCTTGCCACATAAATCCAAATACATGGTACTAATCTATAATAATTTGTTCCTAATACCTCTGATTTATACCTGTAATGATAATTTTATTGGTTTAAATAACATTTTTGTGGTGTATCGTCTGTACATTGTCTTAAGACCATCGCTAATTAGTGTTTTGGCAATCATCTAATTGATAGGTGCTACCTTAATTAATCAAAGTCTAAACCCAAATCTGTGGATTCAGAATACCCTGCTCTCCAACCTAAATTCAGTAAACTATATGCCCTCTTCTCCCTCTGGTTGATCTCTGGTGCGTACTACGATGCCTTCACGCACACCCATAATCCTGAACTTGAGACCTTTTTCACCCCTGCCCACCTTACAATCTACACAGGTGGTGCTCTGTTGGCATCGCTCATGGGTTATACTGTTTGGACAAACCGGAAGCTAGGTTACTTATTCTGGAAGGCAGTCCCTAAGGGATACGACGTGTCCCTCCTTGGTGCATTCTTCTTTTTCATCGCTGGGGCTGGGGATCTTGCTTGGCATGAGGTCTTCGGGATAGAGCAAGATCTGGAAGCTGCTTTCTCTGCCACTCATCTTCTCCTCGTCACCTCTTTCATCCTGCTAATGAGCGGTCCATTCAACGCTGCATGGATCAGGAAGAAAGATACCAGGCCTATATTTGAAGACTGGCCCATTATCATATCCGTTGCTATGATGCTGGCCTCGCTTTCTGTTATTACACAGTGGGCACACCCGTTTGTGAGGTTACAGGCAACTGTGGTCTCCAGCCCTGATCCTGATATAGGGCACTCGATCGGTATACTTTCAATAATCCTGCAGACTGTCTTCATGATGAGCATAGTACTTCTCACTGCGAAGAGGCGTCTAATGCCTGTAGGGGGATATACCATCGTTCTCCTCCTCAACAGTATCTACCTCACCGCTATGCAGCAGACGTATCCCCTGAACTGGGTGGCTCTTATCACTGGTGTGGTTGCAGATTTGTACTGCTGGTGGGCTGACGAGTTCACAGACACTAAATTCCGAATTTTTGCGTTTCTGATACCTCTGGTGTATTTTAGTCTGTACTTTGTCTTCATCAGTCTCTACTACACGTTAGTGTGGAATGCCCACATCGTCTCAGGGGCGATCTTCTTCCCCGTGTTGATCTCTCTTGTGCTCAGCTATCTCGTGAAACAACCCGATCTGATCGAGCAGTTGTAGTGTTCTATGACCCAATATGTCATCAAATAGGATAGATATCTATAGTGTGTTGGATATTGTGGGAAGACCCTATTGACTACTGCTTGTTATTCTTTCTCTTGATACCGAATGAGGTGATGAAAATCGCCATCATGGCGATCGCCTGCCCCAAGCTCAGGTTGTTGTGCCGCTTGGACAGCTCCATAGACAGTCGGTCCACAAGATCCTCCGTGGGAAAGGAAGTCGTCAGAAGGAGAGCGGTGAGCCCTGCAAAAGACGTGATACCTGTCACCTCTACCTTCCCGAACTTCTTTAGAAGAAACTCCCTACCGATGAACTTATGGTTCTCTCCAACTTGGAGTGATGCATAACCCTCCCTCATGTGGAATTCCGCTTTCTCTACCCCCTCGATTTTCAGGGTGCTCATCACCGCGGAGAGGAGGTGGTTGGTCAGTGTCAATTCGAAGATCTCATTTCTCCTCATGAGGTGCTCGATCTGTATTGCTTGGTCAATATCTGTGTGTGATATCATTGCATACTATCTGTGTATGCGTTAGTATAGGGGTCTTCTGGATGTCCACAATAGTTGTGTGCAAGGTCATTATTGCTTTCTGTATGACTACGTAATCTGTATGCATGTGGGTTCACCCCCTGCTAGTGTCTCCTAACCATACCTTGTCGGCTTTTTGGGGTGGCTTAGAAAGGGGATTATCGTATGGTGTAGTGACCTCTCTTCATCATCTGGATGGCTATATCCGCAGCGATCAGTGTGTCGTACCTCGCTCTGTGGTAATCCGACTCACCGACCTCGACTTGGTAGAAGTTGGCCGCCTGTTCCAACTTTGGGGGTTTCTTCTTCCCGAATACTCCCCTCATGTACTCCGCTGACTGCCACATGAGACAAGGTTGCCTCCTGTACCCCAGACTCCCTAGGTGTGACTCCATCTTACCCAGAAAACTCGTCAGATCGAATCCCACATTCCACGAGGTCAGATTCTTACCCTTTAGGATTCTTCTCAGGTCCTCCCAGACCTCTCCTATGGACGGACTATCTCGGAGGTCGTCGAACCCGATTCCGCATTGTCTTGCCCACCAACATCTGTTGATTTTATCCTTGTACCTATCAGGATAGGAGATCAGGGTGTCGTAGACTAACTCCTTCTTCAGGTCATCGCTTATTCTCACCAGAGCAATCTCAAGGATTTTATCCCTTGGATACCCGTAGATCCCCGTCGTCTCAAGATCGACTACATAAAGTACCATTAAGATAGGATGAGGAAAATACTGTATAAATCTCTCGGTTAGATCCCCAATCCAACAATGAATGGAGTTCGAGGAGATATGATCACCGCTGGCTTCAAAGTACTTTTGGTACAACTTACCTCCTCTGTAACTGTATATTCCGCATTTAGAACCTAGCTCGAACTAACCGAATTTCTCGACAAAGTCCTCACGGACAGGGGTGAAGATATCCAGTGCTATGGTGTCCTCAAGTGCTCTCCCTCCATGGGGGACATCAGATTCGATTGTGAGCAGATCTCCCGAACCCAATATGACTTTCTCCTCCCCGACCATGAGCTCAAGTGAACCACTCTGAACAATTGTGATCTGCTCGTGAACGTGTGAGTGAACTGGGAGCTCTGCACCCTTCTCGAATCTCCAACGGGCAATGGTCATCTCCTTCGTGTGCTCGAATTTTCCGAAAAGACCATCCACCATCTTGTGCTCTGTATGACTGTCCCAGTTAATCTTCATACTTTGAAATACAGTTGAGGGATATAATAGTATTATTGCTGTAAGATTTATGATGATCCTTCTGTCTTCTTCCCGAATTTCATCCTGAAGATGAATTTAGAAAGGAGGAAAGCGAGGTACAGCCCCACTGTGGCCGCCATCCCAACGAAGAAGGTGTAGTTGTCGTAGATTTCCTGCGCCTGACTCATGACCGAATCGATGCCCTCCGGAGGGACGGTCGCGTCGAAGGAGTAGACGAAGGGATTACTCTCTGAACCCTTGGTTGAAGTCTGCCCGAACTCGTCTGTAGCGGTGATGTAGTACTCCATCGTCTGTCCGTCCGCAATCGCAGGTAGCTCTGCAGTGTACAGATCTCCAAGAGATTCCATGGGAATTGACTGCCACTGCCCACCGTCCATCCGGTACATGAGGGTCACCGAGGTGATCTCACTCCGGTCAGTGACGGAGACGCTGACAACGGTTGGCACGCCCTTCTCCGGGGTGGTCGGGAATAGGAGGATGTCTGAGATCTCAGGGGCATCGAGGTCGTTATCCACCACAATCGTTGAGGCGAGCGATGTCGCAGTGTTCCCGCTGGAGTCCCTCGCAGTTGCTGTAATGGTGTGGATCCCATTGGACAAATCCCTTGTGTCCAGTACGAATGTGTATGGTGCAGACGACGAGTTCCCCACCGAGCTTCCATCGACCAACAATTCTACACTCTCTACGCTGGAGCCCACGTCCGAACTCTTGACGGTGATAGATATATTTCCGGTAACGGCGGTGTTATTTGCAGGATCCGAGATCGAAACCAGTGGAGCAACATCGTCCCCAATCGTGTACTTGTAATAGGTTGATCCGTCCATGGAGTCCGCACTGTTCCCGAACTCGTCCTCGACGTGGATGTAGTACTCCACTAACGAGTTGTAAGGTGCTGCAGGGATCGTCGCAGTATAGGTCTGACCCGAGGAGCTGAGATTTGCAATAGACCACGCTGCTCCATCTACCCTGTAGACGAGCGACACATTCGTGGTATCCCCGAGGGTGTCCGTGACGTCGACCTGTACCCTGACGGGAGAGTAGTACACTGGTGTGTCCAGAACGTCGACACTCAGTACCTCTGGTGCTCCAACATCCTCGATTATGTCGAGGTCATCGAGGTAGAAGGTGATGTCACCCGTCTCCTGATTGCTCATGTATATCTGGAGTGCGCTGAGGTTCCAGATATTCTCCCCGAATACCGCATTTAGGTCTGATGCCAGATTCCTCCTCAAATTACTCCATGTCAAATTCTGCGTGAAATCCCCAAGTAGGTAGGTGCCTGCATTAGAGCTGTTGCTGTATCCTAAAGAATTCTGGGGTATCCCGACATAGTAGATCAAGTCATATGCCCCAAAGTCAAGGTTAATCTGAATGAACCTCTGACCAGTGCTCACAACATTGTCGACCATCCACCAGAAATCCATGAAGTAGTTGTCCTTGATTCTGGTATTAGAGACCTTGTACAGGTACAGGTACTGAGAGCTTGTGAGGTTGATCTGAGCTCCGAAATTCCCACTGTGGGCGATGGAACTACGATTGTACGTTGCGCTCCCCGAAGGTGCCCAATTCTGGAGAGGAGAGCCGGAGGAGTCACTAAATGTGGACTCGAAGTCGTAGTCATTAATAACATCAGAAATGAGCTTGAGATTGTCTATTTGTGTAATCAGTGACATGTCGAAGTCAAAGGAATTTGTGCTAAACTGCAAGTACGTAAGACCAAAATTGGTATAGTTCAGCGAGTTCAGGAGATCATAGAGGTCGATTGATAACGACTGCCACTCTCCGTACGATGTAACGATTGAGCTATTCAGGTAGACGTAAGCGTTTGATGGGGAAGAATAATTTCCGGAAAGAGGGAAGTAGCTCCTACTCAGGTAATAGTAGAGGTTGAGGGCGTAGTTGCTTCCATTGGTGAACGAAAGACGTAGGTAGTTCTCAAACCCGTCCCCTCCTGCGGATTGGTTGTCTACCTTGTAGTCGAAGCTCAGGAGGGATGCATTCTCCCGAATAGCGATTCTACTGCTCTGGGATGAGAATGACCTGCTCACGGAGGCATATGAGGAATCGGTCTCCCTAGTCGTGGTGGTGTTGAGGAGGAGCACGTTGGTCCTCTCCCCCTCCTGAACTGTAGAGATTGTTCCATAATTTGTTCTCTGTGAACTCCAGTTCGAGGAGCCCTCGAAATCACCATCGGGTTCGAAGTTGTAACCCGTTCTATTAGTCAATCTAAAATCGTCGAGGAGGAGGATCGAGGACGAAATTGGTTGGCTAGGAGAGTAGAGGTAGATCCCGAGCCAGTCATAGTATATCTGAGAGGTGTTCCCAAATGCCTGCTCGAAGTAGGCTGACGCGTTGAAGGTGTATGTGTTCCACGTACCGAGAGTCTGGTTGTGGAACAGGTACTTACGCGTGCTGCTATTTGATCCTCCAAAATTGTTAGTCGACAGGTAATCGTAGATGTAGTACCACGAGTAATTTTCCGCCCTGAACTGAGATAGGAGATATAACGATCCTCCGTTGCTGAGCTCAGGGTTTGTAAGATTCAGCTTGAAGCTAATTTCAACACTCTGATTCAGGAGCAGTAGGTTAGATGCATAGCCTCTACTGATAGTACCTGTTTGACCAAACTGTCCGCCATTCAGCTCGTACTTCAATGACTGGGATCCACTGATTACACTCTCGGTATTATTTGTAATTAAGTAGCTGTATCCCGATGCATAGCTGCTGAGGCCAGTAGGAACTCCAGATGAATCCGTTTGCTCAAAATCATTATTCGGGAAAACATTTGTTCTCACGTGCTGTGCCCCCTGATTCACAACCGTTGGTGATGCACCAATTTCTATCTTCCTGTTTTCCTTTGAGACAGGGTTTGCCCCTGTTAGAGTAAACAACAAGGAGGACAGTAATAGCGCGAATACGATCGATTGCTTCATAATATTCAAGGATCAAAAGCCTGTCCGATTATATAAACAGTTGCTGATTACTGGAATTGATGTGAAATATATTGCCTGAAAAATTCAAATGCTTTTACAGTGTTGAACTCTTGTATCAATAAGACATCAGTTCAATACCCAAGAGATATAAGTGAACTCACCTCCAATAGGCTATGGCTTCGCTGACCACCACTAAATTCACCAAGTTTGACGAGATCCCCGAGGATCTTCTTGGTGGGCTCATAGAGATATACCTTGAGCACGACAGGGATTATAACTACCCCCTTGACGTCGTTACGACCGACCTCGACGATCAGGTACGAAAACTTAAATCTCCCCCGTACCCCGACACCAAAGTTCTCAGGTATATTGGCCACGTGGGTGACATCGTTGTGGGTAGCGGTATACTGCGCCTGAACACCGGCGATCACAATAGGAAGAATGCGAGCATAGGCGTACGTGTCAGAGAGAGCCAGAGAAGGAAGGGTTACGGACGGCAGCTCCTCAGGAGGATAGTGGATGATATTCCGGATGAAGTTGAGATCCTGTTCTTCAGCATTTATCCCAAGCACAAAGATTTCATAGACTACATTGAGCGTTTACCTGTCAAGCTCGGATTGACAGACAGGAAATCTGCAAGTGATCTCCGCACCTTCACACTGGAGGATGTGAGGAGAAGAACTGTTGACCTTATGCAGGAGGCACAGAGTAGGGGCTTCAAGTTCATCCAGATCATGGATTACATGTTCCCTGATGGTTTCGACCCGGTATCCTTCGCCCAGATCATCGAGGAGATCTGGAACGATATGCCAACCGAGGACCTTAGTGTCGAGAAGGAGCAGCTCACTCCCGAGTTCTTCAATATATCTAGAAAAAGAGCAGAGATTGGCGACTACTACATTTGGACAGTCGTTGCAATACACGTTCCCAGTGGAAAGATCGCTGGATACACCGATACTTATCTCGACTACAACTTCCCAGATCTCATCCATCAAGGTGACACCGGAGTGGTCCGGGAGTTCCGGGGAAACAGGCTCGGTCTGACTCTCAAGTACATCATGCTCGAAAGGATACTCTCTGATCCTCGACTCGTGGACTCCAAGTATATCCAGACGCACAATGCGGGAAGCAATTCGCACATGATCGCGATTAATGACGAGTTAAGGTACAGGGAGGTGGCGATAATTCCTGAGTATGAGATCAAGAAGTCAGATATGATGGCTGCACTTGAATCCTAGTATCCCCGAGCAACGGCCCCCATATCCCGCACATAATTGTAGTACTGATCTCGAAATTAGAAAAAATGTGCAAATGTATGACCTCTGTCTAAAATTATAAATTCTTCAATTGGTATTCTCTCATATGAAGTGGACGAGACTCCTCTCAGAATCGTGGATTGAGGAAAGGACATTCAGACTGTTTCTTGCCCTCCAGAAGAATCCGCTTCTTCCAGTAAGTGCCTTGGCAGAGCAATTTGGAGTCTCCTCCACATTGGTGAAATCGAGATTGCAGGCGATGAAGGAGAATGGATTTCTCCGCAAGGACTCCGAGATCATCGTCCCCTTTCTCGGAAAGCGTCTTCAGACAGAGGTCGAGGCAGTTTACAACCCGTTCGCACTTGGTCTCCAGCGTGTTCATGTCATCTTCGAGAACATCAAGTCGAAGGAGTCACTGCAGTGGATCCAAGCACTTCTCCGTATCCATCCATACAGTCACTACCAAGTCGTTGGATACTCAGGTAAGGCATATGTCTATTCACAGATCGATATACCGCCCGAGGGTTTGTCCTACCTGAAAGATCTGCTCAATCTGGTGAAAAACGAGGGGCACTGCTCGTCGCTTAAACTCATGACACAGAGATATATAGCGAGGAGTGACTTCGACTTTGATCTCTGGAAATCTCGATGGAGTACTCAAGGAATGTCTGATTCGTGGAATGAGTACGTCCAGCACTCTGAGTCGACCGTAGCTGATCCGCTTGTTCCACAGACCACAATCAAGTTCGACATCACAGACCTCAAGCTACTGAGGGAGCTGACTGTCAATGGGAGACCGATCATCTCCCAACTTTCGAAGTACTATGACATCGACCGGTCAAGAATCTCCCGGAGGGTAAACAGGCTCAGGGAGAAGGTCATCACAGAGAACCGCCTCTACTTCAATCGGAACATCTTCAACCTTTCTTATCCACAGGTGATTGTGGGCAGGTTCACAAAGGAATTCACTCCTGCAAAACTCTCGGGACTGCTGAGGCGGTCCGTCCCGTTCAGGACAACGGCATACATGGGTGATAAGTCCTTTGTGTGGTACATGCAGATCCCACCGGGTGCAGCGAGTAACTTCTCTGAATTCGTCTGGGAGAACGCCCTGTCACCACAGTACCTCCAGCTAGATCTCGAGAGGAGTGAGAGATACTATTTCTACCACGGGAACATGGAGAGTAGGGGTAGGTGGAGATACTCAAGGTCGTACATATTGGATGAGCCCTTGGAGAATATGAAGGAGATACTCTAGGTCTCAGGTGCGGAACCCTTAGATCCACCTTTTGTCTTCAGAAACACCATGATCTTGGTGTATTTAATCCTGTCACTGACCTCGTTTGGCCATTCCCCTACTGCTACCAGCTCGATCTCCTCACGAACTCTTTTTTCGTGAAACTCCATGGCATGAATAGTGGACAGTTCTAGGGCCTCATCGAGATACTTCCTGGCGTCAACCACATTGAGTGCGATCAAGGATAGCTTTGACAAGAGAATAAGTGTGTCCAAGATTCTAGGGATTGATCTTTGCCTTCTTACGAGCTCTAGATAGGTCTTTGCTGTTCTATTTGCTTTCAGAAAGTATTCATGGTCATTCTCCTGACTCAGTTTTTGTAGGTAGAGCTCCATCAGTGTGTACATAGCCAATGCGAGGTAGTTGTCCTCCAATCGTCGGTCTACAAGATCTTCTAGCATTTGTATGCTTGCATCTATGTCCTTGATAGAGACTGCCTTACATAGTGTAAAGGCGTCCTTGACGCTCCTTGGTCCTTTCTGAGATATCTCATCAAGGATTCCCAGCACATCTCTCGCCTCCTCATATCGCTCTTCTTCTGTATAGAATAGAAAAAGGTTAGTGAGAACCCGCGCAAGTAGAATGGAGTTATCAAACTCCTCGCGTATCTCTTTACACTTGAGCAGAGTGAGCTCTGCTTTCTCCTTCTCTCCTAATTGGAGGTAGACTAATGCTCTGTTAGATAGCGCTGTTGACTTGACTACCATGCTTCCTCCCTCTTTATCGATAATGTTGAGTATGTCTTCGATCCTATGGAGTGCGAGCTCGAATCTTCCGTGAATGACATCCAGACTGACCATGTTGACGAGTGCGAGTAAAACTCCCTCATAATCACGATCAGCGTGAGCCAGATCCAAGGCAACAGTGTAGTTTTCTGTTGCAGAGCTGTAGTTCCCTATATTTTTCTGGACGATTCCGAGCGATGAGTAGTTCATAATTACTCCTTTTATGTATCCTTGTTCCTCTGCGATCCGCAGCGACTCCATGTAATATTCCTCTGCAAGTTCGTACTCCAAGGTATGCACGTAGATCCCTGCGAGGTTGTGGTAGAGGTTAATCAAGTAGGGTGAGTTACTGTCCTCATTGACCTCCTCTATCAATTCTTTGTGGAGGGAAATAGCTTCATCGAACTCTTCCATACTCATTAGTGTCACAGCTAGGTTGAGCCTGAATTGAAACCTCAAGCTCTCATCGATAAATTCACTTTCTAAGACCTCTTCTATAATCCGACGGGCCTCCTGATAATTTGATCTTCCGATCTCTACAACGGCAATATTATTGGCAGAGTTTCTATAAGCCGTAGGGTCTTCTATTTTTATTGCAATATTTAGTGCTTTGGTATGACTGGTTGGCGCATCATTGAGCCTACCTTTGGAGGAGAGGTACACCCCTTCCATCGTGAAGTACCACCAGACCCAATCTGGGTATATTTCCGTGAGATTGTCGGTAAGAAGTTCTTTCCCTTGCTCCAACAGGAGTTCATACTCATCTAGATCACTCATCCTCCAATATATCGAGAGCAAAGCAACGATACTTCCGAATTTAAACTCATTTGTTGTGATTTCATAGAGCATTTTCGCCCGTTCTAGGGTCTCATCATGCCTCCCCTCCTTGAGCAGTATGTGGATGAAGAGCACCTCTTCCAACAGGTTCTCTCCGATCTCGGTGCTGACTTTCTCCGGCCTGACCATGTGTACAAGGTTGTAAGCCTCCTCAAACTTGTGAGCACAACAGGCATCGTAGACTCTTTGTTGCAGCACAAATGTCCTATTTCAGAAGAAGTATAAAACACTATCCAGATCAGTAACGGTATCCCAATTTAGAAATTTAAGCAGGATTCTTGATTTCATCGCGATATTCAGATCATTCATTGCCATTCCGTAAAGTTCTTGATGGGGGTATACAGGCCTGTCTCACCAGATGGTAGACTACACCCAGCTACAGAACGAAGCGACTGCTCTCCTCCAACAACTGATTCAAAACAAATGTGTAAACGATGAATCACCCGAATCCGGTAATGAGATGCGGTCTGTCGAAACTCTCCTTGAGTACTTCAAGTCCAAGAATGTGCTAGATAAGGTCGAGCACGAGGTCTTCAAGACTGCCGAAAACAGGGGGAACCTCCTCCTGAGACTAAGGGGTGAATCCAACGAGGAGTCACTGATGTACGAGAGCCACCTAGACGTTGTTCCAGTGAACGAGGATAACTGGGATGTGGATCCATTCTCCGCTGAGATCAAGGATGGTGTCCTGTATGGACGTGGAACCGTCGACATGCTCCTGTTCACAGCCACTCAGGCAGTTGCATTTGCAGAGCTGGTATCCTCAGGTTTCAAACCGAAGAGGGATCTGGTATTTCTAGCTGTCGCAGACGAGGAAGGAGGGGCCTCTTATGGAGCCAAGTGGCTGGTTGAGAACGTTCCGGAGAAGATCATGGCTACGTACCTCATCGGAGAGTTCGGTGGTGCGGTGCTCAAGACAGACAAGGGGTCGAAGACTGCACTGATGATCGCAGAGAAGGGGCCCTCGTGGTTCAAGATCAAGGTTAAAGGAACTTCAGGACACGCCTCCTTCACTTACATGACGGATAACGCGATATTCACCACGTCAGAGATACTGAAGAAGATCCGTGACAACCCTCCACCAGCCTTCTTCACCCCATCTTGGAATGTTTTCATCAAGGGGTTGGGTCTGGGGTCTCTCTCCAGATTCATGCTAACTCACAAAGTAACACTTGATTACGCTATCAACAAGGTAAGTAAAAAGGACCTCGGGCTTGCAAAAACCCTTCATGCCCTTACCCACATGACCATTAATCCCACGATCATGAAAGCAGGGACGAAGACGAATATTATTCCAGACTCCAGTGAGGTGTCTTTCGATGTCAGGTTGCTCCCTGGTCAGGATTTTGAATACCTCCAAAACTATCTAAGAACCACTCTTGGTCCAGAATTGATGTCCAAGGTAGAAATCGTACCCACCGAAGTTGTTCCTGGCTCCGCAGATAGTTGGGACACCCCACTGATCGATACAATACGGGAGGTATATGGTGAAATCGAGCCGGATAAGGAGCTCATACCTCTGTTTCTACCAGCTGTAACGGACTCGCGCTACTTCAGGAAGATTGGTATCAAATGTTATGGTTTCTCGATTTTGACCGATAAAGTCGAGCTCAAGGATCTGATGAGTATGGCTCATGGGGACAACGAGGGTGTTCCTCTCGAAGCAATCGGGAAGACCGTGCAGTTCTTCTATGACCTACCACTCAAATTCTTGGTCTAGACCTTCTTCCATCTGTTTCTTTCGATGTTGAGGAAGATGTTTCCGTCGATTTCCTCAAATTGGACTGGGTCTTTCCCTCCCATCGATGTGGGAATGTAGTAGTTCATCGTGGGTTGATCCTCCATGGGGAGTAGTACCCTCTTTCCCTTCTCCTCTATATCTGAGATGTAAAGAGACCCATCCTGTGAAATGATCTTGACCTTGCTCATCCCCTTGTAGGTATGATACTCTCCTGCCAATTTGGAATGGAACCTCCTGATTTTAAGGAGTGGCCATTCCTCTACTTTAGTCCCCAGACTCTCAGCTAATATCCCTTGGGACAGTATTCTCGGACTGGGGTGATGGTTGCTCAGCATGATTACTCCCCGTTTGTGTGCGGGTAGGAATGCAAACCATGCACTGGCTCCAATGAACGACCCCGAGTGCTGCACGAGTTTCACTCCGTAGAAATCCTCATCGATTGCAAAGCCGTATCCATAACCTGATATCCTCTGACCGTATGATGCCTTGAACGCATTATTTGGGTATTCCTCCTTGAATTGTCTTTTCTGCATCTCATCTATGCTCTCCCTAGTGAGAATCTGCTTACCTTTGAACTCCCCTCCGCTTATCTGCATCTTCATGTAGTTGGCAAGCTCCTTGACAGTGGAGAAGAGACCCCCTGCTGCTTCATCTAATGATCTGGTCAATTTATGCTCCTCGTAAGGGACATTGACCAACTCCCTCGTCTTACTTCCTGGCCTGTCCATGTAACCTTTGGCGAGGTTCTCGTCCTTACATATCTCGTTATAGAAACCGGTGCGTTCCATCATCAACGGCTGGAAAATATGTCTTCGTAGGTAGTGTTTATAGGACTCACCTGCGACCTCTGTGATGATCTTGGAGAGAAGTCCGTACCCAAAATTATTGTAGTGGAACCTTTTTCCTGGTCTGGACAAGAACTCCTGAGCACCGTTAAGGAACCTAAACCCGTCTTCCCATGAGGTGAATGGATAGCGAGGTTTTGCAGGTTCCCCTAGCATGTGCTCACGGTTTCTCGACCACATTCCGTCTGCAAGATTCGGGATGCCAGAGGAGTGGCTCATCAGGTGGTGAATGAGTATGGGATCATCCTCGAACCCAATCGTGACTGGGAGATGATCTGAGAGCTTGTCCATCACACTGAGCTTTCCCTCCTCTTGCAGTTTCAGAATGCCTGCACAAATGAAGGACTTGGTCACTGAGGCAATGTTAAATAGTGTGTCCGCATTCACAGGTGTGCTCAACTCAAAGTCCATGGCTCCATAGGTTCTTATGAAGACAATCTCGCCCTCCTCAAGGATGCTCAGTGCGGTACCAGGTGTGTTTGTAAGGTGCATCTCCTCGGAGATGAGTTCGTCCATTTTCTCGGTGAACAATCTCTCGTAATCCATAGGTTTCAGTACTCAGATACTATATCATCCTTCCCCCGCCCCCTCGTTTCTTATCCAAAGAAATCTTCAAGCGATGTTTGGCTGACTGGTCTGATGCACTCCACACTATCGTTCCGTGGGTTGTTCACGTATGTAGATACCTCTGTAAAATCCAATGAGCCATCGAACGGTTGGACAAGCTTATAGGGAGGATGTTCTCCGAACCAATGGTCTATATCCTCGAGGATAAGTGGCATACGTGAATGGAGGTAACTCATCTGCTCATTCGCCTCCACGGTGATTATTGCAAAGCTTCTGTGACCATCGATCTCGTTGTAGATCGCCCCCAGAGTCATCATATCACCCGTAGTAATGTGATATGGTCTCCCGTCCTTCCACTCATAGAACCCGCTCACCGGTACCACCGCTCTTCTGCTCAGAAATGCCTCCCTGTACATGGGTGTGTCAAGGTTCTCTGCCCTTGCATTGATCGGTCTATTCTTCCCCATATCCAACCCCCACTCCATCCCGGAAAGAAGGAATACCCCGTCGCTGCCCCTAAGCACGGGATTAGTTGTCCGAGGTGCAACATTGTATGACTTGGTGTACTCTGCCTCCACGATTGGTCTGAATCTTTCGAGGAGGATCTCTATACCTATCCACCTACTGAATCTTCCACACATGATTTCAACCTTCCCACTGGTATCGACTCAGGTCAATCTCACCATCTGTACTGACCTCGACACCCTCTCCTATGAGTCGTGCTCGCTGTTCCTCGAACCCCACCTCGTCCCTAATCGAGATCCTGCCTTTGGAGTTGATCACCCTGAACCACGGGAGGTCGTTCTTCTTAGTCTGGGTCTTCAGAGTCCAGACAACCTGACGTGCACCTTTATGATTTCCTGCAAGACGAGCTATCTGTCCATAGGTGGCTACCTTTCCCTCAGGAATATCACGAATTGCCTCAACTATTTTCGTCGTAAATTCCTGCACCACTATAGAATCGGAGGCTTTCGATATAAATCTAGTGCAGGGAATTTCACCTGAACTTTGCCTCATCACCTAGTTATTTATTCCCTCTTCAGATCAAACAAGTATGGAATCAAAGTCGGTAGTCGACACACTCAACGACAGGGTCAGCATCAGGAAGCACTCGGAAGAGCTGGTATCCGACGAACTTCTTGACCGGATTATTTCGGCTTCGAGGAGATCTCCCACGAGTAGCAACAGGCAGGCTTATAGCTACGTTATAGTCCGCGAACAAGAAAGGAAGGAGAGACTCTACGAACTTGTGGGGAACCAGGGTCACGTCCGGACATCATCTGCTTTTATCGCGATCTGTGCGGATCTCCACCGGCTCGAGAAAGCATGCGAGATGCACGGGAACAAGATGGTTGGATCCCTTGAGAACTCTATCGTCGCCATCGTGGACGCTGCCATAGCCGGAACCTCGCTCTCCCTTGCAGCAGAATCTGTTGGACTGGGCACAGTGATGGTTGGTGGGATTAGGAATCACCCAATTGAGGTTGCTAAGTTACTCAAGCTTCCGAAGGGAGTTTTTGCACTGTTCGGTATGAGCATTGGATGGCCGGCTGAAGCCCCTCCCCAGAAACCACGAATGGATGTTTCCCTGAATGTCTTCAAGGAGGAGTACGGAAATGTAAGTGAGGAGGATCTGAAAAGCTACGACGAGCAACTGTCCAAGCACTATCGTGGTCAGGGTAGGAATACCCCCGACGCAGCATGGACAGGAATCATGGCATCTCGGCTCTCCGTTAAGAAACGGGCTGAACTTAGGGAACAACTAGAGCAACTGGGTTTTACCTTTGACTAGAAATTAATTCATTATTATGGTAATGAACTTTTTCAACCAATGATTGCATTTTGTTATAATTGGACAATTGCATAAATATTACCAATTATGACTTATAAGTTCGATATTCCTCCAATGGTGTTTATATGGTGTTCTGAAATTTCAGCTTCGGGGGGATGTTTCACCCCCTAGATGGTGAAAATCATTAAAGCAATGCAATATTTCATTATCCTTCTTCTGCTGTTTTCAACCTCAGGGATGACTGCTTCAGTCGAAGGAAACACAAATTCTAACTCTGACAATTCGTTAGCTCCTGCTCTTGAGGAATCTAACCGATTTGCTGACACACACACGATTCAGCCTTTGACAAGTACTAATGAGGTCACTCCTAAAGCTAATAGTGTAAAGAAATCGACAAGCGTAAAGTTATCAGGAATCTCCGATCCGGAAGTACTGGAAGTCCATATTTACAATGCTTCAACAAGCGAAGAGATAAGTTATGCCTATCCAGGAAATCAAGTAACGATATCGGTTCTAGCAAAGGGTCCATTTAACGGTGTAGACCTCAAAGTCGAGTTAAAAAGAAATATAGTGCTGGGAACAGATACTGTTCTTGACTCGACTCCTTTTACTGGCATCACTCTAGCTGATACCGAGACTGCTTGGTTCAATTCGACTACATTCACACTTGACAGTGGTCTCAGTTCATTTGGTAGAAATTCGGGTGATATTAAGGAGTACTACGTACAGTTTATTATGACTACTGGCTTTCCCGATACAGTGTACTATCGGGGTGGTGAAGACGGAGCAGGATCAGGCTCTTTAACTATGTATGGAGAGATTCTCCTCGACAAGGTCGAATACTACAATATAACTAACAATCAGCGCATACCCGTAAAAATAGTTGAGGGCGGTTGGAATCTATCTGTACGAGTCTTCTTCAGGATCATAGGTGGGCCAGTTTGGGATTTTTCTCTATACACGAATTTCAAGTATGATGTGAAACTTGGAGTTGATGATACTGTAATAGGGGATCAAGCCATTCTTCTCCTTCCTTCTTCTAGCACAGGGGTTTTTATTCCTGATCAGTATTACTACGACCCTATTGATACCAACGGATTTAACGCGTATCTGTATCTTCCTACTAATAGAACCTATGGCAGTGGTGTCGGAAATACCCGAAGTATTTATGCGACTCTTCAGATAGGGGATGTCTCCGGGAGTAATTTAGTCGATAAAGGCTATTCAGTTGACAGATCAACTGGTGAGATCTATATCAAAACGAATATTATTGAGTTTGCTCCGACAGTTGAATTTATCTCCCCAACAAGTGGTGATCTGGTCTCTAATAATTCGGTGAGTATTCTTGTCGATATTGAGGATATTAACTCCAACTACCTAATTTCATCTATTGTATTGAATGGATCTGATGTTCTTTCCGATTATAATCCATCAACTGGACTACTCAATACATCCTATGATTTGTCTGGCTTTCAGGCAGATACAATTGTCAGATTAGAGTTAAGTGCAACTGATAACACGGGGTTGACTGGTAGTGGCATTCTAATTTTACAGGTAAATGTCCCAAATAATCTCTTCATCAAAGGATACAAGTACACACAAGATATTATCCAACAGAATCTTCTTGATGTTAAACAATCGATGTCAACGAGTTTCTCCTACACTCCGAATAACGTGAATCTCACTGTAGCTATTGAACCTAGATTGACGATTGGGGTAAATATTTACTCGGAGGAGATACTCTCCTTCCTCTTCCCAGAATACGTGGAAAGTGGAACATCGGCATTGGTATACTCCATTGCTTCCGCCCCCTCACTGAATATGTACTTGAATATCTCTCTTGATCTAGGGTATTCGTTTAAATTCGATGAGTATTCGTTCTCTGGTTCCCAGAACCTGTACTTTGAGGAATTCCTTCAGCAGTTCTATCTACCAATGGGTGTCTCTACATTTACTCTCTCTGACATTATTGGTGAGAGGTATATAGGACCACTGACCAATATTGAATTAAAGCTCTCTCAATTCCTACCACAGGTGGCTTGGTTGGGTGATATATCCCTCAATCTTGATATAGTAGATATGTTTAGGCAGATTATATCGGTAGAGGGTGACGTCAGCACCACAAATAGTCAATCTGATATATCTGGGATGAGTTGGACCAACTCCGAAATGAAGGTGATCCCACTGAATATAGATCTCACCGATGCGACCTCTGCTGAATTAACTTTGGAAAATATGAGGTACACGTATTACCTTGATTTTCAAGTTGATTTTGTTCTTACACTCTCTGGTAGAATCCTATTCTTTGACCTTGGAACAATCAATCTAAATTCTTGGCTTGCAAATAATTTAGGGATTATCATACCCAGAATTAAAATTGTACTTCTTGATATCGCCTATCTTCTGGGATCAGCATCGCCAATATCCATTCCGATTAATCCGCATCGCAGTGAGGTACAATTCCTTGGAATTAATAGATCCTCTACCGAACAGACAATTACTTTCGGCTATATGTCCGACTTAGGTGGAATTGCAGGCGCAAGTGCTAGTGTGGACTTCCTTTCTAGTAGTTACTCTATAGTGGATCTGGGGAGTGGGATTTACGAGGTCACACTTCCATTGAACTTTGAAAATGCAACAGTTACTATTTCTATTTCTAAAGCTGCATTTGAGTCCCAGACCATGGAGTTCTTCATTAAATCTTCTGATCAAGCAATTGTGACAAGTACTGAAACTATCACTGAAACCACTACGGACGTGTCTTCCCAAGTAGTTACTGAAACGAGTACTGAGACAACTACTTCTGAAGTTCTTGCAGACTCTACGACAGTAACTGAGACGATAACCTCTTCCGCATCATTCCTTCCGTTCTTCGCTATTTTCAGTATTATTCTGTCCGGACTGTTTTTGAGACAAAAGCGACGACTCACTTAACTTATAGAATCTTTCTTCTACTTATTTTATAAACACTAAATCCAGAGTGACATTCAATTACAATATGGTAGTTGAAACCTCCTATGCTTCTTCCACCTCAAGGGGGAAGAGGTCGAGCTCTGTGCCAAAAAGGTGGTGCCTGAACCACTGGTAGTTCTGCGTGATTACCGCAAGGTTCTCCTTAGGTTTCCCGATCCCATGTGGCATTCCGGGATAGACAAAGAGGTGAGTCTCTACACCTTTGATCTTCAGGGCTCTGTAGAGCTCGGTGGCGTTGGTGAGAGGCACCCTTTGGTCATTCTGACCGATCTGGATGAGGGTGGGGGTCTTTGCCCTGTCTATGGCGGACATCGGAGAGGTCTTTCTATATCTCTCTCGATCTGTAATAGGGTCAGTGGATAGGTAGTCCTCCGTGAAGTTCCTGATGTCAGTCGTCACCCAGTAGGAATACCAGTCGCTGATTCCTGCTCCCACACTTACTGCTTTGAATCTATCCGAGTGTGTCGCTGCCATAGCAGATATGTATCCTCCCTGTGACCAACCCATGGCGAATACACGTTCCCTGTCCACTCTGTCTCCCAAGTGATCGATACATGATTCGATATCCCATAGGTCTCCGACACCAAGGTTGTTGACATTGAGCTCTAGGAACTCCTGTCCCCTGCCGATACTCCCCCTGTAATTTGGTTCGACGATGATCACGCCCTCTCTCGACAACTGCAATGCGGGGTAGTACCTCAGGTGGCTCGGCATCACCGCCGATTCCACAGAAATCCACGCTGGTCCCCCATGTATGACGAATGCCAAGGGATATGATCGTGTCTCATCGTAGTTTGGAGGATATCGGACGACACCTTGTATCTCGACACCGTCCCTGCTCTTCCATCTCATCGTCTCGACCTTTCCAACCTCGAGGTTGGTTGCTTCAATGAGCTCTTGTCTCTCACCGACCTTGTACATGATCCCCGGAGGGCGATCAGGGGCAAAGACCGAAGTAGCAAAGTCCCCTTTGAGATTACCTCGGGGGATCAGACCACTCCATCCATCGTCTAGACGTATATCCTTCATCTCCTTACTTTCGTGATAGAGAATAGCTGCTTTTGCTCTTGTGTCCTCGAAGAAGGAGACTACAATCCCCTCATTGATCCAGTAATGACTCATAATTGTCTGATCTAGCTCTCCTGTCAGCATGTCAAAATCCGTTCCACCATTGAGAAGGTCATCTAATGTAATCCTCCACAGGTCTCCCTGTGTATAGAAGCGGTTATCACGTTTCTTGTGGTGTATAATGACAGTCTTCTCATCAGGTGAGAGGGAGAGTAGACTGGCTCCGTGGGGAAGTTTCACCTCTGTGATCTTGTGATCCTTTAGGGTGATGACTAAGTTCTTCCTATTTCGTGCGTAGATTAGATCGGGTTTGGGACTACCTGATATGAGAAGGTATTGCTTCCCGAGGAAGAGGTTAGTGATGTGGAGGGGTTTATCGAAATCTTCTAGCAGATTCGTCCAAGGGGATTCTGCATCCTTGTCCTCAACCAACAGTTTCCCATCGATGAACTCCTCCATCTCCGTGAGATCGAAATATAGAATCTTGTTCCCTATGGTATCCTCCTCAACGTTAACAAATTTTCCAAATATTTCTTCCCTCTGCCTCTTTCCGAATTTCTCCTTGTCCTCTACCTGAACCACCACCTTCTCATCTGAACATGCAAATCTCAGTATACCTTCCTTTTCCTCAGTGAGTTGAAGTGGATGGCCGACAAGGTCTTTCAACAACCAAACCTGATTCTTTCCCTTGCTGTCTTCTGCACTGTAGATCACACTATTACCTATCCATTCAAAGTGTGTTACAGATTTACCCCTTGTTAGTTGATAGCTTTCACCCCTAGCTATGTCGTGAACAAAGAGGTCGTTATCATATCTGTCTTCCTTCCAGTTTGCCCTTATTCTGATATAGACAACCTTGTCTCCTGCTTCATTAATTGAAGGAGATAAGTTGGAACCCATTGTGTAGTACCAAGGTTTGGATATGTTCTGTTTGAGCTCATCGATAATATCCATAGGGCTTTGCTCTGCCATGATTATATGAATATGTTCTAATCCCTAGCTCATTTTCAACATACCTAACTTTTATTTATGTATACACTACTAAAATTTCATGAAAAGACTGACCTTAGCCTCAGCCTTCTTCCTCGGGATACTCTTTTTTTCCAGTATCCCACCAACATCTGCTGCACTGACCGCAGATTTTGAATTTCAACTCACAACTGGTGAGATTGTTAACATCGCAGATTACAAGGGCAAACCTGTCCTGATTGAGTGGGCAGCCACATGGTGTTCGACCTGTAAGAAGAACCAAGAGAACCTCAACCTGATCTACGATACCTACAAGGACAATATTACCTTCATCTCGATCTCGTACGGTGGATCGCGTGATACTCTCGAAGACGTCAAGAATATGAAATCAAGCCGTGGATATGATTGGGACTTTGGCCTTGACATCAATGACTACGCAAGTGAGGTCAAGACTGCTAATGGATACAACTGGCTACTCTCTGCAGACCTCACGGTTCTAAAGACATGGAACTCGACAATTGTATCTGCAAAAGCTTTCGCAGATGCATTCGATGAGTACCTTGGTATTGCCAACGTTGGAGTCACAAACGAGGATGTGGTGAGTTCACCACTGTTCCTCACGGCTTTACTGATCCTTCCCCTACTACGACGGAGGAAGTAGGTTGCTTACTGTTACTCTGGCTCTGACGCTCTTCCTCCTAGGGTTGATTGCCAGCTTCCAACCATGCTTATTCCCCATACTTCCGACATTTGTGGCTCACCTGATTAGCGAGGAAACTGATGACATGGGACAGGTTTCTGAAGAGGTTCAAGTTAATGAGGCGAGAAAGCTTAATGGATTCATAGCTAGTCTTCTCGTCACACTTGGGATCATGAGTGTCTTCACCACGCTTTCTCTGCTGTCCAGTAACGTTCTTCTATATTTCTCGAATAGATATCTTTTCTTCAGATCCACACAGGGCATTATCCTCATCATATTCTCTGTGCTGATGATCATGGGTTCCACCCTTCATCTGACGTTATTTGATAGGATGAGTACTGTAGCCAATAATGCCATAGATCGGATCGAGAATCCATATGTCACCAGCTTGGTTATCGGTCTTTTGTTTACCTTGCTTGCGGCTCCATGCGCATTCGTGATCTTTGGGACTGCCTTTACCCTCATAGCTGGCACAACCACTGCAGAGTCTGTCATGCTAATGGGCATCTTCTCACTCGGAGCTGGTACTCCATTCTTTATTCTGAGTGGGATTCTTCCCTCAATTAAGGACAAGGTCATAAAGAACAGACAGAGCATCCAAAGAAAGTTCACTGTTCTGTCCGGCGTCCTTATTTTCATTGTCGGTGTCTATCTTACACTTGATGGCTTCAAGATGCTGCCCTCCTACCTCACAAAGTGAATAGAACAGTGGATGACGATACTGTAGTTGAATTTTGAACATATTGCAGAAAAAATTAACATTTCGTGAACCATTTTCGAAAAAGCTTCATATTTACCTGCTATATACGTGAGCCAATGACTACAAAGGTAAAGTGGTTGGGGCATGCATGTGTGCTCCTCGAACACGAAGGAAAGACGGTGATCATAGATCCATGGATAGAGAACCCAAAATTTCCAGGGGATGAGCACAAGCCTGAAAAGATCGACCTGATGCTGATTACCCATGGTCACAATGACCACTTCGGTAATGCGATCGAACTTGCTAAACAGCACAAACCGACAATTGCAGTGATACACGAGATGAGTGTATTCCTCAACTCGCAGCTTGGTAATGACTTTGGAGGAACTGTAGTAGGCATGAATTTTGGTGGAACCTACGACTTCAACGGAATAAAAGTGACCATGGTGCCTTCTTCCCACTCTGGAGGATACCACGATGGGACTACCATGCACTATCTCGGAAGCCCGGGAGGATATGTCGTGAGCTTCCCTGATGGTAACAGCTTCTACCACTGTGGTGACACGGGTGTAACCAAGGAGATGAAGATCACCAAGGATTTATTCTCACCCAGGATCGGTCTTCTGGCAATAGGTGGACACTACACTATGGATCCTAGAGGTGCAGCGTATGCAGCGAAGATGATGGGACTGAGCTCTGTTATCCCCATTCACTGGGGCACCTTTGTTCCACCGCTCAATGGAACCCCTGAAGAGCTACGCAAGGAGCTCGAGGGATCAGGAATCGAGGTCAAGGAGCTGAGTCCCGGGGGCTCGCTCGAATTCTGACTCTGTCAATTTATGGTGGAGTGAGACAGGGATGCCTCTCTCCAAGTTCTAGTCCTGTGTAACTCAGATTATTTAGATGTACTTCACTATTATATGAGTAATGGACATCGGCGACACATACGGACAGAAACTAGAATCTGGTCAAGATCTAGACATATTGATTGATCACATTCAGAACGACCCACTTCTCACACAGGGATTTGTGATCCTTGACAGTAACGATCGCAAAATACTGCTCATTATCACCTCGTTTAAGGAGGGACTTGTTCAGATTAATGGTGTATACCACGATCTATCCATCCTCAAATCTTCACTTCTCGATTTCTCAGGAGAGGTTAAGATCATCCCATTTAGCAGGTTATTCCTCTCCGCCAAACAAGTACCAGTCCTTGACGTGGTGGTGTATAAAGGGGTTCCTCTGATGATCCTTGACGGGACGGATGAGGTAAGGATGTCACAAGGAGAGAAGATCAATTTCTTCAACGAGATTCTCCTTCAAGCATCTATTGCTCAGAGACTCAGCACACTGACATACGCTGCAGTTGAGATCGTGCTTAACAAAGAGGTCGAGGTGAGAAACATACGCCCCCCTTCCATGCTTCAAATACCCAACGAGTTGCGTCATGAACTTCTGAGGCGTATCTCTGTCCTGCTCCGTATGACGATCCCCAGTTCAGTTATAGGTGCAATCAAGGCTGGTTTGAAAATTGATGAGTCCTGCTGGTCCGTGCTCGGAGTTGTCAGAAGATAGACCGTATCTTTGACCGAATGAATTATAACTTTATTATTCTACTACATATTGGTGTCGTCCCCTGACGTGGGTGAACTCATTAAACGTGGGAAATTCAACGAAGCTCTCGCAAAATTGGAGGGTAAGAAAGACGATCTGTCCCTTATCCAGCGAAGCGTAGTCCTAGAAAGGTTGGGTGAGTTCAGTAAGTCCTTAAAGATTGCCTTGAAGGTCTGCAAAACCACCCACGACCCAATCCTGAGAACCCGATCCTATGTCAATATGGCCTATGGCTACTGGAGATTAGGTCAACTGAGAAATGCATTCGGTGCAATCGAGGATGGTCTCCAGAACTGTGAGAATATAGCGGAAGACCATATCCTTAGGTGGAAGGGGGAGCTCTACTATGTCCGGGGGATACTTAACGATATGGAAAACAGACTCATGGAATCTCGGGATGATTTCCTAAGGAGCTACGACCTCAGGATGAAATATGGGGATGAATCCTTAATCTCTCATTCACTTAATGCTCTAGGGGTCAGTTACCAATCTACTGGTGATCTGGATAGAGCATTCGAGTACTACAAGAAGAGTCTGGAATTGAAGAGAAAGATAGGTAACTCCCAAGACATTGCTCGCTCCTTAGTGAATATCGGGAATCTTGCCTATATGAAAGGTGATTACACCACTTCTGTCGATGCCCACCTTGAGGCACTTGGGTATTTTGAAAGTGGGGAGTCCACCTCTCGTGATGTCATATCAAGTCTCGGTGGATTGGCAAATGCGTACTACAATCTCGGAGTCCTAGATGAAGCACAAAAGAGCTTCCATAGAGCATACACACTCTCCCTCAAAAACAGTGACCCTGAGCAGAGTATACTCACTGCAGGTCAGTTAATGATGTACTACCTCAATGTCGGTGATACCGAAAAAGCAGAGAAGCTTGTCAGGCAAATAAAGACAATTGCTACAACCTCCGAAGGTGAGTACAACACCCATCTGGCAATACTAAACGAGGGCAACTATGAGAAGCACCTTCCTAGGCACAGTAACAAGGCAAAGGCATACGAACTCTTCAAACGTCTTCTTGATCAACCTGGGCTTAGATCTTGGATACGAGTCTCTGCACTGATTCAGATCATTGAGCTTCTTCTGCAGGAGCTCCTAATCTACAGCGAGGGTGAGGTCCTTAATGAGATCAATCAGAGGCTGGAGGAACTTGAGGTTCAGATCAAAGGGCACGGTTCCAACGTCGACAATCTTCACCTCCTTGTCCTCAAGGGAAAACTTATGTCACTCCTTGGTGACCACAACACCGGTTCAAGTCTTCTCTCCGAAGCACTCATTCTTGCGGATAACAAGGGCTACCACAATATGGCAAAGTACATATCCAGTGAGTTAGACATGGTAGACTCTGATTTCAATAGACTTTCCCTGAGGGAGAGGTTGAGCAAAGCAGATCTTTCAAGAGTTATCCACTCCATGAATTCTAGCTCGATACCCGTTGTCCACCATGAGAGTGAGACCCCCATAAGCTTGCTAATTATAGATGAGGGAGGAACATTGAGGTACAGTTACCTCTTTGAGAACTCGATTGAAATTAACGAGTTCCTCATAGGGGCTTACCTCAACGCGATCAATAACTTTAGCCAAGAAGTCTTTGGCACCCCCCCTCATATATTGCAGAGAATCGAGCAGGAGGGCTCATCCATACTCGTACTCAAAATCTCTGGACTTCTCCTCAGTTATATCTACCGGGGAAATTCATACTCTGCACTTCAGAGATTAAAGAAATTTGGGAAAGAGACGTCAGGAACAGATCTTCTCCTCGACCTTGTTAGGTCAAGTCAGGAGGATCCTGATGTAAAATCAGAAATTTCAGAACTTGTTAATCGTCTGTTTCCTCAAGGGACTCATTAGAAGACTCACTAGACGTTGATGTAGGGAAGATCTCTCCTACGAGCATGAGGATAGAGCCAATAGCAAGGGTGTAGTAACCAAGACCGATATCGACGATCGCTGAGTCTCTCCATGTATAGGTATTGACCCCGTCACTGAATGTGGTGTCGGCATATAGCTGGGTACCTGCCTTCGTCCTACCAGAGTCAAGCAACGCTTGGTACACCGCGTCCCTCATCTGAGTGGTGAAGTACAGGACTGCAAGGGTCATTAGTCCTCCGAGAAGGACAAGGATTTTCCCAATCTTGTCGTTGTAGAATGCTGAGAGAGCAAGTCCTGCAATAGCTAAGAGAACTCCTCCGTAGTAGAGGGCTCGTATTGTGAGATCGAAACTATCAACTTTGTCACTAAAGACCGTCTTGTTTCCCTCATGGGGGATGAATGTCAATGAACTATTGTCATAGGTCACAATCCTTTGTCTTTCGATCACCATGTTATAGTCAAGGAGCTTCGTCTTGAACCCAGTTGGTGCGGCAATGGGAGCGTTGTTATCTACCCAAGACGCCGAGAAATTCACTTGAACGAGGGGGAGGATCATTGCGGCTATAATTAGTGTCAAGCCAGCAAGTCGCAGGACGAACTTATTGTCTCTCTTCATCTCAGTAGCCCCTTTGTTCCTGCCACTTTAAGTATTGCTAGTTGTCACCAAAAGAAATATCAAGAATACGTACCATCCTATCATTCTCATACTCTGGGGTGTTAAAAAAGTAATATAGGGTGCTATAGGTATGAGTATTTTCAGAATACTCCCCCTCATAGCGGTCTCCCGAAATTAGGGCCTATCATCAGGGTATCAAATGAGGCAACCCTCTCTCTATTCTTGAAGACGGGGATGATCCAATTTATCGATGATTGAATGTTCTTGAAGTTTACATATTTGGTAGAAAGAGTGTTAGATGCTTGTAGAAAATTATTCTATTAATGAAATACTAAAGTGTACCTGGTGTACCGCCTGCAACTACCTGCCAGTCACTTACAGAGTCTGTGTCTACACTGAGGTCTATCCTTGCAATGGACTCGTCTGTTCTGGCAACGATGTTCCATCCAGTTACGTAGTTTTCCCAAGCCACGAAATCGACAGTTGCACCTGAATTATCTGCCAGGGTCAGCTTATCTCCCTTATTCCCAAGAGCGGTGTTCAGTCCACCGACGTCGGGCATGAAACCGTACCTATTGTTGAAGGAGTTGCTGTTCCTCGCGATCACGAGGAATGAACCTGCGGCAATAACAGTCCCACTGGGAAGAGTGAACGTGTTCTTATTGTCTGTAAGGGTCCATCCACTGAGGTCTACAGCTGCACCAGTCGGGTTGTAGAGCTCAACCCACTCGTAGCTTGCATCCCTTCCTGCTGCGTCGTAGAGAACCTCGCTGATCACAACATGCCCGAGGGTCTGGACTGCAGTCGTCGCTGATGAAGGAGCTGATTTTGATCCCTCATTCCCTGAGTTGTCTACTGCGCTCACCTCGTAGGTGTAGGTTGTTGCGCTGTTTAAACCTGTGTCGCTGAATGAATTGCCTGTCGTAGTGGCGACGAGCACTCCGTCCCTGTAAATGTTGTAGTAGCTGAGATCAGTCTCACTGTTCGCAGTCCATGCAAGGTCGATCTGGCTTACTCCGACTGCTGTCGCAGCGAGCCCTGTGACCTGTGAGGGTGCGGTGAGATCCGGTGTTGTGACACTGGTAGATGCGGCCACACCGACATTTCCCACATTGTCTACTGCCTCGACGGAGTAAGAATAGGTGGTGAGGGCAGTGAGACCTGAGTCACTGTAAGTAGTCAACGTCGTACTGGTGAGGAACACACCATCTCTATACACGTTGTAGCTTGCGAGGTCTGCCTCTGTGTTTGCGTTCCAGCTGAGGTCTACGGTGGTCTCACCTGTAGCAGTAGCGGTTAGGCCAGTCACCTGTGCGGGGGCAGTAGTATCGAGCGTAGTGACTGACACCACAGCTGACCTCTGCCCCTCGTTGTTGCTGGTGTCAACTGCACTTACCTCGTAGGAGTAGGTGGTGAGGGAAGTCAGACCGGAGTCAGTAAACATTGTGGTTGTAGAAGAACCAACAAGCACTCCATCTCTATAGATGTTGTAGCTTGCGAGATCTGCCTCGGTGTTTGCGTTCCAGCTGAGATCTACAGTTGTCTCACCTGTCGCGGTTGCAGTTAGTCCAGTCACCCGTGCGGGAGCGGTTGTATCGGGAGCAGATGTGGTTGCTGAAACAGCCGCGGACTTCAGTCCCTCATTACTGCTGGTGTCGACTGCACTCACTTCATAGGAGTACGTCGTCGATGCAGTGAGACCTGTGTCGCTGTAGGAATTTGTAGTCACAGAAGTCAGGAAGACTCCATCCCGGTATACGTTGTAGCTTGCGAGGTCTGCCTCGGTGTTCGCAGTCCATGACAGATCGATCTGTGTACTGCTCACAGTCGAAGCTGTGAGACCCGTGACTTGGGCTGGTGGTGTGGTATCTGCAGATCCACCGAAGTCAATGATCACATCAACAGCGTAGTGGTCAGATCCTGTGTCAGCAGTGGGAGTGTCCCCAACTGTTGAGGAGACAAGGTATCCGTCAAAGAACTGATTGGTGAGGATGAAGTCAATCCTCGACTGGTACGTGGGATTCTGATGACCAATTGTGAACCCGGGGTCAGTTGGGTTGAGGGTCCTGAACACGTCTGTCCATGTGTGCACATTCGATGCATAGGGACCGTAGATCGGACTACTGGTGTCAACCATCATTGACATGGGACCTACTCCGAGGTCTCCATTGGGAGCGAGTGCACCGGTGTCGAATGGTGAGAAGCTGTTGAGATCTCCCATGTACATGATGGGGACGTTGCCAAGTGAGTCCATGTAGTTGATGATCCCTTCTTGTGCCCTGTCCCTTTTATCCTCATTTGTGGCTCCAGAGCAGCATTTGAGGTGAGATGCAACGAGGTGGGTGTCCGTTCCGTCAATATTAACCGTGACATCAAGGAAATCATGGCTGGGGTCAAATGTAGAGCCGTCGTCAAGGGTGACGAGAGCCAACTGGTTGGTGGCAACAATTGGGTACCTTGAGAGTACAGCCTCACCACTGGTGTCAAATGCAACATTCTGTGTGACAACTCCTTGGTAGGGTGCCTCGTTGGTGAAGTACGCGTTGAACTCATCTACATACTGATTGAGGAGTGCGTTGTTGTTGTCATCCCAAGTCCCGACCTCAACGAGAATGAGGATGTCCGGATTCTCCTCTTTGACGACTTGCTTCCAGTCAGGGTTGATTCCAGATTGCTCGATATTGTAGGTCATGACCTTGAAGGCACCACCGCTTGGTGGTGGTGGAACTGTGTTGTCAACAGTGACTGAGATACTCGTCTCTCCCCAGTTACCTGCACCGTCCTGAGCCCGTGCGAGGATGGTGTGGACACTCTGGTCGACTTCCGTGGTCGTGTCCCAGCTGTAGGTGGTGGACGTAGATTTGAGCACACCATCTATCAGGATCTCATAAGCCACGATACCACTGACATCCGAGGCGGAGATTGAGATGGTTGTAGTTCCTGAGACGGTGGATCCGTCAGCAGGGGAGATGATGTTTACGGTCGGTGCGGTGGTGTCTGGACCGGTGTTTCCGAAGTTTGGTCCATTCACATCCATGGGTGTTCCAAGGGTACCGGGTGCCGTCCAATCTGAAGGACCGTCTGTGTCCACATCGCTGTCCCTGTGTATGACCGTGTTCACTGCAGTTACTGACCAGCCGCTGACGTAATTCTCCCATGCAACGAAGTCTACGGGATTGTTTGATGCGTCCTTAAGGTCAAGTCTGTCCCCGGAATTGGAGAGTGCGAGGGCACTTCCCATGACTAGAGTTGGGGCGAATGAGTACAGGCCTTGGAAACCCGCAGAGTCCCTAGCAATTGTGATGAAGCCATTGGCGGGGATACTCCCCGACAGGGTGAACGTCCCCGCATTGTCGGAGATGGTCCAACCTGTGAGGTCAATCGTAGAAGAGGTGGGATTGTAGAGCTCGATCCACTCTTCAGTTGAGTCCGAGTTCGGAGCGTCATAGAGAACCTCTGAGATAATCACATTTGTTCCCGATACGTTAGCCGAACCACCGTAGGTTATGTTGATTAGTAAAAATATTGTGATGATGACGTAGAATGCCTTTCTCATATGCATCATTTCCATTTAGCCCCTCTACGTGATCTTGCGGCTTCTTTTGAGGTGGCCTAAAACCACAGGGACGATTTGCGGTTCGAGCGGGGGTTTAAAAATTCTCCGTCACATCTTCATCTTTGGCAATAACTTGCGATATCCTCCGCGAATTTACATCGATATTGGGGACTACACCCCATGGCTCGACAATATAAAAGCATTCTGGTGAATATTTCAACCTAATGCGACCATTGCGAATGGGCAAATTAATATGTCCCTACTCAGTAGTAAGTATGTTGAGTGACGATGACTTCGACGCGCTTTATGACTCCTACAGGAGGAAGAAGGAGCGGGAGAAGAAGCAAGGCTTTGCAACCTCGGATCTAGAGGAGCTCCCGCTCTGGAAGGATGTCAAGGGAAGTGGCTCAGTCCAGACCTGCACTATATGCAGAAAGGAAATGAACGACCTTGATCTAGTTGAGGCGTGTCCCAAATGCAAGAATTACTTTCACTATAAGCATATTCGAGAGTGGTTGAAGATACAGGGTAAGTGTCCAATCTGCAAACAGTAGTTCTCGGACATTTGGAACTGATAACTTTAAATTCAACCGTGAATATCTCAGGTGTAATGAGTATTATCTCGCGAATCTTCGGCAAGGAGAAGATCAAGGCTGCTACCATCTCCCTAGTCGGACCTCCGAAGAGCGGTAAGACGACCCTTGTCCGATACCT
Organism: Candidatus Heimdallarchaeota archaeon; assembly: GCA_015522385.1. Next base: position 37,824 of record WAMJ01000236.1, read on the forward strand.
CACCACCGGGGAGCCAGTTCTGGAGCCAGTACCCACCACTCTGGGTATTGATGTAAGGAAGAACGCGGTGAACATATCGGGGTGGTCCTTGACTGCGATCGATACTGGCGGGCAGGAAACATACCGCCAGGCATTCTGGGAACTCTCTATCCAGCAGGCCGATGCGGTGATCTTCGTCATCGATGCCACGGTTCGGGAGAGCACAGATCCCAAGGGGTTCTCCCTGATGGAGAAACAGTTTGAGTACCTTGTCAAGGTGATGCCGGAAGACATGCCTCTGCTCATCCTCCTGAACAAGCAGGATCTAGTTGATTTTTCTCCCATGGATATTGAGGAAGCAGTTACCGTATTTCCGAAGGATCTACTCCACGGTCGGATCATGTCCTTTGTGGCGTGCTCCGCTAAGTTTGGTCAGGGCGTTCAGGAAGCAATCACATGGTTAATCGATAGGATGAACGGATAGAGTCTCGATTAATCTTATATAGCACTAATACTCCTACCTCCTATGGAATTATTCCAGTTCAAACCTGAGAAAGAGCAGTACTCGACTCCAGTGCTCTTCCTCCACGGGATGTGGCATGCTGCTTGGTGCTGGGAGGAGTTCATTCCCTACTTCACCGAAGCTGGATTCACCTGCTACTCCTTCAACCTGCGGAATCACGGTGTCGAGCGAGATCCCAAGGGGATGCGGTGGATAAAGATCGCAGACTACGTCAAAGACCTTGAGGAAGCAGTCCAACAGATCGGGTCAAACCCGGTGATTATCGGCCACTCTATGGGCGGATTCATCGTCCAGAAATACCTTGAGAAATCAGAACCTGCTGCCACCATCCTCCTCGCTACGAATCCCCACAACGGGAATCTTGTAGCAACCCTACGAACCTTCCGAAAATATCCTTTGACTGTATTGAAATCCATCCTGACATTCAACATGATCGGTATGACAACCTCGAAAGATAGGTACAGGACGATGTTCCTCACCGAGGGCACTGAAGTAGACCCAAACTACGACAGAATTCAGAACGAGGCCTTCAGGGCATACATGGACACGGTGTTCTTCAACCTACCCCGGGTTAGGAAAATCAAGAAGACATTGAGCAAACCCGATAATCTACTTGTAATCGCTGGGGAGAATGACGCTTTCTTCTCTCCTCGAACGCTAGAGAAGACTGCAATCAAGTACGGCGGTCACTTCAAGATGTTCGAGGGTCTGGGCCACAACGTCATGAGCGGTCCGGGGAGTGACAAGGTGGCTGCTTACTGCATAGAGTTCCTCAAGGAAAGGATGTGATCCCTCAAGAACCAGAGAGGTACACTTCCTGCATAGACGACACTATCGTGGAAGTCCTTCAGGGGTAGGCCACTGGTCTTCCTGAACTCACTCATCATGTGCGATCCCAGGAGGTAGCTCATGAAGTACCCAGGGGACCGTGAGTACATCTGCACCTCGGAATGTGCCGTGGTCTCATTGTACCCCGTGTTCCTCACAAGGTAACTGACGGCCTCCTCGTACCCCATCTCCCCCGTATGCAGCCCGATGTCGATGAGCACCCTCGTAGCTCTCCACCTGAGTGCATTGACCTGCAGGAACTTCTGTTCGATATCTGGATTCTCGGGATCGTTCTCGAAACCGTTGTCATACATCATCCGCTCGCAATAGAGCCCCCATCCCTCGGTAATATCCCCGAGCTTGCAGGAGTACATGATAGCCGTGTTGGCCGATAATGTGGAGTATATTCCAGATCTGATGACTGATGGGTGAGTGTTCTTGCATGCTCCGTGAAGGTGATGACCCGGGTACGACTCGTGGGAGATGAGGAGTGGCTGGAAGGCGAATGAATGCTCCTTTAACATCTTCTGGTCGTCATGTGGTGTGAGGTAGAAGTATCCAATTTGCTCGGGATCGTACCTTGCGGGCATTCCTGCTGCAGCAATCGAGAGGAATTGCCTCATGTACGGATAGGAGAAGATGACCTCCAACCGTTCCTTGGGCATCGTGATCAGGTCGTTCTCGATGAGGAATCTCCGTGCCCTATCCGCGAGCTCCCTGTACCCTCTGAGTGCTTCCTCGTAAGTCGTCGGGTGCTTGGAACGTATTCTCTCCCTGATCTCCTCGACACTCCTTCCCCCGAGTTTCTCCACAAGCTCCTCTAGTTCTTTCCCCGTCTGGGCAAGGTACTCCCTTCCAAGCGATCTGATTTCCTCCAACGTCATCCCCAGTCTTCGCTTCTCGATGAGAACCCTGAATCTCTCTCCGTCCAGGGGCAGCTCATCCATGGTCTCCTGTGACTGCAGCCACCTCTCGTATTCACTTAGGACGGAAAGCAGTTTCTCACTCTGCTCCGATAACGTGTCGTAGAGGTCCCCGAGAAAATTCCGGAGTGACCGTACTGCCCTGACCTCGGATTCTGTCCAGAGTTTCACGGGCATATCCACCCTTTCCATTACCTGCAAGAGTATCTGGTGAGCAGTTGCCATCCTCTCTCTCAGCGATGCCATCCGCTTCTCCTCATCTGGGAACTGCCTCCGGAGAAGAACCGTCAGACCCGATAGGATAGTTCCTGCTGCATTCGGTGAGTGCCTCCAGAACTGCAGGGTCTCCAGCTCATAGAGCCCTATGTCTAGGTACCAGAGAAAAAGTTCCTTATCTGGTGAGTCCTCTGCCTGCTCTGCCTCATCAATTATTCTCCTGATGAGGGATATGTCATCCTCGACGCCCTTCCTTGAGACATCAGGCCAGATCCCGTCGTACTCATGCACCCCCATGCTGGAAGCGAGGAGTGGATTCCTCCCTAGTATATGCGATCTGTAGCGCTCTGCCACCTCTTCAACTTGCACAAGGAGGACAGATACCCTATGAATATTAACCCTCTGGAAGCACCTAGAGGGAGATATGTCTTGGATAGTCTTCTATCTTATCTTTAATATAATTCTTGACAGTATTTTAAACCTAATTTGGCATAAACCGGTTGGATTTTCTGAGTCTGATGTTAAGATAGACTGTTATTGCACAGACTCCTACTAAGTAGAGGACATGGAGACCAAGAGGTGGATTGATATTATCTTCAAGAAGAAATAGCAACCCAAATGGTGGAGGAGGATTCTTCGGGAATAGTGATGGTGTTATAAAAATGGAAACTGGGAGTAGTATGATATTGAGGACTGGTTTTGATATCACATCGGTAATCAGTATCTGAATTAGGAGGAAGCATATAACAGTGGTAAATGTCAAGATGAAGACGGGTAGGTAGACTGGCAAGATATAAAAAATCCCCCCAAAGTCACTTCCTCTGGTGAATAACGACGCTACTACAAGATAGAACACAATCGGTAGATAAATTGCGGCTTGGACAAGGATTCGTCTCGAATACTGGTGTAATGGATCCACTGGGTATGACAGGTATACTTTCGTCTGTGATTTGAATACCATTCTCCTGAATTGACTAATAAAGAGGAATATTATAAGAATAAATGCAACATTAAACAATATCGAATTGAGTGCGCTATACAGATGAACTTTCCATGAGTAATAATACCCTTGTGAACCCCCCGATACATACCGATTCTCTCTCAAATTTACGTCCATGGAAAAAAGAAATGTTATGAAAAGTCCCACAACTAACATTCTGAAATTTACACTTTTCTCCTCATCAATCAGGTATATATCCGATACCTTCCTTCTCCAAATGACTTCAATTAGGCTTCCTAATCCAATAGCCAAGACTCCAAGAGATATCTCAAAAGATAAAATCGCACTTAAACCAGAAGTATAAACTTTCAGATGTCCAATGGAATATTGATTCGCGTTTATTATCACTCCTATTTTGCCTGAGTAATTAACGGGAATTTCAAAGGTACCATCTTTAGTCATATTGCTCGAAATCAGATCTCGTACCATCTGTATCTGTAGGGTAATTGAGACATTACCTGAGAAATTGATAAGTTCAATTCGTAGGGTCTCTCCAACTAATATATCAATCGTAATGATATCATTCCAAGCCTCTTCTAATTCAAAGTCGTTATCATAGACTTTTGGCTTGTTTATTGTCAAAGTTGAGGAAATCAAGAAGAAAATCCCCACAACCAGTAACACTTTAGAGATATTATTGATCCTTTTGTTTATCATATTCTAACCTCCGAATCTTTATAGATCTTGTAACCACCAAGGTAAAACACAGACGCAAGAAACAAAATCTGCGGAATGACCCATTGATCATTGTATTCGCTTGATATTCGATTAATGGTACTTGATGGTAATGTAGTAAATGCAGTTTGCGATCTCATTAGGGTATCAAACAAGTACCCTAATGTATAGAACACAACCTCCGAATTTCGATAAGAGAGAAATATCAAGGCAAATATGCCCAAGTGCAGGGATGCTGAAATTACTATCAATGTAGCGATTGTTAGACACAATATCCATTCTTCCTGCGTCAATGAGTAATTGTAGAGAATGAGGTACTGAGCTATAACATAATAGATAATAGTTCCTCCTAGAATAAGAAATACTTCGAGATTAACATATAGTGACCTGAATATGTATGTTCTCTCTCTTCCTTTGTATGTTGTCCATAATTCCTTAATATGTGATTCTTTCTTCGTATAGTAAAGGCTACCTAGCAGGATGATTAAAGCCCAGTAGAGTGCTTTGAAATAGATGTTTTGACCATTATTGGAAAATATTTGTAGCATGATTGCTTTATCTTCACGGGCATCTGGTAGAGCAAACGAGAACGATGCAATTGCCAAAACAGTTGGAGCAAATACACCAATTAGATCAATTAATTGAACCTTACCGTAGAATGAGGGTAGTCGGACCTTTTTCTTTCTAATTTTATCCCATGTTCCAGACACTATTCCGACTCCTATGATCGAATTAAACAATACAAGATTAGAGTTATAGATGTATCCGAAATCAATACGAGCACTAACGTAAATATTTACCAAGGCAGCTCTAAACCATGTGGAATTAACTATAGAGCTCAGATTGAGGAACAGAATTCCTCCTATATCCAGAATGGTGTTTATTTCAATATCATAGTTACTCTCTTTCAGCAGTTCCCTCGAGAATAGCTCTACCTCCTTTCCATCTACTTGGAGGAGCTTTAATGAAAATATCGCAGAAGCGTTTGTGGATATAAATCCAGAAATCTTTGACCCCCTATAAACACGTGTAGACTCTATAATTTGAAAATTTGAATCATAGGTTATCGAATCATTAGTAATTACAGTACTATCTACAAGAGCTATCACGGAAGTCAATGTCATAAACACTATGAAAGCTAGTGAGGTTCTTGTCAGTATGTTAATCCTGCTCATCCCCCAGCACTTCGAAGAACACCTGTTCCAGTAGACTGTGCTTATGAACAGGATTATAGATCTGTATCTCATGTAGCTGGTCTTTTTCCCGGATCCTGATCTCAAGAATCGATCCTTTCTTGTGGATAATTTCGATCCCCATCTCCTCCAGCTCGGACGTCACCTTCTCTACCTCTTCCTTGGGAACTTTTATCGAGTAATCTGTGATGAATCTCGATTTGGTGAGCTCATCCATTCGATAATTTCCCCTGATCTCACCCTTGTGTAGGAAGACCACTCGGTCACAAATCCTTTCCAGATCATGTAAAATGTGACTGAGAATAATGACCGTTATCCCCTTGCTGTATGCCAACTCATGTATATACTGCAGGATTTCCGATCTAGCTTTGACATCTAAATTTGCAGTGGGTTCATCCAGAAGGACAAATTTCGGTGATCCTATTAGGGAAGTTGCGATTGCATATTTTTGTTTCATCCCAGCAGAGAGGTTCTTGAAATATGTATCTCTCTTCTCGTAGAGATTGAACCTTTTCAATAGATTCTTTGCCACCTTCTCAACTGTATCAGATGTCATGTCTCTCAATTTTCCCACAAAAATCAGATGCTCCCAAAGTGTGTACCACTCTGGGTAGGTTGGGTCTTCGAACATAACTCCTATCTGCTTTAGCACCTCATTCCGTTCAAGCTGTACATTGAACCCATTGACTGTTATCCTCCCAGTTGACGGATTGAGAAGGCCAATTATTAACTTTACAAGAGTTGATTTCCCTGCACCATTTTCTCCTATCAATCCAATTACCTTGTCTTCAAATCTGATGGACAATGATTTGAATACCTGTTCTTTCCCATAAGCAAATCCTAATTCTGATATGTCTATCATAACCTGATTTTTCAGCATATGCTCAAGTAATAAACGTTACCTTTATTTATTCAAAAAAAAAACTAATCAATGGCGAATC
>WAMJ01000237.1 GCA_015522385.1 Candidatus Heimdallarchaeota archaeon
ATACGTATATCTTCTGGTGTAACTACGTGTCCACCCACGTTTTTAACAAGTGGAATCTGACTTAAGATTCTTCGTAGTTCATTCCTTAAATCAAGATACCACTTTTTGTCAATGTCAAAATTTCTTGTATCACTTGGAACCATCATAATATTATATGTCTTCTCGTATTCATCTGAAATCACATCTTTTAGTAGATCCCTGTATAACTTGGCCGTACTCATCAATATTTCCTTATTTCTCTCGATTTCATCATCTTCGGATTCATTCAACCAAATCATATTCCGATCCTCCTTTATCGAGAATTCTTCTGAGTGAACCACAACAGGAAATGGAAACAATTCTGTTCCAATAAGAGGAAAGTGCGAGAAGAGTTTTGGGATATTTGACATTTCTCCAATATTCTTGGTATCACTAGATTCGACAAGGAGGGCAATCTGAACCTCCTCACTAGCATTTGTTAGTATAGTTACTCTCTCTTCCTCTTGATCCACTATCTTGCAGATTGTTTTTTTGTATTCATCCTGATCATCAGATCGTCGGAATATTGTCTGTCTATCATTGATCTGATCCTCAATGATTAGTGAAGAGATCTGGGGAGTAAAAACCAGAACAAAAGGTATTAACCTCCCTAGTCTCTCTAATTCTTGAAGAATAGTAGATTTCGATGCTTCATCATGACTGCTTAAGTCATACTCGAATTTTGAATCAATAGGATCATCTATTTGAGTCCTATTTTTCTTTAGCTCTTCCCAAGTCTGATTGATCCTCCGAGCCAACTCTTCTGTGTCATTGGAGTTCCGGTCAATTGTTATTTCAAATCGTTCATAATGACTTATTTCATCACTTGAGGTTCCAGATAATAATGTACCTTCAATCTTTACCTCTCTTGAAAGAAGGTGAGTGGTAAGAAAACCACTACCAAACCTACCTGATTTTCCATTTGACGGGGATTTTGCACTGCCCTGAAAAATTAGGTATGCTAGATCATCTAGCGTAAAACCGTTACCATTGTGAGAGAAGGATAAATAATTTGAATCAATTACAATAATAATATCTACTGGATTACTCTCACTTGCTGTATCCTTCGCGTTCTGTATTAACTCCCATATCCATCGACTGTTATTGTATTTACTAGACTTGAAGATCTTGTTAAGGTTCTTGAGCATAATCGATGCATTCTTCCGATTCTCTACCTTTCTAAGATGATCATCAAGGCGATCTCCTTCCATTACCATCAGACCAAGTGGCTCACTCAATCGATAAAAATACTTTTGTCAAACGTGGGGTAAAATCCTACAAACCACCCTTGGTAATGAAATTCTTACCCTTAGGTATTATTTCTAGGATTTAGAATTATAAGGTGGGGGGAGGGTAGGGGCGGCGAACCGCCCCAACCAGTGATGGACTTTGTGCTATTTAAATCTCTGTAGGACTCACTGGTCCACAGATCACATTACGGGAGAGATGCAGCGCTCATTTGAACTTTCCCGGGTATCACAGGGAAAGGAGTTGTCCAACCTGATGTACCCAGTCAGGGAAGAGGTAGATGTATCTCATGGCGGAGATATGATCGTTCACACCAGTCACCGTCTTCTCCTCTGGAGGATGGACGATCTCATTCCGTATCCTCCTAAGCCTATCCATCGAGGAGATAAGGTGCTCCTTGTCGATCTGGTTATTCCTAAGGAATGACTGTAATTCCTCATGCTCAAGCGCCTTCCTGAGACTCTCGATCTTTCCTTCTGCACCCTTCTTCTGGATCTCCCGGAGTCTTCTCTGGATACTGTCATCATCCCCTGAGTAGTTCTTCGAGAGGAGGTCCAGTAGCTCACTCACCGCAAGCGAGAGCAGGATGATTGCCGGTCTGGCGAGATTGGCATTGTAGCACTGGATCACTTCTTCGTATATCGTGGAAATTTCGCTGGAGACAGTCTTGTTTTGTTCTACTAGACCCTGAGTGACGGTTTTCGGGATCCTGCTCCAGATATTCCCACCCTCCGGATTCCTCTCAACCTCGTAGCTCATTGTGAAACATATGGATCCCACCTCGAACCCGTTACCTCCACAGAATCTTATTACTCCTCTAATCCTCAGTGCGTCAATAATATCATCGAAAATTGACTTAAAGAACGAGTCATCACGAATAACGTGAGACGGATTTACGTTCATGGGTTCGGATATCGTAAATGTCTGTCTCAATTCTGGTCTATTACTAGATATCTCTTTAACCACCTCATTCTTCAGAGATGAGGTATTCCATCCGTGCTTCGAAGAACTTTTTAGCTCGCCTGCATTCTTGTCAAGCATCTTCCAGACTATCTCCTCTACCTCACTACGTATCTCCAATAGGTTGTCCATATAATCGATTGGGTAATATCAGACTTATCAGTGTTTCGAGGGTACACCATCTCTGTCCTCTCATATTTCTACCTCTCCCTTTCAATCATTGCGGGGCAGATTAACACAACCCTCAATACTTAGATTCAGAGACTCCTTGATCAATTATCTAAGAAACTGTTACTGGCCAAGAAACCTCTTCTTCCTGCGGATAACATCTTTTCCGTTTTCATCAATAAGGTCATTAGAAGCCTCCAATCTCCTCCAAGCAGTCCCCTCAGGATATTTAGACCTTCTGTCCTTTTTCATCTCTCTCTTAAGACTCAGGACCTCTGTCGGAGGTTTAATAACTATTATCGGGATTCTCTTACCGTCAACTGTTTGTATGCTAATCTTGTACTGGGGATCTCCAGATACATACTGATTGATAATATTGTTGCACCGATCAGAATCGAAATTATCATCTCCGATTATTGTGCCACTGTCATCTATACCAAAAACGAAGAGTCGAAATAGGTAATCAGTTACGTTGGACATAGCAATGAATGTCTTAACAAACGTGAATTTATGCTTGGTATTGCCTAGATCCAGCATAACCTTAAACTCGTAGAAATTGGATTCAGGGTCTGCTATTATCCTTCTAAATTCGTCCACAGGGAATACCGCAGATCGCCCTTGGTGAAGATAACTGCACCACATCTGGATATCAGTAGCTTGGATTTTTCTGGTATTCAACAGACCATCTTTGATCTTTCTCTCGGTTATCTCTGCAATCCCATCGATGACCTTCAGATCCGAATTAAGTATCGTCTCGAATGAAGTTCCAAATCGGCTATAAACCCCAATTATTATCTTCCTCCCAATGCCTTGGATACGGGCAAGCGGAAGAAACTCTGGGATGATTCCTTTCTTTAGACGCAGAATAAAATCCTCTAGAGAATTCCTAACTCCTGGGATATTGACCTCACTTGGAAAATTTCTCAACATACGTTCAAGTGGTCTGATGATTGTACTGACACTCTTCTCCCAATCACCGTAATCGACACCATAGTTATTGAGCATGTCATCCATGCGACTCATTGAATTGATGTAATAGTGCAACAACGCTGGAAGTATCAAGAGCTTGGATCTATATTTGAAAGCACTATTCTCCTTGAGATATTTTGGTAATCGCCTCTTCCACATGTTTCCATTTACACGTATTGATATGTTGAGAGCAGAAGTAACTCTGTAGAGTACCTCGATAGTTGGATTGAAGAGTGAGAGGTGGTTATTGAGAACAAATATTATCAAATTAGATGCGAGGATAGGGTCAATGTATAGTGAGCCAATCCACCTACCTAAATATGTAGGTATGATCATGTCGTCCTCAATATTTATTGCAAAGTTAGAGTGTAAGTCCATAACAGTTTGATCGATTTTTCCCCTTATAGATTTGAGAAAAAATTTCATCCCATTCTTGCTAAGAGAAGAATTCTGTTTATTATACATGAAGAAAGTTTTCTTGAAGATATTAGCTATTTCCGATCTGTAGAGCGAGTGATCCTCGGAGAGACTGAGCAACAGATTGAGAATATAACGATCCCAGTTTCCTTGTGAATAAAGAACACTTCTCACTGGAGGCAATTGCTCATCCTTGAAATTCGGTTCATCCTCTTTTCTCAAAATATATGCGTATCCGCGATCAGAGTACCTATAACGACCTGCTCGACCGACTGCCTGTTTGTATTGCCAGTATTTCATGGTGCCAGTCCCGATCCTCAATGAGTAGAGG
>WAMJ01000238.1 GCA_015522385.1 Candidatus Heimdallarchaeota archaeon
CAATCGAGGGACTGATTGAACAGGCCGAAATTGCAATAGCCCGAAACGCTACCTTACTTGAGTTCAGACTTGATGGTCTGAAAGAGTTGAGGTATTCTGACCTTGCAAAGCTTTTCTCCCAGTTTGATGTGAAGAAGATCGTCACATACCGATCCAAGTGGAACAATGGTTTTTCGAGTCTCTCATCTGCTGTCAGGGATGATCTTATTCTTGCACTTTGTGACATGGATATCGATTATATAGACTTCGAGTACCCTCACGATATGCACCTAATCCCCAAGGTCCCCGAGAATATTCAGATTGTCCTGAGTTTCTTCGACTTCGAGGGACTGGCAAAGATCTATTTCGACACTATCAAGAGCCTCGTGCAGACCTATCCAAAGCTGATAATAAAAATCGCCGCCACTCCAATTAACATATCGGATCTCAAGATACTCTGGGGTTGGGCAAGGAGCTTGAAGCGAAACAAGATTGACCACATTGTCTTGGGTCTCGGCCAGATTGGGCAGATAACGAGGATCAAAGGGTTCGACCTGGGAAATGTTTGGGCCTATGGGCAGATCGACGAGGAGATCGGTGAACCGTTCTCTCCGGGGATGCTCCGTTTGTCTGTAATCGAGAGATCCCTTGATCCCGATATGGTAGTCATTGGACAGATTGGTGAGAAGCATTTCAAATTCTTCTCTAGAGGCTTGAGACATCTTCACAAACTCAGGAATGACAAGGCAGTGGTTCTCAACATTCCACTTGAATATGAGGCCGAGATGGTTGGACTTCTTAACTGGATAAAGGATGGACTTCTCAACTACCTACTGATTGAAGACCCTTGGTCTGAGATTATACCTAACTACCTCGACGAACTCGATATCTCCGTCTCATCCACTTACCGCTGTAACCTGATACTTGTGAGGGATAACAAATTGGTGGGTTACAACACGGAATTCTATGTAATTAAGGATGTGACATCCACATATATCAAGGACAATCCCACGCCATTTGTGTATGTCGAGGGAGTAAATTCCATCGGGAAGTCTGCCATAGGATACTTCTCTAACACTGATGCGGACATTACCATAAGGAACAGGACAATCACAAAGGTAGAAAAGTTGATCGAGAAGTTCCCACGGTTAATTAATAGTAAGAAGTCCCTTATTCAGAACTACGATCTGCTCATAAACTGCATTCCCTTTGGCTTGCCATCATATCCCAAGATGGCTCCGGTACCGCTCTCGATCCTAGAGAACCTCCGCCTTGTTGTTGACTCTGTGCTTAGTTCTGAACCCTTACCACTGGAGTACGAGAAGAACAACTACAACTTCGACTACATGGATGGAAAGGAACTTTTCCAGCTCAAACTTCTGGAGATTCAGAGGATTGTTAGCGGTCAAGCTCCACCGAAGGTATCTCTCGACAACTCAATTTTATTTAGGGATTTATAGAACAGAAATGGATTCAGTGACTATGAGGCAATATCCTCTTCGCTCTTCTCATCTTCTTCCTCGAAGGTCCATGATTCAGGAGGAGGTGTGATCACAAGGGTGTAACCAATCCACCCGAGAATTCCGAGCAGACCAGATGCAGCGAACCAGATGGGTAGGGCAAGTGCCCAGTAGACTGGTGTGTTGACGAATGGTACATTCCCGTATGTCATCGGGTTTATGAGGATCTCGAGGATGAGGTACCACGTTTCAGCTATTATACCTAGTATTGAAAGTATCAGCATGATGAATCCAAAAATCTGATCGTTCTTCATCGATTCCTCATATATTGATGAATTATATATCTTACTTTCAAGTATGGTGAAATATCATAAACTGGGGAATTACGAGTCCTTGAAAACCTCGCCCTGTTCGAGGAGTATTTTCAGCTCTTCGAAGTCGAGCCTGTCTCCAGCATCCATCTTCTTCTTCAACATGGCTGTGGTTTCTTGAGTCTCCTTCTTGGCTTGGATTTCCGCCTCCTTCCTCCGCTTCTGCCTCTCCATCATGGTCTCCTCACCGAGTTCCTTGCGGACGGCATCTGCGTCTTTCGAGACGGCGTTGATCTGTTGTCTAATTTCTTTGATTTTTGCAGAGATTTCGTTGACTTCGCTGTGTCTCTCGTCAGCCTCGCTTCTCAGCTTCCTGGCCTCGTTGATGTACTCCAGCATTTTATCGTGATGTGCTTGTGATTGTTCGGCTAGCTCTTTTACTTTCTTGTGGTGCATGCGTGCATTGTCCCTATGGGCCTTCCACTTCTCGTTGATTGCACGGATCTCCGCCTGCTTCTCAGAGGCTACCTCCAAGCTTGCAAACTTCTCGTGAAGACTTCTGAGTTCCTCGATTAACTCGTCCTCTTTGTCCTTGGTTAATCTGGCATCTGTCTCAATCTTGAACTCGATCTCCTTGATCTTCTCGGCGATTCTTCGAAGATTCCTCTCTCCTCCGTGGATACCGCGGATTTCAGATCGAAGCTCTTCTAGTTGCTTGTACACCTTGTCAGCGTCCTCTTGGCTCATCTTTCGGAGCTCTTTATTGAGCTGCACGTCTTTGTTGATGGCGTCCCTTTCCTCTTTTTCCACACGAGCTGCGTCAAAGAGTTCTCTGACTTTTTGATTTAATTCATTCCGGGCGGCTTTGAGCTCGTCCCTCTTCTTCTCGTACTCACGAACCTGGGTGATGAGGGCTTTCCTCTTTTCCCTAAGCTCATTTAGGAGAGCACGTTTCGCTTTGTCTTTCTTTACTGTAATCTCTGCAGACAATTATTTCACCTTCCACGACCCCACGGGTCGTTTTCAATCCTGAGATTGATATGTTCCCACCCACCGAGGATTCACATCCTCTGAAAGCACTAAGTTGTTCTTTTATATCATGAATATAAATAAATCTGTATAAGACACGAAATCGGTATATTTACTAACCTATGGCGATACTCTGTTCATTAATCGTGGGAAAAGCGTGGCATCCCTGATATGGTCGAGATCCAATACCCAGACGAGGAAACGCTCCAGTCCTAGTCCAAACCCACTGTGCGGTATCGAACCATACCTCCTCAGATCCATATACCAGTAGTACTCCTCTGGGTTCACAGGGGGATCCATTTTTGCCATTCTATCCAGCATGCTGTCGATATCGGTCTCCCTTTCTCCACAGCCTATGATCTCTCCTAAGTTGGGGAAGATGAAGTCCGCGGAGTTTGTTATGCTCGGATCGTCCTCGTTGATCTTGTGGTAGAACGGTTTCATATCGGTAGGGAAGTGCTCTAGGATGATTGGCACTCCATAGTGGTTGACAAGGTCTCTCTCGGGGGCATCGCTGATATCGGTCCCATATGGAATATCGTGCCCTAGCTCCTTGAGTTTCTCGATTGCCTCTTTGTACGAAACTCTCGGGAAGGGTTTCGAAGGTACTTCCAAAGTCTTACCGAAGAGCTCCAGAATATCCGAGTCATTCTCCTTGATCTGTTCCATGAGGTAGATGATATAGTCCTCAAGGTATTCTTTGAGCCCGTTGAAGTCCATGAATGCATACTCTCCCTCTATGTGGGTGTACTCTGTGAGGTGTCTTCTCGTCCTGCTCTTCTCCGCTCTGTATGACGGTAGGATGCAGAAGACATTACCGAGTGAGAAGATCGCAGCCTCCAAATAGAGCTGGGATGACTGAGTGAGGTATGCCTTTCGGTCGAAGTACTTGATTTCAAAAAGCTCTGCTCCGCCCTCTGCCTGTGCTTCCACAATGGTTGGAGGAGTAACCTCCTCCGCTCCTCTGGAGTAGAAGTAGTCCCGTGTGTACTTTAGGATGTGACTTCTGAGCTTGAGGATTGCTGAGGTCTTGGGGCTTCTGATCACGATATGCCTCTTGTTCAACCTGACGTCAACTCCTGCATCCTGTGGAACCTGCTGATCGAATTCCTCCTTGGATGGATGGATGACGTCCATGTCCTCTGCCAGGACCTCAATTCCGTGTGGCGCTCTACCGTCGGCCTTTAGCTGACCTTTGATCCTCAGTGCAGCTCCTCGGTAGATCCCGTCAATAAGATCGAACTTATTCTCGGGCAGTTTATTCTTCTTCAGAGTCACCTGTACTATCTTCCATGTAGATCCATCAAAGAGCTCTACGAATGCGAGTTTTCCCTGTTTCCTAAACTGCCAAACCCATCCCTCTAGTTCTACGGGTACTGGGTCGTCTTTTACCATTGCTTTTAGTTCTACTATCCTATTCACGGTTAACCACAATTTTATGTCGGTTATTCCACCCTGAGATTCGGTGTCCTTAAACTGATCGATTTGGTGAGCGTCAAGCACTAACAGGCATCCAAGCATTCTGCTTCAAATGGATGTGAAAAACAAGTGGTTGATCAGTACTTTATCTTAAGCTCTTCGTGCATGTCCTTCATAAATGAGGGCCAGTAGGCTGTCACGAGTACATGAATTGGTAGTGCTGGATTCGAACCGAACTGCTTCCATGCCCAGAGGTCGAAGGTGCTGTAGTTGACATTGTCGTGGATCTCATACAGCTCTGAGACCAACTCCCTCACAAGGTGATCGAGAGGGGTGAATCTGTACTTTCTCGCAGCGTACGTCATGATCGACCTAGCTGTGTAGTCCCCGATGCCATGAATCTTTTTCAGATTGTCATATCCCCGTTTCTGATCCGGGTAGTGTGCAAAGGTTCCTACGAGATTGAGCTTCTCGATTGCAGAGCGTAGATATTCCTCCTGAGGACCTAATCGGAGCTCAGCCCACTGGTCATCTGGCATGTCGATTAGGAAGCTCCGCTTTGGGAAGACCCTGAGTTTTTTGTTCCATGGAACTGGCTCACCTAGGTCGTAGAGGAATCTCTCACGTAATTTTCTGTAGGACGACGGACTGAAGGTCTGGCTGAGGAAGACATTGACTACGGTCTCTAGCACTGACGAGTTCGCATATAACCTATATCCAGGGATGGAGTAGAGTGCGTCTTTGAAGATCAAATCCCTGTTGGCGAGAACCTTTAGAGCACTGAAACTATCGTCAACTCCTAGCTCGAAGGCAAGTCGTTGCTTGACCTCCTCGATCTCATGAAGGGTAAGTTTCTCGGCGCTTTGTATCACGGTCTTTAGTCGCTTGGCAAGGGGCTCTGACTGTGTGGTCTTGGTCACGACCACCGTTCCATTGGTGAGTCTCATCACCCTCTGCCAGTAGTCTACTCCCGACGGCGAGAAGGCGTAGTTGTAGGGTTTGTGTAACGACAGATCAATCGGAATCTTGGCTGTATGATAGATCGTCTTCTGTTTTGCTCTCACCGTAAACCACCTATGGAGGTGACAATAAAATCCTTTGTGGTCACCTTCTTACCCTTTGAAATTTCAAAGAGAGAAATCTTATAACTCCAGCCTCACATTCAAGCATATGAGTAATGATGTAGCCATAGTGGGCGCAGGAGTCTCCAGATTTGGTAAAAGGGACGACGTGAGTTATCACGAGCTCTTCTCCGAAGCTGCTCACGAGGCCATTAGTGGTCTTGAGAATGTATCACCCGACACATTCGAGGGACTGTGGGTATCGGCAGCCATGCCTGAATTGACAGTTGAACAGGCCCATGTGGGCAATTTGGGCGCCCAGATTCTCGGGATCAGCCCCAAAATCGTCTCACGGGTGGAGATGGCGTGTAGCTCTGGATCCTCTTCAATCAGGAATGCGTGGGCTGCCATCAAGTCTGGGATGATTGACACGGCGATAGTCGTGGGTGTCGAGAAGATGAACAATAATCCTGCGATGGCGAACAAGGGGCTGCTCTATGTACCTGATGTGACATTCGAGGGTATCCATGGGATCACAGCTTACAGTGGTTTTGCACTTGCTGCTAAGCAGCACATGGAGAAGTATGGAACAACTCGTGAGCAGTTATCATCAGTGGCCGTGAAGAACCACAGCAATGGGGCCAAGAACCCCAAGGCACAGTTCCATTCGATGGGTGAAATTTCTTTAGAGAAGGCGATGAATGCACGGATGGTCTCCGAGCCACTGAACCTATTTGACTGCTCTCCACTGACCGACGGAGCTGCAGCGGTCGTCCTTACACGAGGTGACAAGGCCAAGGAGTTCACGGATCAACCCATCTGGATCAAGGGAGCGGGACAAAGGGTAGAGCCATCTATTGGAGTCTCCAACATGAGCTCGATTACCGACTGGAAGGCCATGAGGTCCGCGGTCAACGATGCTTTCTCCATGGCTAACATTAAGCCCTCTGACATCGATGTTGCCGAGACCCATGACTGCTTCACCATAGCAGAGATCATCGAGTACGAGATGCTTGGTTTGGCGAAGAAAGGCGAGGGTGGGAAATTTATCGAGGACGGTGAGTCATCTCTCTCCGGATCGACCCCAATCAATACATCGGGTGGATTGAAAGCCAAGGGCCATCCCATCGGTGCCACTGGTGTAGCACAGATCGTGGAGATCACGGAGCAGCTCAGGGGGCAGTCTGGAGACAGACAGGTAAGGGATGCAGAGATCGGAGTCACCCACAATCTCAGCGGATTTGCAACACATCACGTGGTTCACGTGCTGTCAACTTAGGAGGAATGAAGATGAATACACTAGATAAACCACCGTACTATATTGATGTCAACACCAAGCTCTCTAACTTCTGGGAGGGACTAAACCAAGGAGAATTCCGAACAACAAAATGTAAATCCTGCGGATCCGTTCACTACCCTCCCCGAACACTCTGTCCTAGCTGTTACTCTGACCAAATCGAGTGGGTAAACCTTCCTTTGACTGGAATAGTTGAGACCTATACTCATGTGGACATCCCACCTCCAGGTTTTAATGGAGCATTCTATCTTGTTGCTGTGAGGATGGACGTATTGGACAAAACCGTCCTAGGTAGGTACATTGGCGAAGAGCCCAAGATCGGCGACAGGGTGACTATGGCATTCGAGCAGATGGGAGAGCAGGCAATCTATATCTTCAAGGGCCTGTAGATACCCATTGTGATTTTCACACACTGAAATACCTTCCAATATTGAACCTGAAGTCAAACTCGTACCTCTCATTACCCGCGATGACATCATAGAGATACTCTTCACTTGGCTGGGATGGACTTTCATGGAGCTCCGGAGTGACCTCTATACCCCTCGCTGAGCACAGTTCTACCCACTCCGCAGAAGCCTTGTCTGGAAGCCTATGTCCAGAAAGTCCCGAGACAACATTAGCCCATGATCTAGCTACTGAGTTAGGATTATACCCACCACCTCCGAGGGAGAGTACACGGGGGGCATCCATCGTGCTCTCAGCTAGTTGCCTGACTTCTTGGGCTATGGCTCGGTAAAGACCGGAGGTAAGCTGGAGATGTCCTAGAGGATCGTCTTTGTGACCATCAACACCTGCCTGCCAAATGACGAAGTCCGGTCTGAATGACTCGAACATGACGGGGACGATTTCCCTGAATCTCTGGAGGTACATCTCGTCCCACGTATAGGGCATCAGTGGCATGTTAACGCTGAACCCTTCTCCCTCATTCTCACCGACCTCATTTGGGAAGCCTGTTCCGGGAAAGAGGTACTCCCCAGATTCGTGGAAACTCACCGTCAGGATGTTGGGATCGTTGAAGAAGTCAAATTGTGTACCATCTCCGTGGTGCAGATCGGTGTCGAGATAAAGAATCTTAATGTCGGGTTTCTTGGACTGGAGTGCCTTGATCGCGACATTGATGTCGTTATAGTAACAGAACCCAGAAGCTCGATTTGATCTGGCGTGGTGGAGACCACCCATGAGTATGAAGGCGTATCCATAGTCTTTCTGGTACATGGACTCGGCCAATGAGGTGGTGGACCCAACAATGAGTTCCGATGCTTCGGACACTCCCCTGAAAATCGGGCAGTCCGAAGTTCCAAGTCCGTACTCCGGTGCCTCACCCTCACCGGTCTCGGAGAGCTCCTCGAACTTCTTCACGTAGTCCTCGTCATGTGCTTTTAGTAGGACTTGTCTATCGACCTTCCCGGGGAGTACTAGCTCGAAGTCCTCGGTGTTGACGAAGTTCTCCCTCAGTAAGTGCAAAGCGGGGAAAAGCCTGTTCGAGTTCATAGGGTGTGAGTCACCTAGATGATACCCGAGCATACGCTCATCGATGAGTAAGCTGAATTTCTGCTGGAGTCTTCTGACTTCCGAGTCCATAGTATTACTCCTGTATCTCAAATAATTAAGATTATCCTCTTCCCAAGTTGTATGACCTCGCTCCAAAACCTTTTTCTCAAGCGTGGGATATCCCCATCTGTGGTCGATGGAGACTATCAGTTCAAGGTTATACTTCTGGGGGATGGTAGGGTAGGAAAGACATCACTTCGTAAACGTTACATGGGCATTGGGTTCACCCAAGAGTACCTCCAGACCATCGGTGTGGACATGGCCTATCTTCCCTACCAGTATGAGGAGTTCAACTGTTCAGTGGTCATATGGGATATCGCAGGTCAGGACGAGTTCAGACTGGCACGGCAGATGTACTACGCGGGCTCCAACGCAGCACTTTTCGTCTTCGATATGACCCGGGACCTAGATCTGGACAAGATTCAGTGGTGGATGGATGACCTGCTGAAGAAGGTCTCCCCCAGTGAGAAACGGCCGTTCTTCCTCGCAGTGCTGGCCAACAAGATGGATCTGGTTGCTGAGCACAAGGTGGATGACGCAGGCATAGAAAAGGTGAAGGAGCTTTTCGCGACCAAGTATCCGATGATTACAGTGAATTTCTTCAAGACCTCGGCACTAACTGGTGATGGGGTTGACGATGCTTTCACATGGGTTATTGAGGAGACAGTCTCGTTCATCCAGAATCAGATTTAAGTCCACTGTCAATACCTTTTTTAGAGAAATCCACTATATTATACTGATGACTGACAAGTTTACTACTTTCATGAATCACGAGATCGCTAAGGTAAATCTCCATCTCCCGACTCAACTTCTCAACCTCGCATTAGTGGAGAAGATGGAGACCCCTGGATACCGAACCCGGAAGAAAGATTTCGTGGCATTTGAGAAGGAGGAACTAGAATTCATCAAGGAGCACATCCCCAGATCCTATTACAGGAGATTTGAGCTCCCGATCTACCTCACCCGTCGTCGAAATCTTGGTGGCGGAATTTACGTCGTCGGAGGATCTGACGTCAATCTCTACATAATCAAGAAGATCCTGAACCCCGATCTCGAACCATTCGACATCTGGCGTCTGAAAAAGCTGGAACCGAGTGAGAGATATATCTACAACTACCAGCTTCCCGCTATTCGGAGGAAGTTACGCACGACTACGGTACAGGCATTTACCTAGAAGAAATCATCCAAGGACATGTCCTGTTTGTTGTACTTCTCCACGATCTTCTGACAGGTGCTCCACCCCGTCCTGACAAACTCTGGGAAACTGTGATGTTCCTTGTACCAAGCTTCGAGGAAGGGCTTTGCCTGCTGGGGGTAGCCTGATTGGAACTTCGGAAAACCGGGATATTTCCTCTGCACTTGGCGTTCGAGTTCCTCGACCAACTTGTCTCTCTCGGTTTTGGCTAGAATGCTCGCAGCTCCGACAATGGTGTACTTCCCATCTGCCTTGTGCTCCGATACCCATTTCAGTCCTTTGATGTCCCCAGCAACATTCTGTCCAAATCGATCCGCATTGACATCTGCTGCGTCGAGATAAACGATTTCCGCCTCTTTTTGGTACTTCCTTAAGAGCTCCCTGTACTTGACCACTTCAATCTCATTGAGCGTCATCGACTTCATCAGCTTGTTGATCTCGCTTGCTGTGACCACAAGGGTGTCTGCATGCACAACAGTATCGAAAATGACCTTCCTGAACTCCTCCCTTCGCTTCTTGCTCAGCTGCTTGGAATCGTTCACTCCCTTAGATTTCAACTCGGAGATCTGATCCTCCGTCGCAACGACGATCCCCACAACCAGAGGGCCGATAACTGGTCCCCTCCCTGCCTCATCCATTCCAAGTATGTACTTTCGAGCAGTCACTAAACATCCAGAATTTAGAAATTTACAAACATTCGGGAGAGGACCGACAAAATTCTCCACCTAATAGGAATATCTTATTTGTCATAATTCCATATTCTATCCCGATGACGAAGACCTTCCCAACCGAGAACAGTATGCTGTACAGGATTATTCACTCCAAAGGTGTCCCCAAAGATATCAAGAGGTTCAGGATCATGAACAAATACTTCATGGTTCCACTAATGAGAGCGAACATTCTCCAGCTATTTGGCGTTGGATTCATCTTTGTCTTAATCAGGACTTTGGGGCGGAAATCAAAAAAGGTTAGATACACTCCTTTGGAGTACAGAAAGTTTAATGGGAAATACTACATCTTCTCTTCAAGGGGTAAGAGAGCAGACTGGTACAGGAACCTCAAGGGTCACCCAGAGGAGTTCATGGTCAAGGTACACTTCTTCTGGCGAAAGCCAGAATTCAGGGAGATCGAGAGTACTGAGACCAAGGTGGAGCTCTTCAAGGAGTACGCTCGGAAGTATCCAATGGCCGCCCGGGAGTTTTTTGGATACAACAAGAAGATCGACGATCTCGACGACTGCGACTTCACGGAACTAGCCGAATTTGTGAGAATTATAGAATTCACTTTATAGAAAGCGCTCTCATTGACTGCTCGATGACCTCCATGGGAGCATTTGTCCTCAAAGCATTCCGCCTGAACCGTGTCTTGTATGCCACATACCCCTCATTCTCTATCCTCTCTATCAAGCTTTCAAGCTTGGGGCTATTGGTCCCGAGTCTGCTTGCTAAAAACTCTATCGCGTAGTAAAAGGGGATGTTCTCTTTAGTCCCCTCCTCCAAAAACTTGCTTATTGCCCGATGGGAGGGGAGCTCAATCTCTTCTAGAAGTTCAAGTGCATCGTTGCACCAGTCATTGCTGAAGAGCGGACCGCTCCATAGGGGACCGTACACCTGAACATCACAGCATTCCCAATGAGTGTTAGCGTCGAGGAACCTGTGCCGTTGGCATACCTTGCACGTGGCAGCATCCTGTATCTGCTTGACAAGTTCGTTTGCCCTCCCTCTCCCATCTGAGATCTCGAAGAAGATCTTGATGTAGTGGTGTGAAGACAACGTGAACACTGGTCTCACTCCCTTGTCGAATCTGGCCGCACTCCTGATTACTGCTGCGATAAGGATCCGGGCGGCAGTCTCGTGGGTGTGGAAATTATTGAAAGGCAGTCCTCCGTACTTCCTCAGGCAGGACTCGGGGTAGACACCGGCAAGAGCCTGCATGTCCGTTGCCGTCACGCTAATCACCCCGTGGTTCTGAGTTATTCTCCAGAGGGAGTCGAGAAAAGGAGTTGGAGGACCGAAGGGATCGAGGTCGATCATCTGGAATTTGTACTGCTCCTCGCCCAACTCACTCGCTAGGCTCCGAGCTTCTCGCTTGAACTGAACGATTTTCTCGTGGTCGAACTTGGACCTGTTGAACGATGCGAGCCTAGTGGAGACGTCACCGAAGTCATTTATTACGACAGATTTGATGGCTTCAGGAATCTCGTTGACAAGTCTAAAAGCCCGTACACCGATTCCACCCAGTGGTTCGAACACCCTCAGCGGCCTCTCCTGCCTCTTTGAAAGTAGGGCTGAGAAGAGAATTGAAAAGTCCCTGTTCAGGATCATGACGGGATTGAAAAATGCAGGTGCAGTGTAGACTTCTCCCTCCACCATGGAGAACCTAGTCTTCCCTTCCTTCTTCTCGATGAGCGCGTACTCCAGATCCCACGTATTCACTACAGGTTGATACCCTCGGATCTCTGAAATCGGTCTCATTCTTCTTCCTCTAGCACCCTGAATCCCTTGCAGATGTAGTACTCTTCTGCACTCTGCTTTCTTGTTGCTGGTGGTCTAAACCTCTTGATCTTCTGAAAGTAGGGTTTGATCAACTGGTCGAACTCCTGGATCGCCCCGCCTCTGAATATCTTGGTGACGAATGTCCCACCATCTTTCAGCACCCTCTTGCAGGTATTGAACGCGAGCTCTGCGAGGAAAATCTGCCTGTCGGAGTCGAGCGTCCAATTACCAGTCACGTTGCCTGCCAAATCAGACAGGACGACGTCCACTCTCTCCGACTGGATCTCTTCGAGGAGAAGATTTGTGAGCTCCTTGGATCTCATGTCAACCCTGAATGTCACGATGTTGTCCTTGTTGAATGGCATTATTGCCTCCTTGTCCACACCGATCACTTTTCCCTTCGCCCCGACAAATTCAGACGCAACCTGCAGCCATCCACCAGGAGCGGCCCCTAGGTCAATGACATAGTCACCCCGTTTTATGATGTAGAACTTCTTCTGAAGCTGCTTGAGCTTGTAGGCAGAACGTGCCCTGTAACCTTCCTTCTTGGCCTGTTTGTAGAAGTGCTCCTTCTTTCTTTCCTCGTAGAATGACATCCCTAGTCTCCTCCT
The DNA here is from genome assembly GCA_015522385.1 of Candidatus Heimdallarchaeota archaeon. The sequence goes on from WAMJ01000238.1 coordinate 12,409, forward strand.
GTCGTGATTATTATTTAAGGTCATGATATTTTCAGAATTTTGTAGATTTGGGAAGGGAGGTTTTATATCTACACACTGGACAGAAGATGTGAGCCAAGGTGAATATTTTGAACGTGCCCTCCAATGATTTCGAGAAGGAACTCGCAGAGTCTCTCTCCCCCCTCTTCTTTACTATGCTAAAGGAGAATATAGGGGAGGACAAGGAGTTCGATGAGCTCCTGAACATAATACGAAGGTCGGGTCTAAGTGGGGAGAAGATATTCATCAATGGATTAAGATCTATCGCTCTACATTTGGAACAGAACCTCTCTCATCCCAATGTTGTGAGAGAATGGGTGGATAAATTTTCTGCAGCTAATTAGAGATCTTCTGCCATATCTAGCTTAATCTCGGCTTCAAGCCACTCCGCGAAGTCGTCACACATCGCTGGTGACACGGGGTTCTCTATTCCACACTCGCTAAGAATTGGGCAGGTCAGGCATGGTTGAGCATTCATGGAATCCCAGAAGGTGTTGTCGTAGTCTACGATCTTGATCTTCTGCTTCTCGTACTGGTCACCCTCAAGCTCTGACTCATAGGTTAGGATTTTCCCCTCAAGGAGCATCTCCTTAATCTTCTGATGTACCTGTTTAAAGTCACCGTACTTGTCAGTCACCTGTCTAAGTGAGGCAACTTCAAGATCCGATACAAGCTCCAGAATGGAATATTCTAGATTTTTGTCAAACGAGGTACTGACTCTTGATACGTCTTGGGAAGATAGGGATTTCTGGAATTGTGCATAACTGAAATTCGTTTTCTCGTTGTAATGGTCAAACTTATTACTCATGACGATATCATCTCTCTGACTCCTACTTGTAATGATTCTAGCCATTTAAGGTTTTTGTTCACTTGAGTTAAAATTCCCTGAATTACCCACTCAATATTCAATCCCTGCTTCCACTGTTTCTAGGCACGATATCGTTATAAACCTAGGGAACTATGGTGAGATATGGAAGCAACTGATCTGATCTACGATTGGAATTTCAATGGAGAGCGAGTTCCGGACCTCAATCGCAAGATACAGCTTGACGATGAGAGTCTCAGAGACGGTCTCCAGTCTCCGTCCACAACCGATCCACCCCTTGAGTACAAACTAGAACTTGTAAATCTAATGGAGCAGTTGAAGATCGACGGAGCAGACATTGGATTTCCGGGTGCCTCCAAGAAGATGTACGACGACGTGACTGCAATCTGCGAGCTCATCAGGGACGAGAAATACAATATCAAGCCTAACTGTGCAGCCCGTACCGTTGCAGCGGACATCCAGCCCATCGCAGACATCAGCCACAGGGTTGGCATCCCCATCGAGGTTGCCTGTTTCCTCGGATCATCCCCAATCAGGATGACTGTGGAGAACTGGAACCTTGACAAGCTGCTGAAACTAACTGAGGATGCCGTCAACCTCTGCGTCAAGGAGGACATCCCATGCTTCTTCGTCACGGAGGACACCACCAGGGCCAAGCCCGAGGACATTAAGCAGATCTATCTCCGAGCTGTCGAGCTGGGTGCACACGCGATATGCCTTTCCGATACCGTTGGACACGCTACCCCAACAGGAGCGTATAACCTTGTGAGGTATGTCAAGGAATTCCTTCATGATGCCGGGTACGACAATATCAGGATTGACTGGCACGGCCACCGAGATCGTGGACTGTCCATCCCGAATGCTCTTGCTGCCATCGAGGCAGGTGCAGACCGAATTCATGGAACTGGGGTCGGAATAGGAGAGAGGTGCGGAAACACCCCTATGGACACATTGCTGGTGAATCTCAAGCTGATGGGTTTCCCCGGGTACAAAGATCGAGATCTCAGCTGCCTTTCAGAATACACCAACCTTGTCTCCAAGATGGTGGGAATACCCATCCCAGCAAACTATCCAGTTATGGGTAAGGATGCGTTTAGAACTGCAACTGGAGTCCATGCAGCTGCCATCATGAAAGCACAGCAGAGGGGCGAGGTCTGGGGAGACGTCGTCTACTCGGGTGTGCCAGCGGCAGAATTTGGAAAGCGACAAATAATTGACGTGGGCCCCCTCTCCGGGATCTCGAATGTCAGGTTCGTCCTGAACCAACTGGGACTTGACACCAGTGACGAGAGCTGCCAGATGGTTCTCAAGCACGCCAAGGAGAACGCCAGAGTTCTTGATCACGACGAGATAAAAGCATTATTCAAGTAGTTTGGGAAGTTAATCTCTCGAAAATCTTCTGTGGTTGTTAGGACATAGCCTAGACATAAGAATGTGGATTTAGAAGATAGCCTGTGGAGTTAGTACTTAATTCGGAGCAGATCCTAAGGGAGATTTGCCCATTGAAGTGGCACGACGACATCCCGGAGGGTGGATCTGCGCTTGGTATCGCAGACATCGACTTTAAGGGACCAGATGGTATCTCGGAGTTTATTGCGGACAGGCTTGGAGACTTCGACAACTACCAAGCACACGAGGGGTTACCCTCGGCACTCGTGAGCGCAAGGCGGTTCCTTAGCTCCATGGGGGTACCTGATCTTGGAAAGGAGGACATACAGGTCATTCCAGGGACGATGCTGGGGATTTATGTCTCCATGAAGTGGGCGTCGATGCACAAGGGGGAGATCGTCATGACGAACCCCATCTATCCACCCATCCACTTTCACGCTACTGGTGCGGGAAATCAGATCAGTTGGGTAGGTTCCAGTGATGATGGAAGAGTTGACCTAACTGCTCTGTCCGAGTCAGTCGGTTCCTCTACCAAGATGCTAGCGATCAACAATCCGAACAACCCCAACGGACAGGTATACACAATGGACGAGCTGAAGACCATTCGGGACTTAGCTGTTGACTTCGATTTCACGGTCTTCTCCGACGAGCTCTACGAGCCGCTGAATTTCACGGGGAAACATATCTCCATGGGGAGCCTCGAAGGTATGCAGGAAAGGACGATCAGCCTCTTTGGATTCTCAAAGGCCTACGGACTCGCGGGGTACAGAAGCGGCTTCATGTCGATTCTCCACCCCGAGTTGGACAAGATCAAAGAGGTAGTGGAGCACCTTCTGGTGTCTCCCTCTCCCTTCGCCTCCCTTGCGCTTGAGTACGCCCTCGACGACAAGAGGGCCAGGGTATGGCGACAGGTCTTCAGGGATAAGATGGCGGAGAACACCGAGTATGCTTGGAAGCTTTTCACCGAGAATGGATTCGAGTGTTTCAAGCCGGAGGGCTGCTTTTTCGTTTTTCCTAAGGTGACAGATGACGACGACGAGAAGTTTGTCGAACAGCTCCTCAAGAAGGGTACACAGGTCGTTCCCGGGAGCCTGTTCGGTCCCGAGGGGAGGGGTCACGTTCGGGTGAACTGTGCCACCTCACGGGAACGACTTGAAGTCGGTGTGGAACGGATCATCGAGTTCGCACGTTCCTTCAACTCTTGATTCTAATACTAGTTCTTGAATCTACGCCTGTACAGCCATGGTTTCTTGATGAAGAAGTACTTGATCATCGCTACAGGAATGGTCCACGTATCCATAAGGAGGGAGAACTTCGAGACTCTATCGTCAAAATACAGGGACGGGATGTGTACATGGCATACCTTAACCCCAGTCACTCTAGCCTCGATGAGAATCATTGTCTCAGCCTCGAAACCGAATCTCTTCTGCATATCCTGTGGTGAGAAGTCCAGCTTCATTGCAGCTGACTTCCTGAACGCCCTGAACCCATTCTGTGGATCCTCTATTCTGTACCCACCGTACAGTATCCATAACCCGAATCTTGAGAGGAGATTAGAGATCTTCCTGAGGAATGGCATGTTCTCCACCCAGTCTATGGTCCCGAACCTCGAGGCGATGACCATCCCGCATTCTGGGTTCTTCTCAAATATCTTGATGAACTTCTCGATGTGCTCGGGGTTGTGCTGTCCGTCACCGTCTATCGTGAACATGATATCGAAGTCGGATTTCTTGAAGTACTCTGCTCCGACATATAGAGCCATCCCCTTGCCCCTATTTGGTTTGATACTTATTACCTTGACCCCCTCGTTGAGCGCCACCTGAACTGAGTTGTCCGTCGACCCATCATTGACTACAACGATTTCATCCACATAGCCTCGTACGCTCTGTATGGTCGAGGCGATTGATTCCTCCTCATTGTAGATGGGAATAATAGCTAGAGTTCTCATTGAGGTAGCATAGCTACCCTTTCCGTATTTCATATATAATTTGTGCTTGATTTTCCAAAAATTGGGGTCTGCTATCCCTTTAACAATTCTGAGGCGATGATAGCCTCCTTGTCAAGTACATTGCCTACCTTGTCGGATTTGACATTTCCGAGACTGATCATTTTGAGCACGTGCCTTATGTCCTGCTCCCTGAACCTCGATTCGGAGACCCTCTTCCAGAAGCTGGTTCTTCCCTCGATAGATCTATCGTACTCCTTGAACTCTGAGTGGAGGAAGTCGATAGCAGATCTGATTTCTCCACTTGATCGGGTATAGTCTTTGATCTGGTAGCTCTTGTTCTTTGAGGAGCCGACAGTCTCGACAAAGGCATATGTCTGACTGATATCCAGCCCAAGACTCTTTGAGAGCATCTGGAAGGCGTCGTGATTCAATGTTCTGATACCCGAGATCCTGCAATACAGATAGAACTTCGTGGGTGAATCCAGCTCATTGCTCTCTTTCCCGCCAATGAGCTCCTCGACAAGAGGTTGGTTAGCAATCATGAGGATCTGGTCAAAGGTTACATCCCCCGTCATGCTCTTGAGCTCAGAGTGGCTGGTAAGCTCTTGGAGTGCTGGACCCAGTACAACCATGGAGAGGTCACTGTCCTTGAGACCGTACTTCATGTAGACGGGAATCATTTCCTTGATCCTACTGACGATCTTCTCCTGCAGATCCTCGATATATACCGACTGTGAATCCTCTTCCCTGATCGTTGCGAGGATGAGGACTGATGTCATGAACGATGCCTTGCCCAGTGCGATCACATTGTCCTTGGACTCGGTATGGATGGGGAATGTGGCATTTATCTGGAACATTCCTCCCCTTAAGGCATTGATGACAAAAGCCCATGTCTCCAGTTTTCCATGTGCGAAGAAGAGACCTAACTGCCCCCTCTCGGTGAGAAACAATCTAATCTTCTCGAACGCCATCTCGAGGGCGAACTTCACATAGTCATTATCCCTGTCGATGTTGTTAACCGAAAGATCCTCGTCATTGTGGATGATCTCGGGGAAGTGGTCGTAGAACTCGGTGAGGATGAGGCTCTCCCAAGCATAGAAGAACTCGCTGAGTTCGGAATACTGGACATCATCACCATACGGAGGGTCGGTGACAACGAGGTCGAATTCCTCCTCGAATTCCAGGTCGAAGATAGACTTGAGGTGGATCTCGATAGAGCCTGGAGTATCCCTGAGGTCATCTACTGCCCGGGCTATTCCATCGAGGATATTCTTCTGCACTATGTTCCAAGTTCCCGAGCCCTTGGAAGCAAAGGGATTGACCTCGATATGATCCCATGCCATGCTCGGTCTCCTGAAGGCTAATGAGTTTCGTATTCCTTCTTTGGCGGCCCATGAACTCCCACGGTTGTTGAAGTCTACCGACTTACCAACAAACATCGCAAAATACGTGGCTGCGACTTTATCCCACGGAGAACCGTACCTCTCTCCGAACGATCTTGCCACAGAAATAGCTTCTTCGATAAGCACGGAGAAGAACAGTTTCTGTCGGTCATTAAGGAGGTTCTTCCACCTCCCGAGGTACTTGGCGCTCGCGATGATTCTCCTAGGCATCTCCCCCTGTGGAAGATATCTCTCCCGGATATTCTCCTTGAGATGCTTTCGGTTCGAGATCACCCGGAGGTCGTCCTTGGATAACGGGACGTAGTGTTTCCCATGCTTGTCCTTAACGACTATCACCTTGCATAGCGGTATCTCGATCTCGTGACTCCGAATGCTCTCGACCACATTCTTGTTAGGGATGATCGACCGGCAGTACAGGCACTCTACCTCTCCCCGTTTGCAGTTACCCGGAAGGAGCTTTCTGGGCTTCTTAGCTTCCTCGGACAGGATTTCAAAGGTAATATCATCCCCCTCTATCTTGGGGCGTAGATAAATCCAGCTCATTTTCCCTCCCTCCTTCTTCTTCTTTGCCTTTAGAACCCAGTTGTTCACCGCTGGCGTCACAGCGTTGCAGAACGGACAGGAGATACCCCACGCATACATGTACGTGCTGGGCTCCATGCTCCCAACCTGAGGGTAGTACTTGGACAGTCTCCTCTCAACAACTGATCTCAACTCCTTGAAAGCCTCCTCCACACGGTCATAGAGGTCTCCTTTGAGTGTCTTGGGGTAGTACAGGGTACCTAGTTGGATATTGTGGGCTATGGGATTGTAGTCGGATGCTACAACATCTAATCCCAGCCTCAGACCCTCGTAGGCTATAGAACCACCTCCTGCAAATGGGTCGAGCAACCTCGGTCGTTCCTTCCCAGTCCTCTTCTTGTAGAGTCTTTTCAGCTTTTTGTACTCCTTCGTAAGATCCGTGTTGTACGACCTTTTCTTCCCACCCAGACCGAGGAATTTCCTCAGATTCTTGTCGGGTGTATCCGATGGAAGAACCAGTGAGAGGATACTTGCTCTACTTGCCACAAGTGGTTTTCTTGCCCACCAGAAATGCAGGTTGAATATGGGTGACCTCCCCTTTTTCTCCTTCGCAGCCTCTCTCCCAATGTCCACTATTGGAAGCATGAAAGAATTCTGGGGGGAACCACTGTCCATATGCTTTGTTGAATGTGATAATTAAAGTATCTTTAGCTCAGTTTACGAGATAATACCGTTGATCAATCCACCTACGAGGAGGAAGATCGGGAGAAGGGTGAGTGCGATGGTGTTGATCAACTTGATCAGCACGTGGATTGCCGGTCCACTGGTGTCCTTAGAGGGGTCTCCAACGGTGTCACCAACAACTGCTGCGTGGTGTGCAGGGCTTCCCTTTCCTCCATGCAGACCTGTCTCGATAAGCTTCTTGGCATTGTCCCATGCACCACCACCGTTGTTCAGGGTGAGTCCAAGGAGAATACCAGCTGCGGTTGCACCGATGAGGAATGCAGCGAGGGGGATCGCTCCAAGTACTAATCCGACAACAATCGGTGAGAGTACAACGAGTATGGACGGAACGACCATCTCCTTCAGTGCCGCCTGTGTCGAGACATCGACACACTTGTCGTACTCAGGATCAGCAGTACCTTCCATGATACCCGGGATCTCCTTGAATTGTCTTCTAATCTCGGTGACCATCTCGTTTGCAGCCCTACCGACTGCACCCATCGACATCGACGTGAAGATGAATGGCAGAAGAGCTCCGAGGAAGAGACCAGAGAGGACCAGTGGGTTGGATATATCAACGACGATACTGCTCAGAGAACCGCTGTTCAGTCCTCTACTCACATCTTCGAGGTATGCCTGGAAGAGGAGCAGTGCAGCAAGACCCGCTGAGGTCATACCGTATCCTTTGGCAAGTGCCTTGGTGGTGTTACCGACCGCGTCGAGTGAGTCGATCCTCTCCCTGATCTCCTCGCCAGCCTCGGACATCTCTGCAATACCTCCAGACTGGTCTGCAATGGGTCCATATCCATCCATTGCAAGGATCATTGGAGCAGTTGACAGGAGGGCCATTGTTCCGATAGTTGTAGAGAATATACCCCAGAGTATTGGGGTGATGGCCGCACCATACATGTTAGTGGTGGCTTGTACCACGGGATCCAATGGGTTGTCTACTGCGTAATTCCATCCGAGAATGTAGGTGGAAATGACAGAGACAACAATCCCGATAACCGGCATCCATGTGCTCTCCATACCGACAGAGAGACCTGTGATGATGTTGGTTGCAGGACCAGTCACCGAGGCATCTGCAATTGATTTGACAGGTCTCATCTCCTTTGCAGTGAAATACTCGGTGGCAAACAGTGTGAGCACACCAAGTAGCAGCCCTATGATCGCTGAAGAGAGGAGGTACAGGTTGAATTGCAGGAGCCACCAGATGACTACCGCATATATTGCTGCATTTATCATAGAAATGATGTTGTACGCTTTCTTCATAGGTGCCATCACGTCTGTCTCGTCTTCGTCGATGGTCACAAAGTACGGTGTTATAACTGTGGACAGCATCGTAAGTGTTCCAGCAACGAGTGGGAAAACGATGTATCCGAATGCTGCGTCGACAACCTGCTGATTGCTACTGACAATGAATGCTGCGTAGAGTGTTGATCCGACGATCATTGCACCGATAGTCTCACCGGAGATGGACTCGAAGAGGTCTGCACCTCTTCCAGCACAGTCACCAACCGCATCACCGACGTTGTCCGCGATAACCCCTGGATTTCTGGGATCGTCCTCGGGAATACCTGCTTCTAGCTTACCTACGAGGTCTGCACCCACATCTGCTGCCTTGGTGAAGATCCCACCTCCGAGTTGAGCAAAGAGTGCTGCGAACGATGCACCAAAGCCGAATGCAATCACTGCGATGGGCTTGACCTCTCCCAAGACGATGTTGTAGCTGAAGAAGAGGACGGAGATACCGAAGAGTGAGGCTGCCATGATGGTCAGTCCCATCACCATTCCACCTTTGTAGGCGGTCTTCAGGGCTGCATCCCTGCTCTCTGTTGCAGCAGCGGTTGTTCTACCGTTGGTATTTGCTGCCATGATCATAGCAAAAGCTCCCGACCCAACCGAGAGGGAGGCTCCCACTACGAACGCGATGGAGGCGATTGGTCTCCATCCATACGAGGTCGAGTCGATGCTGAGGTAGATTACCAGAGCTGTAATTATGCCCAGTATCCCGATCGTCCTTGTCTGTCTCTTGATGTAAGCCATGGATCCGATCTTGATGAGACCAGAGATCCGCTTCATCTCATCCGTCCCCTCGTCCTGCTCGAGGATCTGAGTGTAGAGACGGTATGCTTGAACGACAAACAGAATCGATAGGAATGGGACAATAGACATTAAGATTGTATTGAGTACCATTTGTATTTCTCCTTTACATGTCCCTAGCGGGACTATTCTGTCGGATGGCCTCTCTTTATCTAGTGGGAATTTAAAATAATTGACGTAAAACGAATAAAATACACTCGGCACTGTATCTTATCTCAGCAGTCGACTGTGGCAGTGTGTATTCTTTCGAGTTCTTTAAATTAGGTAATAACCGAGTAAGTTCTGTAGATCGAAAATGGTAAAGTATCAAGGGCCATCTAAGAGGAAAATTACAGGAGGACTTCGGAGGAAGTCCATGGGCAAGAAGCTGAGACAGCTTGCGAGACCCCCAACTGAGACCCACATCGGGGAGTCCAAGAAAAAGAAGATCAGGACACTTGGTGGGAACTACAAGATCAGGGTGCAGAGAGCCAACAGGGTAAATGTCATGGACAAGGAGACCGGAAAGGTCAAGAACGTCGCCATAAAGGGTCTGGAGACCAACCCTGCATCCCGTGACTTCACGAGGAGGAAGATCATCACCAAGGGTGCAGTCCTCGAGACCGAACTGGGTCTTGCAAGAGTCACGAACAGGCCTGGTAGCGACTCAGTCATCAACGCAGTTCTAATCAAGGAATAATCTTAACGAAGTGGGAACATGGTAAGCCTCAGAAGAAGACGCTACCTCGTCATGTATCCCGAATATTTTGACAAGAACCGGACACGGAAACAGGGGAGAAGAGTGCCCCTAGAGAAAGCAGATGATGCTCCCACGCTCAAGAAACTGGTGAAGGCATGCGAGATTCTCGGCTACCAGATAGAGGTCGAGCCCGACAAGGCGCACCCGTCAAACTGGTGGAACCGCCAAGGGAGGGTTCTCATCCGGGTAGACAAGAATGACAGAAGACCCAAAGAAGAGCTGATCAAGGAGATTACCAAGATACTGAAGAAACTTGTTCCCAAGAAGAAGAAGAAGCCAGTAAAGGAAGATGACAAGGCTACGGCTACGAGCACGTCGAAGGGTGGGCGTACCGCGAAAAGCAGAAAGGGGACTAAACCAGCAAAAGGGGCCAAATCATCCAAAGGAAGGCCAATATCTAACAAGCCAAGTAAGAAGGGGAAGAAATGAGCAAGAAGAAAGGGCAGAGGAAGAGCAGCAAAGGGTTCTCACAGCCTAAGACCAAACCCAAGAGCAAACCACTGGGTAAGGTAATTCACATAGTAGACGAGGAGGCAATTATCAAGAACCCACATCGCATGCCCAAATCTGGAAATGTCGCTCTGCTCGAGAACCGAGTGGTAGGAACGGTCAGGCATCCGTTCGGGCGAGTGGATGAACCCTACATCCCGGTGAGGCTTAACCAACTCGGGAACAAACTGGGAGACAAACTTGTGGGATCTGAATTGTCCTTCGCCTACCGACCGAGAAAGAGAAAGTAGTGCTTATTGATCAATCAGCGCCATTCGGTCAAGGTACTCCTTTATATTCCCTTCTCTGAGCACCCTATCGGTGATACTCGTCAATCTCCTCATCGCTTTCTGGTGATTGTGGTGACCTCCGGAGGAGACAATTATGCTAAACATACTAGGGGACTGAGAAAATATTGTAATCTTCTGCTGGTGATCCGAGATCTCAAGTTTCTTCGACCCCATCTGCATGGTTTCTTCGGTGAATCTGAGAAGCTTATCTGCATTCTCAATAAGGTACATTTGCTCATCATCTATATCTATCACCTTGTGAAGATAACAACGGTTTATGCTTTTGACGTAGATGAGGTCAAACTTATTGTTGTAGACCAATACCACCCTATCCATGCCCATAACCAGGAGAGCAATGGCAAAGATGAAGACTGACAGAATCGTGTCCAGTGTCATCACTCCATTCTCTCGGTAATGTAGAAGGATTAGGAATACAGCAATCGCTATGGGTAAATAGAGTATTCCAAGTACCTTCCTCCTCTTGTTGAGGTACATCCCGATGACGACTAGGATTGAGGACAGAACTAAATCCGAGATGTGCATCCCTAATATCGGGTTGTCAAACTCGAGAACGTACGCTAGGAGAAAACCACTGTAGGCAAGAATTGAGGGAGGGATGATAGAGTATATCCAGAGGGCAACCTTGACGACTATATAGACCAAGGGGATAACCGTCCCCCATACCACCAAAGGTGGGGACTGTGCACCTGAACTCATCACCAGTACCAAGATGGATGTAATGACTAAATGTGTCTCACTAAACCTTACAACCCTTTTATGAAGAAATGCACCGAGCAAGAGAAGGGACATTATCAACGAGTAAATCATCAGTTGATTACCTCCCCAACCTCCCCTAGAAGCTGAAGTGATTTCATGTCCAGGAGTCTCCCAATCTGCTCAAATGCTTCCTCTCCCTGATCTGCAAGATCCATGATCTCTTCCTTCATGATTTTGAGCAATATCTCGCCTTGGATATTATGCCGGTCTGTCACTACCACAATCGAGAGGTCACCCGCGGTAGCACTCAAGACCACCTTAGTGTCAAATATCATAGTTGTGTTGTTCGGATTCATCCCTAGGATATGTTCTGAGTTAAGAAGTAGTATCTTGGTACCCGCTGCCAAAAGGAAGTTGTCGTCTACGTGGGGTTTGTGCACTCTAAGGTATATCGGGATTCCAGCTTTGGAGAGTACTGCAATCTGGTAGAGTTTCTGGTTAGCGATAATGGTGCTCATGGTCTGCAACCCATAGATATAAGTGAAATACGTGAGGAAGAGTAACGTCAGGAAGTAGAAAATTGTCGTGTCAATCACCTCGTCCAGCCGAGATGTAACAACAATGACGACTAGCATGAGAGCTGTAAGAAAGACGAATATCAGTCCCTGCAATATCCGAAGAACGGATGTCCGTCCTCTCAGAGATCCAAGATTCCCAAGGAATGAATTACTTGTCTGTATACCCCTGATAAACCAGTATCCCGCACAGAAGGTGAAGAGAAGAACGACTATGTAGGTTTTAACACCGATGTCATCAAACCACAGTCCCTCCTTCTTGTAGACATCGATGTCGTCTGTGAGCAGTATGTAAATCACGTCTGCGAGAAACAGTATGTCAACCGTCTCCCTCTTCCTCGATCTCCGCTTCTCGATGGTTATGAAGAACCAGTTGAACCTGATCAGAGAGTAGTGGAAGATGACCGCGGAAACAGTTGCAAGCCTAAGGAGGGATCTTGCAACCTCCCTCTCAGGGACATATCTCATGGTGAAGTTCAATGCCACCCAGAGGAGGTTTCCAACGAAGACACCGCTGAGCCAGAGTCTTACCCTAGCTGGTTGGTTGGCATAGTTCCTGTACATGATGGCATAGAGCAATCCGATCAGGATGATTTCTGCTCCGAGAAGTAGCGTGATGTACAGGGTTGCCAACCTATAGAGTACCTATTTGACGTATTTAATACATTATTTTCGCACACGGTAGTTTGTAAGGTTTCAGTAGCTTGTTCGACAGCAGGACCGAATATATTCCAACGATAATCTAAAATATTGAATTCGGCAGTAATTCTTGATCAGACATGGCGATGATAGAGATATCCGATCTGTGCTTCTCCTACGGAGAGCAGATCGGCATTGACGGACTTAACCTCGAGATAGAGGAGGGGGAGATCTTCGGATTCCTCGGGGAGAACGGTGCGGGAAAGACCACGACCATAAGGTGCATGATGAGCATCCTCGTCCACCAGAGCGGATCGATCCGGATCAATGGTTCCGTCGTCGACAGGGGCGATCTCTCCTACAAGGAGGAGGTTGGATACCTCCCGGGTGAGCTCAGCATTCCGGAATCTTACAAGGTGAGGGACTTCTTCAAGTACATGGCATCCCTACGCACCAAACCTACATCACGGTTGGATGAGATTGTCAGACGCTTTGACATCCCGATGGACAAGAGGGTCAAGCAGCTGAGCAAGGGGAACAAGCAGAAGGTGGGAATAGCCCTGGCCCTGATGCACGACCCAAAGGTGCTCATCCTCGACGAGCCCTCCTCGGGTCTCGATCCCATCCTGCAGCAGGAGCTCTACAACCTCCTTCACGAGGAGAAAGAGAAGGGCAAGACCATATTCTTCTCCTCACACAACCTCGACGAGGTGCAGAGGATCTGCGACAGGGTGGCGATAATCAGGCAGGGTAAACTTGTCTCCGTCGAGGATGTGAGGGATCTCGCAAAGGACGTCAGTCGCAAGCTCATCGCCCGCGTCGAGCAGGTAAAGGAGGACCTCCTCTCCGGATTCGAATACAGCGTCTCCGGTACCGAGATCACGGTGCAGGTTGGTGGACAGTCCCTCTCCGCAATCATGGACGCACTGAAGGAGATGAATCTCCTGGATCTGAACTACCCACCTGCCAGTCTCGAGACCTACTTCCTCGAAAAATACAGGAGTGAGTGAGGATGATCAGACGGCTGTTCCTCCACGCCAACCGATTCAGGGGTGAGCTGAAGTTCTCGGCAATCTTCTCCGTCATCTTCTTCGTGTTCTACGGAGGTTTCTTCCCCAAGGACGACATCGGGGACATGGTGGCAGTCATGCAGAAGGTAGGTGTACTCAGTGACATCTCCCCGGATGCTGCGGGCTGGTCAGTATGGCTCAGCATCATGGTGGGCATGATCGCCTTCGCCATCGTCGCAATAACGGCCATCAACATGGGCTCCCGGGTCATCCCCACCCGCGATTCGGATGGCGCCGAGTACATCATGGGATCCGTCCCCATTGATTCCAGACGGTACTACGCTGAGAATGTGGTCTCGGCCTTCTTCGTGCTCGTGCTCAGCATGGTACCGGGCTATCTCGTGATCCTTGCGGAGACCTTCATTTTCGGATCCGGGGAGAACCTCGACCGGATATCTCTCGCGTACTCGATGTTCACCCTCATCGGGCTCTTCTTCATCTCGTTCACCAGTGCGGTCGTTGCTTGGAGGTTCGAGCGTGGACTGGCCCTCGGGGCGGGGTACGGGTACATCTTCTTCTCCCTTATTCTCGACGTGCTAGGTGACAATCCCGACCTCGACTTGGGAGACATGCAGAAACTCAGTGTGAACTCCTACCTACAGATCCCTAGTATACCGCTCTCAACAGGCTCTGTTGACTGGAACCCCCCTCTTGTCGTCATGGGAGTCTCCCTGCTACTGATCGTGATCGGGCTTCTGGGTGTGAGGCGCCCGCAGTACGTGGAAAAGGCGTCGAGCAAGCAGGGATCCTCGCTGATTGAGAGGACTGTCGGCCACTTCGTCCGTCCCGGTTCACTCATCGCCAGAAGATTCCCGCTGGTCGCGGAGCAGATGAGGAGAGACCAGAAAGCGGTTTTCGTCGTCCTCCTGATTTACGCCATCTACTTCCCCATACTGGTCTCATCGACGTACAGCCTCGGTGACGACCTCAGTTCCCTTGCTCCCTCACTCAACACACCATCAACGCTCATGATGACCCAGGGAACGGCGCTCGACTCCAGCCTTCTGAGCTTCGCGGTGCTCAAGGTGTTCATGGCAGGCTGGCTCTGGTTCGGTCTCTACGACGTCCTCGTGGCTGCGAGTATCCCCTCCCGGGACGTGAAGAGGCACGAGCAAGACCTGGTGTACTCTCCCGTGGTGTACCCAGGAAAGCTCATGGATCATAGGATCGTCGCCATGCTGGTGGAATTCACCACCCTCATGGTTGGCGCTTACGTGTTCTTCATCCTCCCTGTCTACAGCTACGGCGAGGACTTCGCACGGAGCTACATCACCTGGGACCTGCTCGGGCAGTACATCATTCTCACATGGGTCGCGTTCTCCGCAGTGTTCATCACCGTCACCGCCGTCTCGATGCTTCCCACAAGGATCAGCAGGGGTAGGTGGTGGGGTCTGCTCTTCTTCTGGGTCTCACTTCTGCTCAACTGGATGGCGTACACCAGCTCTGATATCGAGTTCATCAAGTACCTCTCCATCTTCGAGTACTACAACCCAATACAGCTCCTCTACGGCAAGATGAGCTTCGCTGAGACCATGCTGCGGGCGATCCTGATGCTGGCAGGCTCCCTCCTCCTCTACACCCTAGCAAAGAGGAAGTACGCGAGGTCAAGCCTGTACTGACAGGAGTCTAAGACCCTCGTTGGTAGCAGATTCTATTCACTCTTGAAATAAATATAGGACACTCCAGACAATCCGTCACAAGCTATCAATATGTTGAGAGTTAGCCCCAAATTTGAATGTGGCGACCTCTAAAGTTCAGATGGAATGTTCATTTAATCACGCCTAATAACCCCTGTGCAATCAATTATCTCTTAAAATTGCGCTTAGTCTACCCTATACGCAAATG
>WAMJ01000239.1 GCA_015522385.1 Candidatus Heimdallarchaeota archaeon
TCAGAGTCCTGTCTCCAATTTCCTCCTGTATGAGCTCGATGTGCCTGTTCATCCACCACAGCTTCACTGCAGGAGAGTCCTCCTGTACGTGTGAAGCTCTGTGCTCCTGTGCAGGACACAGTGCGATATCCCTGTTGTCCTTGAGCATGTCGACTGAGAGCAGAGGTTTGATGGGGGGGAGCTCCGTTCCCTCTAATTGCTTCCACCTCGTGATGTATGACTGGTGTCCGTAGAGCCCATATGTCCCACCAAAAGCCCTCTTCACCCTCCTCCCTACATCGAGCCACGCCACCCTAGAAACAGGTTCCCATACCTCGAAGTACCCCGTCGCCACACCACCTTCATTGAGTTTCAGCCTCTGCTCCGACAAATCACTCTCCCTGAACCTTGAAGATACCCATGAGAGGTGATCGGTGATGGCGGGCATCAGGAACGTCCCACTGGCATCTACCACTGATCTGTCCTGATGCTCGGGAACCGCGGTGAGCACTGCTGAACTCCCTGCTCTGACCCCGTACTCTGTGACGAGGATACTGGCTTGTGATATTCCCGAGCGGGATACCACGTTGAGATCAGTGAAGAGATACTCCATGTGCGTGAATCTTATTACTAACTTATGAGGAGATCGGTCAGAACTCGAAGCTCTCAATCGACTCTCTGAACTGTTCTGTCAGCTCTTCTCTGATGTCCGAGGAGAGTACGTGATCCTCCTCGCGAACCTCTATCATCTCGATTATATCCTTCTCCGTGTGCGAGATCTCGTCACTGATGATGTAGCTCTCCGCTACCTTCTCGTTCGACTCGACATATTCGCAGTCGGGGCACTTCAGAAGCGGTTTTCCGCTCTTCTTATCCTTTGTAATGTGAAGTAGTGAGTCACATTTTGGGCAAAATTCCATTGTCTTTTCTATAACCTCCTCTCGTCATTCTTGGTATCAGACGAGAAATGTATCTATCTTAGCCTAGGGACTTATTCTAGGAT
Source organism: Candidatus Heimdallarchaeota archaeon (assembly GCA_015522385.1). The sequence continues at coordinate 983 of WAMJ01000239.1, forward strand.
ATAAATCTTACTATCTCTGCGAGATTCTCATACAGAGCTTCTGAAGTTGCGAAAAAAGTATCAAAAGATTGACAGGCCTGACTTCAGGGCTCTCAGGAATGGATTGGTGAGGATTTCAGTTCCCATTGTGGTCATCTCACCATGTCCCGGAAGTACTCTGGATCTTGGATCGATCTCGGACATTAGACGGTGGAGAGATTGCTCCATCTGACGCGGATCGGAGAATGGAAGATCTGTTCTCCCAATTGATCCCTTGAACAGGCAGTCGCCAACGTACGCATCCATGTCCATGATAAAGGTCGAGCTACCGGGAGAGTGCCCTGGGGTATGCATGACCTCGAACTTCAGGCCAGAGGCTCGGATGATATCACCCTCCTGTACCCATATATCTGGTTCACGCAGTTCCACATTAGTAAACCCTAACCTCGGCATCCACGACTGGAACTCCTCGTAGGATTCCCGTTCCGCAGAGTGCAGATAGACCCGCGCTCCTTCTGTCGCTTTCTGGACCTCTGTCGCCCACCCTAAGTGGTCAAAGTGACCGTGGGTGACGAGGACATGCTTGATCTCTATCTCCTTTGCTCGCAACTCTTCGACGATCCTGACTGCCTCGGGGCCACCGGGATCCACGATCACAGCCTCGCTCATATCGTTCGCAATGATGTAGCAATTGGTCTGGACGGGACCAATAACATGATGGTTCCAGTACTTTGGATGGTAATGCTCGTCCACATGCAGTGTTCGAGAGGTGGAATAAATGGCTTTGCATCATCTGATTCGTCTTCTCATAACCACCATAATTATCAGAGAAAGGAAGAAGATACCCGGATAGGTTAAGGACCGTTGTGGTATCGTCATAAATTGAGTCGTCTCTTCCTGTCCGATGAGGGCAGAGCTAATCAGGTCGATGATACGGTCTCTCAGGCGGCTGATGTTCTCGTACCCCACAGTTATCCAGTACTCACTGATGTCTGACTGCTGCAGCGTGGATCTCAGGTACAGAGTATAGTCCTCGAATCCGAGCTGAATCTTCTCACGGCTATAAAAGCCGTCGGTGGACGCACCATAAAGAATCCTCTTGAAACTCTGCAACCTGTAAACATCACCGTCGAGACTATTGTTTACGAAGTTTGTTGGGAGTGTTCCAGAAATGTTGAAATCCATCCCGAATCTCCCTGGTTGCTCCTCTGTTTTATTTTCAACTGTGTTCCTCGCCCAGAATGTCCCATCCTCGTATATGTCGAAGGTAAGCATCTCTCTACCAAACCAATAGCTTCCCTCCTCCAGCTCATAGCGTAGAGTCTGTAACGTGGATCTTTTCGGCGTCACCCACTCCAAGAAATAATCCTCGGTCCAATCTCCCGAGGATATTGTCACCATCATATTTCCACTGGCTGATCTCGGGTTAGGAAGTTCGAACCACTGCGGAACGTGTGGCTCTGGATTAAGGGTGAACTGCTGTCCAGTAGAATAAGTCACGGTAAACTCCTGATCACTTAAAAATACAATATAAAATCTATCTGATCTCAAAGGCTTGTCCACCACCCAGTCTACAAGTGTGTCCGAAGTGGATGAGGTGGGCACAAATGTTGTGATGATCAGTGCCGTTATCAGCAATGATAATTTATTCATATTCTAAATTCTATATCGAGGTATTTAAGGAGATGAGGAGATTCTAGCTTCCTAGTATTATCGCACAATATGACGAGTGGAAAGAATGAGGTTTTTATTCTGGACAGGTATGATAACGTGACTCTAAGGAGTTTTTGAAATATGGTAAATGAAACATTAACAACAAAGCTATTACAGGCATATACACAGGCTTTCCTCTTCCTCGTAGTAGTCTTCTTCAATGTGATTATCGGCATGATGGTAGGGATGGTCGGTGGGTTCCAAGCATTTAACGCCCTGAACAACGGAGATCAAGTAACATTCATCATCGGATTGTCAATCGCACTGGTCGGATACCTCATCATCATCATAGGTTTTTATGCTGCAATGATCTACTCCGCCACCAAAGGTTCGAAGAAGCCTTTGGGATACGTCGATGCATGGAAAGAGACAATCGGTCTAATCCTTGAGCTCGCGGTAGCAGTCATCGCGGGTGTCGTCATCATCATCATAGGCTCGTACCTCGGGATGGTTGGCTTTCTTTTCTACTTCCTAGGCGCAATCACCCTGATGCTTTTCCCGCTGGCAGCCCTGTTCTACGTGCTAAACTTCCTCCAAAAAAGATAGCCTGTCCAGATCTAAATATACGAGGTCACCCTGAGGATTTTTTCTCAGTTCTTGTAACGGAAAGGTATTGGCTGTAACTACTCAAGTTATTCTTTGTTAATGTACCTCTGAGGCTCAATTTCCTCAAATTTCGTGGAACTGGATGCAGTGTAAAATAATGTGGGTCTTGATTTACTTAATAAAATTACACATGAGTTACGAAGCCTTTTATATACTTTCTTTCAACACTATAATTGGTGAGAGTTCGCTACGTGCAGGTGGGCTCTCATGAGGTGAAATTATGTACATACGTAAGATAGCTAGAAAATGGAAGAACAAGGACGGAACAGTCTGTGAGAAGAATTATTACTACTGGTACAAGTCGATCAGACTCGGTGATAAGGTGATAAGCGAATGCCTCGGTAAGGCAACCGCGCAGGAGTACGAGAACCTCATGCAGGAGAGAATGCTTGCAGCTTCCAAAGAGGATGAGGTCTTCTCCACCAGACCTACTATAAGCCACGTAGAATAACTATCCGACTGAAAATACTTGTTGATCCATATATCCTTTTTTTTAATTTCATTCCAGAAGAATTCTTCTCCGAGCGAGGAATTCTGCACAGAGTCTGGATGGATGAAATGACCAATAGTCGAAAACATGAGTTGGTGTTTCAGATTCTATGAATAGCTCCTAAATTCGTAGAGGTAATCTTAATATTTTACCAAATTCATAACAATCTGTGCAGGATTTGTATCTAAAAATCAATGATTTGCTTATTAGAAACAATCCTGTAGAGATTGAATCCGTAGTTATGAGCACTCCCGAACCAGTACGCACACTTCTTGAAGCGTATGTCCACCTAATCAATACAGAATATGAGAGGAGCAAATCACTCTTGAATTCAGTTGAACCCGAGACACAGACACAGTATGCTTTCAAAGAAATTCTGCTAGCAAAAATTTCCCTAGTTCTAAAAGAGGATCTGGATTACCCACAACTCTTCGAATCTATTCAAAAAAGTATGCCTGACATCCCTTTCCTCCAACTCCTTCTGCTAATGTTTGAGTCAGACTATTACCGTGAGAATAACCCTATCAGATCTCTCTCACTAAAAGAGAAAGTTCATCACTTAGGTAGAAAAATTGGTGATAATTACTTCAGGATAATGGCAGATCTCGAAGCAGGCACCCTCTATCGATATATGACTAATTTTACTAATTCCAGAGATATATACCTTGAGTTACTTGATGAACTTCATGATGTGCAGATCCCTATAATACCCCAATTAGTCTATGCGAACTTGGGATATACTTACTTCTACCTCGGTGATCACCGACTCGCAATGAAATTTCTGTACATGGCCGAGGAAATTGGGATAACGACAATCTCTTTATATATCCAAATCCTCTTCCTCCTTTTCTATATCTATATCAGAGTAGGTGACTACAATATGGCAGGAGAATATCGTCAGAAAATACATGATATTGTCCCGGAAAATCCCTCATCTCATACTACATCTATTGTACATCTCACCGATGGAATCTACCTGAAAAGTAGTAACAGAATCATGAAAAAAGCTCAAGGACAGGCTATTCTTCAAGAAATTGTAAGAGGGGAAATTTTCGACTATGAGGGATACTACTACGCAATAACAAACCTCATAGAACTCCTCATCTCAGAAGTATCCCAGACCAATGCTGCAGAAGTCTTCGAGGAGATTAATAGTCTACTTGACCGGCTTGAAGAACTCTACCTACAAAACGAAGGATATATCTACAAGTTGGAAATAATACAGATCCAAGCAAGGATCCTCTTCATCAAGGACGATATTGAAGGTGCCCTAAACCTTCTTGATGAGAAAATCAAGTTCTATAAAGATAAGCTGAGTGTCAGTGGATTGATATCAACAAAAGAGGAGATAGTACAGCAAATAAATGAATGGGCAGACAAGTCCAGAAAGAATAAAGACATAATTGAAAAGATCAATAAATCCCAACTCCTCGAATATCTCCACGAAGTATCCAAGATAATCAAACAATAAGGAGTTGTCTGAATCCCTCTCGGTCATCACCCTTTGAGAAGGACGCGCAATCTTTAAGGTGAGCCAACATTTGAACTGAGCATGGGCTCAGGGGCAACCGAAAGTATTCACATTTCAGGTGTTATTATACTCAAGCCACTGACTACGATAACTCGTTCTTGTGTAGTCATCCTCGCCATACACTATTTCGCCGAATATCTCATTTTCCCAGTCAATTCATCCCGTAAATTGATAGAATAGCTACGAGATTCTACACCATTGGGAAATGGTATACCATCCCCACAATTTGAGCGTATCTCCTCCTCTATACCTTGGTTACTGATGTTTGTGCATCTGGAGTAAGAAGAGAACATTTGATCGATTAAGTTGTAGTTCGATAATCGAAAGGTAGTGAAAATTATGACCTGACCGGGATTTGAACCCGGGTCGAAAGGGTGAGAGCCTTCCATGATGGGCCGAGCTACACCATCAGGCCGATTGTCGCACCGTATTATGTTGGTGTTAGACAAATCTCCTTGCTATCTAATGAACTTAAATCTTATGAAATTGTACACGTGATTCTCCTCTCTTGAAGGGAATTCTTAATAATGAGGATTGACATAGATTAGGATATGACAGAGGTTGAGTTCATCAAGGTGGAGGAGGTTCAGGTGTTCACGCTCCGTGGCGGAGAGGAGAACCAGATGCCGTTCCTTCGCTTCCTCCTAGAGAACGGGAGCGATTTCATGATGAGCAATATTCCGATGGACATAGCTATTTCACTGAGTGTTCATCTCACGGGCACACAGGTGAATGACAGCAGGTTAAAGATTCATGATCTGGTCTCGCAGCTGGCAATAATTGACAAGGTTGAGATTGACAGTCTGGTCCCTGGAACGGGGGTGTATCAGGCTACTATTACGTTGACCCCCGAGGGTTTCAGTAGTCCTTTGCACTTCCCGATGATTCCGTCTAATGCGACGTTGTTAGCAGTTCTGAACGGTGCTCCGATCTATGTCTCTGAGCGTCTGTGGCGGGAGTACATCAAGGCTTCAAAGATGCAGGTTGATGTCGATGTCGAGGCTGTTGACGATGATTTGGCAGATCTTAGATGATCTGTCCTCTGTGAGTTTTTCGTATTTTTCTGTTTGTAGGTTTTTCTGCTACAGTATTTCTGTTAGTTAGGTATTCTGCTATGGTGTTCCTCTTCCTCGGAGCTGTTTTTGTTAGGTTCATTCTGCCATTTTTGGCGATTTGGAGGATATGGAAGTGGTGAGCATGCGATCTCTTTCCTTCAAGCCTATCTTGAGAAGAATACCCTTGTGATTTTCTGGTGCCTGACCTCGTTGTAGGCTATTGCCTCAATGGGGTACTTTCTTCCACCGTGTCCACTCACCCGTTCGTGGTCTATGACCATCGCCCCGAGGGCGATCCTGTTCTTCAGCTCTGCGTGGAGTTCGGGTGAGTTCGCGAAGAGCTTGCGGTACCGTTCTCTCATTGCGTCTATTCCGTCGATTAGGAGTTCACCACTCTGAAAGTCGTGTATTTTCACCCGTGGGTGGTAGTAGCTTAGGAACCTGTCAAGGTCCCTGTCATTGTACGCATCCATCTGCCCTTGGACGATTGTTACGGGATCGAAGGGCTGGATTAGCTCGGTTGGTCTCAGTGGCTTTCCGTCCTTGAAGACCATGTCGATCGTCCTTGTGGCCTTGATGTCGTCGAGTGGGTTCTGTGAGAGGAGGACGAGGTCTGCTCTCATTCCCGGTCTAATCTCACCTATGTCATCCATCGCCAGCACCTTAGCTGCATTCTTGGTTGTGGCGACGATGACGTCGGCTGGGCTCATCCCTGCGTTGACCATGTGCTCCATCTCGATGTGCAGGGAGGGGCCGTGCAGCGTGCCCACGTTTCCTGCATCCGTCCCGGTAGCGATGGTCACACCTGCTTCGTGTAGTCGTTTGAGGTTGTTGTACGCAGTCTCGGTGAGATCCTGTGGTTGCTTATCGTGCTCATCCCTGAGTCCTCGGTGGGTCTCTGGTATGTCATGCTTGTCGAGAAGGATCAGTCGCTCGAACGAGGCGATGACCTGTGGGTCACCCCATCGCTGCTCGTAGTCACTGAGGAACAGGCGTGATCGGTAGACATCACGATATCCGTTCCTGACCATGAGCGTGGGGATGTAGATGACGTCCTTGTCCTTGAGGAGCTGTACAAAGTCTTCATCGATGTCTTCGTTGAACACGGAGTGTACGAGGATATCTGCTCCGTACTGTACTGCCCTGCGTGCTGTCTCCAGCTCTGTGGCATGGACTGCGATCCTTGCTCCCAGCTTCTTGCACTCGTCCATCCCCGCCTCCATAATCTTGCTATCCTCCTCGAATCTGTCTTCTTGGTGGATGAACCAGAACTTCACGAATGCGGGTCTCATCTCCACGCACTTCCTGACAAGCTCTCGTGCGTGATCAGTGGAATCCGCTTTGATAATTGGGGGATCTCCGAGATCTAATTTCTCCCTTGAGACTGTAGACACGAGTGGTCCTGCAACAGCAATCTCGGGTGCGGGTGCCTTTACCTGCTCCTTTACCTCAAAATTCCAGAATGGTCCGCCACAGTCCACAACACCTGTCACCCCAGTGGCGAGATATCTCCTGAATAGGTCAGGCAGGCTATTCTTAATGTCTTCGAACTCCTGCTTGTAGGATTTAATCTTGCGGAGATCAAGTCCGTCCGGTCGGGTGAATAGCCCCGCGCTTTGGAAGAAGTGGATGTGGCTATCAATGAGTCCTGGGATGAGGTACTTTCCTTTCCCGTCTATAATTGTACCCGTTTCGGATGATTCCAGAGCCTTTATTCTTCCGTTCTCAATAGTCACCGAACCGTTGACAAAAGAATGCGTGTCGGGATCGAAGTAGTTGACATCATTGATGGTGGTGGTCATCTCTCATCCTTCGGGAGTGTATATATAAAATCCCTCAGTTCTGGGCTAATTTTGAGTTCCTGTAATGCTCCTTTGAAGTTCTCACGGAATTATCACAGAGTTCTTCATGAGCTCACGAAATGCTCTTGCGGAACTTGACTTCATGTCAAGCTCGAACGTAGTTCTCTGCGTATCTTGAGGATGGTAGAATTGGTCGCTATTTTTTCTTTCAGCGGTATTATTGGTCTCGTCTATTGCCTGTTCATGATTTAGTAGGGAATTATCCTTTTAGTGTAGTAGAGACCGTACTGATTAATTCCATTTAGTTGGAGAAGTTTCTACAATCGCTCTATGGTATGTTCTCAGAGCTTCCTTGCCACGACTGCAAGGTGGACAGGTGGCAGGCTCAGTGCGAGCTCTACCTTGAAACCCGTATTTTCGAGGATGTACTCCCAGTCGTTGAGGGAGTATCTCGAGAAGTTGCGGTGGAACTTCATAACGCTTGCGGGCTCCGAACTGAGGTAGTCCGCGTAGGTCTGCAGATCTGCCCTTGCCCAGTCAAGAAGGACGAGGAGGCCGTCATCATTGAGTGCGTTGTTGATGCTAGTCAGGCTGGTGTACTGATCCTCGAAAGAGCGAAGTACCCTCGAGCTAAAGATGACGTCATTTCCCTTTGGGAGTTCCGGGTTTTCCTGGAGATGCTGTAGGATGAGTTCCACCTTGTGCATCTTGTCACCCAGGATCTCCTTGGCTCTGTCGATCATCAACGGGTTAAGATCCACTCCCACCAGCTTCTTGGGATTGTAGCGTTCATCAATTTCTTTCAGGTGCAGACCAGGACCGCAGCCAATATCCATGACCGTCGAGTTCTCGGTGATTCTCCCTGAGACCAGCGGGTTGACTTCTTTCCAGAAGCGGGGTGTATGTACTTGATGATATGTTTGAACCATGCGTTCTACAAATTCAGCTGACACTGATCCTTCTTATGAAGCGGAATTAGTAAGCTTGGTGGTCGAGGATATTTTTCCGTTATTTTTTCTGTAAACTATCATCCGAGGAAGCAAATCATTTGATTTGGTCATTTTTCCCTCTAAATCCATCCTGTAAAACTTTAAGTGTGATGGGAACTAATTCACCGTAATGAGTTTTGCTACAATGGTTAACTCTTTGTCGAGGGCGTTTAACAAGTTCTTCATGGTCTTTCTCGCTCTCGCGATCTTTATCATACTCATGGCGAATGCGTTCAGCACGACGGCGCTCGAGAGCAGAGGTCTAGGAGCATTGCTCCTGATACTCTGGGGGATCTTCACCCTGATCTCATTTCTATATTTGCTGAACGGCTTCCTCCTACAGTCGAACTTCAAGGCGAACGTCAAGGCCTTCCAGTTGAAGGGTAAACCCGTCAAAGGTATTCGCGGATTCGATGACCTTGTTGCCGGCATGGCCTCCGCGAGGAACTTCTCTCTTATGATAACTTTGTCCTCTGTGTTGTCCCTTGTTCTCTACCTAGCAGCAATCTACGGGAACTACAGCTCGCTTTCATCAAGTCCTGATAACCTGAGGTCACTTATGGCGACAATGGGCGTGACCTTTGCCTTCATCACTATCTCGGTGATCTTCATCGTTGACTATCCCGAGGACAGCTCCTTCAACCCGGGGGGGCTGATCAGCTTCTACGAGCCTGACATATTTCCCATGACGTTGGACAACCTTCTGGGTGATGTCTTCAAGACCTACATCGATCCCATCACATACATGGACATCGACGAGTGGTACGCAGACATAGTCAGCAAGCTGGATCCTGGGTTCGAGGCTGACGAGGATATATTCACAAGGAGGGACAGGGCGATTGAGAAGATCCTGCTTGTCACGTACCTGAACCATTCCAACGAGAAACTCGTCACTATGGATGTAGTGAGGAAGGAGTTTGGTGAGCTTTTCGGCGAGAACACCGAGGCATTTCTCAACGGTGATGCAACAGGTCTGACATACACGGAGATCTCCAAGATCATCAAACGAATAGAGAAGAAGGCTCCAGAGCCGTTCAGACTTGTCGACAGGTTAATGCTGTCGCTCACGGATGACTACGAGTACTTCACTTCGCTTGACACCTACTTCACAGTGTCGGGTAAGACAAACCAAGGTAGTGTGAGGGAGTCCAGCGGGATAATTACCTTCCTGCTGAATAACACTCCCAAGGCCGACCGACAGATCAAAGTAACCTTGAGGTCTGACAGGGCGACAGTGCATCCCGACATGCAGAGTATCGTGCTGAACCTTGATCCTATGACAGACAGCTACCCCAAGGAGCAACCTGAGATTATCGGTGATGAGGACGATATACTTGGTATACTCAGTGACATCCTGCAGGTAGGTGATGCTGTATGGTTCAGGCTAAAGTCCCAGCTCTTCGGATTCAAGCTGGTAACCGTGCAAATTGAGGAGGTGAATGGTACCCTGACCGCAGGTGAGTCGCTTGAAGTTAAATTTACCAAATCATTGGGTTACTACGTCAAGGCATACCTCCCCAAGATTTCGGGGGCTGCTGGTCTGGCACTTCCGGTTCTTCAGGGCTTCCTTGGTCTTAGTTGATTCTCCTCATCTGATCCAGTAATATTCTTATCTCTACATCTATGGTCTTAGCAGTTCCTTTAGCCTATCCTCATCGAAGGTCTCCAGTGGGAGAGAGCAGGTCTGACCCTTGCAGACGTACAGTGTCTCCTCCCCGATGAGGTTACGCCCTTCGAGGACTTCCCAGTCTCTTTTCTTGGAGATGTCTGGAACTCTGTACACCAGTTTGGTTGGGAGGTAGTACTTTTGGAATTCACGACCTATCTTCCCCCTTCCGAGATAGACGATTTCATGTGGGTAGTTCGTGTAGTAGCGGGAGGAGATGAGTAGCTCGGATGCTGATCCGGGGTACCTTGCAGAGTTCTTGATTGTGTGCTTCAGCACGTCTTCGCCAAACGTGTACAGTCTATGATCCCCGAGGTATTTGGACAGCTTGAAGAGGTTCCTCACCATCACCGCCATTCCCGACGCCATGGAGTCGTCGGTGATCTGGATCGGTCTACCACTGATGGAGTCGGGGTGATCCTCGGGTAGCAGGTACAGGGCAGGGGGTTCGTGGAACCTGTCGAGAACAATATCCGTCAGCTTCGCGGCATCGTCGAGGTAATCCGTCCTTCCAGTGAGCTCAAAGAAGGCGATAAATGCATCGATGGAGAAAGCGTAGTCGTCGAGGATTCCATGAATTTCTCGCTCCTGACCGTCCTTGCTGTACCGCAGGATGTGATCACCTCGGATATGTGACCTGATCTTCTCGATAGCTCCAGTCGCTAGCTCAAAGGATCTTATATTCCCCGTCTTCTCGTAGACGTTGAGCAGCCCCCTGATAGCAATCCCGTTCCAAGAGGTGATGATCTTGTCGTCGAGGTCGGGGCGTATCCTCCCCTCTCTCCTCTTAAGCAGGCGAACCTTGGCTTCTTCTATGACCTCTACAAGTGTCTCCCTCGCTATCCCGTACTTTTTTGCCAATTCGTCAATCCCCGTGCTGACACTCAGGATGTTCATTCCGGTCTTCTCGGGGTGGTGCGGATCCCTGAAGTTCCCCTTCTTAGTGATCCCGAAGTGGGCGCAGACTATCTCTGTCACTGTGGGTGAATTTCCCCACTGATAATTCCCCTCCAGCTCACCCAGAACCTCCTCGATCTCAGACTGTTGCCAGACATAGAACTTCCCCTCTTCCCCTTCACTCTCTGCGTTAAGGGAGGCGAAGAGTCCTCCAGTATCTGAAGCCATCTCCCTGTCCAGCCATTCTACCGTGTGATGCAGCACCCGTTTTATCTCCTCATTTCTTGTCAGGGCGTAGAGATCAGCCCCCAGATTTAGAAGTGCCCCATTGTCATAGAGCATCTTCTCGAAGTGTGGAACCAGCCACTTGGCATCGACGGAGTATCGGGCGAAACCTCCGCCAAGGTGATCGTAGATCCCTCCTTTCATCATCTGAAGAAAGCTGAACTCCACCATGTCAATGGCTTCTTTGTCTTCCCTGCGCCACCCCTCGGCAAGCATATACGATAGACTGCTGACCCTCGGAAACTTCGGAGCTCCTCCGATCCCACCGTATTTCTGGTCAAACCTTTGTTTTAGACCCAGTAAGTTCTTGTTATGTATCTCCTCGTTCAGCTCTGACTCTCCACTAATGAGCTGGCTCTCGATCATAGATATCCCACGGGATATTCCCTCTGCTTGCCTGATGACGTCATCGCGTTGTGTCTCCCAGAGTTCGACGATCTTCTCATTCAGTTGTTGGAAAGATGGGATATTGTGCATCGGTTTGTTTGGAAAATACGTACCGAGGAAGAAGGGCTTGGCGTCGGGGGTCATCCAGACCGAGAGTGGCCACCCCCCTCCTCTCTGGTTGACGATCTGGTAAAGTTCCTGCATGACCTTATCAAGACCGGGGCGTTCCTCCCGATCCACCTTGATTGATACGAAGTGCTCGTTCATGTACTCGGCGGTCTTTGGGTCGCTGAAGCTCTCACGGGCCATCACATGGCACCAGTGGCAGGATGAGTAACCGATAGAGAGGAATATCATCCTGTTCTCGATCCTCGCTTTGTTCAAAGCCTCCTCACCGTACGGGTACCAGTCCACGGGATTGTCTGCGTGCTGTTTGAGGTATGGGCTCGCCTCCTCTGCAAGTCTATTCATTTATCTACTCTGGAACTGAGACATATTAAATCAGGTGGTCAATAGCACTTGTCGCCAAAAATTTCATAAGTTTCTGAGTCAAATCTAGCCTATGACACTAATGAGGAGCTTAATCAGGGTTGTAAAGGAAGAATTCCTGGTAATTATCTTCTTCCTACTCTTCATGGCAACAATCCAGTACTCCCTGCTCCTTATCTTCGGTTGGAGTGGCACGATCTTCGATCCTCCAAGTATCAGTAACGATCCCTACGCGATTGCGATGGCCAGGGAAATACCCGACACAGATGGTGACGGTCTTCCTGATGTCATCGAAGTAGCACCACGTGGGCGGGTTGTCGTTGTAGACGGAATAAAGATTGGGACCGGCACTGGCACAGATCCCTTCAAGATGGACTCCGACGGGGACCTATTCACCGACACAGCGGAGGATAAGCAAGGAACCGATCCGAATAACTTTTTCGACCTCGGTTTGTTCTGGATTATGTGGACTGGATTCTTCTTTTTTGCGTTCTATATGAAGTTCATCCACAAGCCAGACAGGTTGAAGGAGTACCGGCAAAATGAGGCATTAATCACCTCTGGCTCCTCAGGAAAATATGCATATGGTGTTCGTGCACAGAAAATGAGCAAGGAAGAAAAGGCGAGACTTGTCGAGTCCGATCCCCGATTCAGAGAGATTACAAATATTTACGATAATCCCAAACGTGGAAGAAATATTGAGAATAGGGGAATAAAATATCTCGCCTATGGTTTTCTACTGGTAATTATCTTAATGATATCCAACGTTTTCCTCCCTTAGTAAGTTAACCGCGAATAATGAAATCATATATTAATGCATGACCATAAACCCAATTATGGCCGGTCAATCGAAATTGAGAAAGATACTTCCAGACCTCTTGGTTATCTTCATCTTTCTCTTTCTAATGGCATCTATAGTCACTATTTTCTACATGATCCTTGCTTGGGCGAATGTAATAGGATATATCCCTGCTCTGAGGGGAACCGCAGACGCTCTAAACGTCCGGAAGACACTCCCGGATACAGACGGGGATGGACTTCCTGACGTAATTGAAACTGCAGATCCTGGTGTTGAGGTCTTTGTTGATCTGAATGGGAAGGAAATCCAACTAGGTTGGGGTACAGGGACTGATCCGAATAGCAAGGACACGGATGGAGACCTCTTCACGGACGCTTTGGAGAACAAGATGGGAACCGATCCGTTCAACTGGTTTCTCCCTGGTACCATATGGATAGTCTGGGCCATTACTTTAGCGGTCGTGATCTACTACAGGTACTTCAGGAAGGTTGACAGGGTCAAGGAGTACATCAGGGCAGAAGAGGAGATCAGGAGCGAGTCAACTGGTGGGAAATACGCAGTTGGTGGTTCTTCCATTTTCGGCAAGAAGAAGATCGAGGATCTGACGGAGGATGAGCGTGCACAGCTAGTGGCAAATGACGCTAGGTTCCAACAGATCACAGGGTTCAATGATGTGCGTCCTGATCAGCGAATTACGAGAAGCAAGAAGCAGAAGACCATCATGAGAGGGATATTCTCATTCATCATCGCGCTCGCTCTGTGGGTTGCATTCTTCGGATTTTAGTTACAACTTTCTCAAGTTCTATATCAATATTCATATGTGATGGGGCTAGTGCTATCTCGATTGGAGAACACATTGATGTCTGAAGATAAGTCTGATCTATATAATTTCTTTAATGCGATGAGCATAGCTGTCATTGGTGCGAGCAATACGAGAGGCAAGGTAGGATTCGATGTGGTCAATAACCTCCTCGCTTGCAACTATCCAGGCACCATCTACCCAGTCAATCCAAAGTCCAAAGAGATTCAAGGATTGAGGGCGTACAAGTCCCTCCCAGACATCGGGAAACCTATTGAGCTAGTGATCATCGCCGTACCCTCAAAATACGTCATCCCAGTCATAGACCAGATGCATGACTTAGGGATCAAGAATGTAATCATCATATCTGCTGGTTTTAAGGAGATAGGTTCAGAGGGTGCAATCCTTGAGAGGGAATTAGGTGAGAAACTCCTCAGCTATGGGATCAGAGCAATAGGGCCTAACTGTCTTGGTCTTCTCGATACCAATCTGCCCCTGAATGCATCGTTCGCCTCGAAGATGCCGCGGAAGGGAAACCTCGCGTTTATCAGCCAGTCGGGTGCTCTGATCACTGGTATCCTTGACTGGGCAGAGAACGAGGGGATAGGGTTCTCTTCATTCATCAGTGTTGGAAACAAACTGAATGTAGACGAGGTCGACCTGATCGAGGAGCTTGGAAACGATCCGAACACGAAGGCGATCCTCGCCTACCTAGAGTCCATTGACCACGGCAAGAAGTTCATCGAGACCTGCCAGAGGGTGGTGAGGAAGAAACCGATCCTTGTGATCAAGTCGGGGAAGTCTGCCGCGGGAGCACGTGCTGCATCCTCACACACAGGTAGCATGACGGGAACTAACACGTCGTACGATACTGCATTCAAGAAGGCGGGAGTTATCCGGGCGGACACGGTAGAGGAGCTTTTCGACTCCGCGACTGCATTCAGTTCACAACCTCTGCCCAAGGGGCCTAACCTGTGCATTATCACGAATGCGGGGGGACCGGGGATCATCGCCACGGACGAGGCAGAGTTTCAAGATTTACGGCTCACCACCCTTGACGGTGTTACCATTAACTATCTCAGGGAGAGGTTGCCACCAGCGGCATCTACCCACAATCCAGTGGACATTTTGGGTACTGGGAACGGAGACGAGTACATCCTCACCCTAGAGGCCGTGCTTAAGGATGAAAATGTGGACATGGTTCTAATCATTCTCACTCCTCAGGGGATGACCGAGCCCATGAAAACTGCGAAGGGGATAGTGAGGCTTCATGCGGACTACCCAACCAAACCTGTGGCAGCGGTCTACATGGGGGGAACTGATCTTCTTGAGTCTACGATCTACCTCAAGGATAGCGGTATCCCATGCTTCGAGTTCCCGGAGAGAGGTGTTAGATCACTCAGTGGTCTGTGGAAGTATGTCAAGTCATCGCGTGAGATATCGGATAAAGTCGCACCGAGGGTCTTCGACGACATCGATAGGGAAGCAGTAGAGGGCATTTTCGAGTCGGTAAGGAACAAGGGAAGGGTTACACTCCTTGGTAGCGAAGCGGTCTCTGTTGCACGTGCATACGGGATCAATGCTCCCAAGACACTTACAGCTTTCTCGGTTAACGAAGCTAAGTCACTAGCTCAAGAGATCGGTTATCCGCTGGTGATGAAGATAACCTCTCCCGAGATTACTCACAAGACAGACATCGGTGGAGTGAAGGTTGGGATCACGGACAGCGATGAATTGGTCTCCGTTTTCAAGGAGATGATGACTAGTGCTCGTAAGCATTACCCCAAGGCTAAGGTAATCGGGGTGGATATTCAAGAGATGGCCACTCCAGGTTACGAGCTCATCGTCGGTGTATCCAAGGATCCACAGTTCGGTCATATGGCGATAATCGGTGCGGGAGGAATCTACACCAATATCATGAAGGATGTGAGCTTCGGGCTGATCCCCATATCTGAGGAGGAGGCAAAAGCCATGCTTTCCAAGACCAATATTTATCAGATTCTTCAGGGTGCAAGAGGACAGGAGGCTGCGGATGTATCCAAGATCATTGATACTTTGGAGAGGATCTCTGCACTGGTTAGTGATTTCCCCTCTATCCTTGACCTTGACATCAACCCATTCTTCGCGACCGCAGAAGGCATCAGCGCGGTCGATGTGAAAATCACAATTGCGATGCAGGAGGAATAGAAATGAGAAACATATATGTTACATCAAGTCAAGAGCGAGTCGGAAAATCGACGTTCTGCCTCGCTCTCGCCCTTCGACTGAAGAAGGAAGGAATTAAGGCGGGATACTTTAAACCTGTTAGCGACAAGGACGAGGATACGGATGCAAGCCATGCAAAAGATCTGCTAAAGATGGAGGAGGATCTCTCCGTGATCAACCCAGTCACCATCTCTCAGTGGGAGTACGACATGGAGAATGAGGAGATAGAGCAGAACCTGAAGAAGATCAAGGGTTCCTTCGAGCAACTTGACAAGAGCTATGACCTGTTGATAATCGAGGACTGCAGATCTATGAGTTATCTCTCTTCCATCAAGTTGTCGAGTAGAGAACTCATTCCTCACTTCGATACCGAGGTTATCATGCTCACCTCAGGACAGGATGAGACCCACCTAGACCAGTTTGTTCTCGGGGAGTCGTTCTTCAACGATGTAGGGATCGTAGTCTATGCTGGTCTTCTCACTTTGGTCCCCCTCGAAATAATGGAGAGAATCAGGAGTCTCGCAGAGCGAAGGTTAGCGGAGCACGACATCAAGCTCATGGGCATAATTCCCGAAAAGGGAGATCTTACCGCTCCAAATGTCTCTGAACTCTGCTCTGCCATTGGTGGGCGGGTACTCTCTGGCTCGAATTTTATGGATAACATAGTTGAGGATTACCTCGTGGCTGCCATGGAGATGGACAATGCCCTGAAGTTCTTCAGGAGGTCGATCAACAAGGCAGTAATCGTGGGGGGTGACAGACCCGCTCTCGCTATTGCCGCGATGGAGACGGACACTTCTGCAATAATACTCACTGGGGGTATCTATCCCCCAACAACCGTGCTTGCGACCTCTGAAGACAGGGGTATTCCTGTGATCCTCGTTCAGGAGGACACATATTCGGTCGTCCAGAAATTGACACAAGCCCCCGTTCAGGGAGTGATGACGGTAACCCAGACCGAGAGAATTGAGGAATGGGACAAGATCTTTGATTCTATAGAATACAGGGGACTTATCGAAAAGCTCAAGTGAGAACTCAAGATTTTTCAACATCAAATAGCTCTCAAATCTGTCAATGGAGATTGGATACAACAGGGGAATAATTATCTCAGACGGGGACAAGAAGATACTTCTTGACCCTGAGACATCAAGCACCCCAATAGGCATCCCCACCTTCGTATCGCACGCGCATTCTGATCACACTGCAGCGATCAGGGGTTCGTCGATCTCTTACTGCACACCTGAAACTCGTATGCTGTATGAACAGGTCAATGGTAAACCCGGAAGGAATATCAACGAGTTGGGTTACTACAGTCCTGTGGAGATCGGGGAATTACAGGTAGAGTTTATCCCCGCAGGTCACCTGCTTGGGGCTGCCCAGATCATAGTGAGACACAGGGAGGAATCACTGATATTCACTGGGGACTTCTGTCCAGAACCACTTATCAGTGTGCCTGGTGCGGATCTTCCCAGGGATAATTTCGATATCTGCATCATTGAGACCACCTACGGAAAGAAGAGTCTAAATTTCTCCCCTAGATCGACCTCCCGTGTTCGTATCCTCCAGTTCATCACGAGCTCCATCAAGAAGGGGGTCATACCGGTGATCAACATTTCCCAAGTGGGTGGTGCTCAGGAACTCATTCTCTTCTTAAATCAGATGACGAGGGATCTACCAATCTATGTGGACGACAAGATTGCTGTACCATCTGAGGTTTACCGCTCACGTTATCCTCAGATGAGATTCAGTCCATTGGACAGTTTCTCCGATTCCACCCCCTGTGTTGTTCTTATGTCTAGGGCAGCAAAACACCTCCCTCACGTCCTCAGTGATAAGAAGGTATCACGAGGGATTGTTAGCGGGCAGGTATCCAGATTCGGATTTTCGAGATTCGACTTCACTATTCCCCTATCTACCCACGCAACCTACGACGAACTCATCAAGATGATTCAATCCGTCAAACCGTCTAAACTCTTTACCCATTACTCCTACGCAGAGGAATTCGCAACACACTTACGGTCTGATTTCGGGATCAATGCTTCTCCCATCAAGGTGCTCAAAGATAAACTCATACCCACCAAAGACCTCGCTGACTCCCTCTTCCTCCCGGCTCACCACGGGCCATTCACGCTGGATGATTTCTTCTGAACCAACTAATAAGTTTAAAATAGCACTCATCGATATCTGTTTTGAGTACTTATGAGTTTCTTGAATCTAGCCAACCGGTACTATAAGATGAGCAAACGACTGCTCTTCAAATCTACGAGAAAACCGAGCCGGAAGGAGATTGTCATTACCAGCAGGATTACAGCAATAGGCATTATCGTGTTCGGTGGTATCGGCTATCTCATCTCACTTATGGTCAACGTCATCGTCGCAAGTGGGTGATTAGCTGTGCCAATCTTCATTTTTCGTGTAAGTAGCGGCAGGGAAAAGGGCGTCGCTAAGATGGTTCTCGATAAGGGCTTGCACGCAGATCGATTCAAGGGCGCGGTATATTCACTAGTTGTTTCTGAAGCGTACAAGGGCTATCTTATCGTCGAGGGTGAAAGCCTTAGGCGTGTCGAGGAAATGATGTCGAAAATCAGGGGAGTGAGCCAGCATGCTTTACAGGGTAGGGATGTCCCAATCGAGGAATTGAGTGAGATACTTGTGCCGAGGTCAGCAGTCGAGGGTCTGGAGATTGGAGACCTTGTAGAGATCATCAACGGACCGTTCAAGGGGTCCACTGCGCGATTAACCCGTATCGACGGCTCAAATCAGGTCACTGCTGAGATCGTGAATAGTGCTATCAGCCTCCCAATTTCAGTGCATGCGGACAGCGTCCGGAAAATAGCCTCTGACTAGATCCTCAGTTGGTAACAGCACTGAAGATCGTTACTTAAGTAGCAAAAATATATTCTGACTTGTAAATCACTTAGACTTTAGTCTAAATATTTTTAACAAATAACTCACAATAACCCTTTGTGATGAAATCTTATAAAGTAATGATCGTTGATGACTCAAACCTTAATCGTCTTGCTTTGAAGAGCTATTTTTCCCAACTGGGTCATGAAATCGTCGCTCTTGCTGGATCGGTTGATGAGGCTATCAAGAAGTTCATTGAGGTGAAACCCGAAGTGGTCACTATCGACCAAGTTATGCCAGGTCAGTCTGGCTCGAATCTGGCGAAGTACATCAACAATTATGACGACGAACACGGGACAAGAACCCGGTTGATTTTCATCAGCGGTGATCCTTTACGGCAGAGCTTGAAGGAGCAGATACGAGTAGACCAGTATATCTTGAAGCCTTCGACAAAGGACAAGATAGAGCAAGCTATAGCTAATTTCTAAAGAATTTGAAATCCTTGAACAATCTAAGTAGGTTCTTGGTCGTCCTATTTGAACTCAGAGAATATCTTCTTCATGTCTGTGACTGCAGGGTCTATTCCAAGTTTCTGCTTAACGGGGTTGATACCCTTGGAGATAATCCTGTCAAGATCTTGGAGCGATGCGCCCTCATCCTCGAAGATGATCCCCAATGGAATCTTTTCGTTCCATTCAAGCGACTTGACAAAGGCTTGACTTAGATCCGCCTTGTTGTATCCCTCTTCCTCCTCCAAGAAGTACACTCTGTCTCTGAACCAGTCGTATGTATTAAGCCTATTAAAGGTGACACATGGACTGAGTGTGTCGACAAGAGAGAAACCCTTGTGCTCAATGGCGGCCTCAAGCAGCTTCTCAAGGTGCGCTCCCTCTCCAGAGAAACCACGAGCAACAAATGAAGCTCCAGCACCAATAGCTAGAGAGATGGGATTTATTGGTCTCTCATCTACCCCTTTTGGGGTTGTGAGTGTGATGGCCTTCATTTGTGAAGTTGGGGATGCCTGACCGAGGGTAAGTCCGTAGATTTGGTTGTCCATGACTGCGTAGGTGATGTCAAGGTTCCTCCTGGCTGCGTGAATGAAGTGTCCAACTCCAATTCCATATCCATCGCCGTCACCTCCGACAGCGATGACCTTGACATCTGGATTGGCGAGTGCAACACCTGTGGCCAAGGGCAAGGCCCTACCGTGGGTGCTGTGGAACCCGTATGTCGACTGGAAGTGGGGGAAGTTACCCGAACATCCAATTCCAGAGACAATGACTACCTCCTCGGGGCTGTATCCGAGATTGGACAGGGCCTTTCTCATCGCACTCTGAAGACCGTAGTCTCCACAACCAGGACACCAAGTTGGCTTACTACCCTTGAAATCACTGGGTTTGATTAGTTCTGTTGTTGCTACCATTTACATGACCTCCTTCTTGTTGAAGTCCTTGGTTCTCCTGATGTAGGAGTACTCGATTTTACCTTCCTCCAGCTCTAGCTCCTTAAGGTACTGTAGAAGTCTCGTCCTTGTGAGAACCTCACCGTCGATGTGGCGGATGTGTCCGTTAGGACTGTAGTCAACATAGAGCCTGAGTAATTGCTCCAGTTGCCCAGTGTAGTTAATTTCCACGATAACACCTGTCTTGATCTTGGTCAGTTCCCGCTTGATCTTCTCCACTGGGAGCGGAAACATGTCTGAGAAAGAGAGTAGGTTGAATCTCAGATCATCTGAAACCGAGTTGAGGTAGTCAACTGTTGCTTTAACAGCAGTAGTGGCAGAACCCCAGCAGATGAATGTGATGTCCGCATCTTCTTCCCCATCCCAGATTGGCGGATCCATGTCCGTCTCCTCCAAGACTTTCAGCTTTCTGAACCGTTTATTGAACATCTGCTCCTTCATCCATCTAGATTTGTACAGACCTGCTTGGCTACCAGCAAGGGAGTTTGAGTCAAGATCATGTTCTGCTCCTACACCGACGTGCTTTCCATCGGGATGAGGTGCAAGGAGCCTTGGTGAGATGCCGTCATCTGTGAAGGCATACCTGTGATAACCAGGGTACCTCTGCTCAGGATCGAGTATCTTACCTCTGTCTATCTTGAGATTGACATCAAATTCCTCTACATTTTCCAACCTCTCTGACAGAGTGAAGTCCGAGAGGATGAATACGGGTATCTGGTACTTTTCCGCAATGTTGAACGCCTTGAAGGTGAGTGTATATGCCTCTTCGATATCCCGCGGTGCGAAAATCGCACGGGGAAATTCCCCATGGGACACATTGACTATGGGCATGAGGTCTGATTGCTCAGTCTTCGTGGGTACACCTGTTGACGGTCCCCCACGCATTGCATCCACGATGACGACGGGGGTTTCGGTTATCCCTGCGAGACCAATGTTCTCGGCCATCAGGGATATACCTGGTCCAGAGGTTGCAGTCATAGCTCTTACTCCTGCCCAACCCGCACCAACTGCCATGGTGATCGCAGAGATCTCATCCTCTACCTGTCTTACAACTATTCCAAAGTCTTCAGCATGCTGCGAGAGATACGAAAGAATGGATGATGCTGGTGTGATTGGATACTGAGAGAGGAACTTTAATCCAGAAGCCGCGGCGCCTATGGCTATTGCGTGGTTGCCATTGACCACTATGTTTTTCTTGGGCTCAAGGGTGGGTGGATTGAGGTTGTACCTCACGTCCGAGTTCTCCTTGATGAAATTGTTTCCCTTGATAAGGGCTTGCCTGTTCATCTCGATGATACTCTCTTTCCCAAATCTCTCCTCGATAACCCTGAGATAGCCGTCGGTCTCAAGACCGAGGATTTCGAGAAGTGCCCCGATAGAGATTGTGTTTGCGAGAACAGGTCTCTTAACATTGATCTCCCGTGCCATCTTTGTGAGGGGAATCCCGAGGACGATTATTTTCTTTGCATCGATTTCAGACATATACTTGTCGAGAGAGAATCTCGCAGTCTTGTTGTAAATCAGGATACCACCTGGTTTTAACTCCTCAAAATGAACTTCAAGAGCCAATTCGTGAAGTGCCACAAGAATATCGATTTGGTTGTCGACACTGGGGTTCTTGTTCGAAGAGATTTCGATGTGGTACCAGATATGTCCACCACGGATGGCGGACTGGTTGCCTGGAACTCCGTGGAAGTAGTATCCGAGGCTGTTGAGGTACTTCCCGAAGAGAA
>WAMJ01000240.1 GCA_015522385.1 Candidatus Heimdallarchaeota archaeon
CGATAACCACCTTCAAACTTTTACCTGTATCTGCGACATCATCAACAACAAGAATCTTCTTCCCCTTTATTTCATCCCCAGGATACTGCACAATGAGGGGTTTCTCATATGTCTCCCCAATTTTTCCGTAAAACTCCACCTTGATGTTGGATGTTGTTCTTTGCTTGAAGAAATCAGCAAATAGCCTGCTTGGAATCCACCCACCTCTAGCTATCCCAAGAATAACATCGGGGATAAACCCATCCCTTTTCATCTTCTCAAAGAGTACAAGGGTGATATTGTAAGATTCTTCCCAGCTTAGGACATCAAAGCTAATGTCACCTATCATGAATGAGCCTGATTCTCATGTGAATATATATTTCTTACTTTAACTATTGCTCGTTTGTCTACTGCTTAAGTGATAAAATAGTTCGAGCAAGGGTCTCGAAGATGGTGAATATACCCTCATTGTTTTTAGCTGAGACTTCTAAGTATGGAACTTTGAAACCGTGCTTTGCCACCTGTTGGCTGAGGTTCTCAGCTAACTTCTTTGCGTCATCTCGTTTAACCTGCCTTTTGAGGTCTGATTTATTCCCAACTAGGAGAAAGGGGATTGCCTTTCCTGGGGTATTCTGGTAGAGTTCTAAGAGCCACTTGTCGAGTTGGATGAATGAGCCCTTATCACTCAGGTCAAAAACTATGATGGCCCCGTGAATATTTCTGTAAAAATTAGCTCTAACACTGGCGTAGAAGTCCTGTCCTCCCAGATCCATAAGGGTCAATTTAATCATAATACCGTCAATCTCTATAGACTTCACATCCATAGATGCACCTACAGTACTAAGATGCTGCTTTATGAAATTCTTTCCCATTATCGCTCTCCTTATTGATGTTCTTCCAACACCACTGTTACCAAGCAGGACAAAATTAAAATTGGTCACTTGTTGCTCAGTTTTGGTATTGATTATCTCGGAAACAGTGCTGCTTGTAATTTCTCTTACGATTTTCTCAGGGGGGCTAACTGGCTTACTCACGGATGACAATGCGATATTGGTTGGGGACTTCAATCCCTGCATCTCCTCCATTGTGCTCACGGGACTGTACTTGACAAATTTCGATGGATCCACTGCTGCTGAGTTTACTTTCCCGAGAGGTGTAGGTTCTATAACTTTATACTTATTGGCATCTTCTAATCCTGCAATTTTAGGTTGTGTCATCTGATTAGGTGGTTTTGAGACAATGTCCTCGAGCTGGCTCTTAAAATTCTCATCTGTTTGAAGGAGGTTGGTCTCCCTCTCAAGATCTATCTCCTCTTCTACCTGCTCCTCTTCAGATTCGGAATCTGCACTGCGGTGTTTGGTGGGCTTGTGGTATGTATTTCTCGTGGCCACAGGGTGGATTTTGCCGATGTTGTTTCTTGTGATTTCTCTGAAGTTAGCTGCGATGGATATAGATCCAGAGAGAGTCTCTTCGGATCCTTCAAAGAACTTTTGGATAAGCTCAGGGCTTATCCCCTTCTTCTTCGGCTTTTCTGCTTTCCCTGATACTAAGGCTTTGTTGACCCTTTCCACTTCGTTGTTGTAGTAGTCGAGATTCTTCTTGTACTCCTCTTCGCTCATCTGACCAGATAATGTCTGCTGGTACAATGAGTTGATCCACTCATATAGTTCATCGAGGTATTTCTTCATGTCTGGCGAAGAGGATTTACTACTCACTATAGGTGAGAAGTGAACGTTCTCATAAATTACTTTCGCCTATGTTCGTAGTTGTTGCATCCACCTTAGGAAGTTTTTTGACAGTCGCAGAATAATTCCATCTAATTTTCCAATTTGATACATGTCCTAGGTAACAGATAAATTACCTCGAAATAATGGCACTTGTCTAATGACTTCCATAGAATATTTCCTCAATGAATTACTGATCTTTGGATTCTACCTACTAGTATTCATTCTAGTGTACAATACCTTCCTCAAGACGATGTTCAGGAAGGTGCTAAGGGCATCTAGAGTAACCGCCTCCGCTACAAATTTAATCATCATTGGAAGTTCTATTTCATCGTTCTCTACTCTACTCGTCATTTTGGTATTGACAAGCCAAGGACAGAGTTTGAAGCTTTTCGACCTCACCTTTGGTCTTACCATGTTGGCCATAATATTCATTACATCAATTCTTCTAAGCTGGAGAATTGAGCAGAAGGTAGCTAGACCTCTCGATGCGGTAGTCAAGCAGTCAAGCAAGTTTAGGATGGGTGACCTTCGAGAGACTGCACTCAACATTAAAGGTGTGGGAGAATCTCAAAAACTTTTGGAGGAGAACCGTTTACTCGCCAAGACCATCAGAGTACTAATAGAGAACGTAAGATCGACCTCAACCCAAGTCGCGGATTCTGCGGAGGAACTTGCAGCGGGTAGTGAGGAAGTAGCTGCCACTACAGAGGAAGTCACGGGTACAATTCAGACAATTGCAGAGGGTGCTGCGGATCAGGTACGGCAGCTTGAGGACATATCCTCCGAACTCTCGAACATGGTGGACATCGTAGAGGATGCAATACGCCAGATCGACACAACCTCTAATATCACCTTAGATCTTGCAGAGCAGACTAACCTCGTTGCCCTGAATGCAGCAATCGAAGCAGCTAGGGCAGGTGTGGCAGGTCAGGGATTCCAAGTGGTCGCAGAGCAGGTGAGGAAACTGTCTGTGGAGTCTAAGTCTGCGTCAAATCAAATTAGTGAGACGACGAATGAGATCAGTATGAACATTAGGGATGCAGTGCAGAAGATCATCAATGCCGTGGAGAAGATCAACGGGGTGGCAGAGAACACTGCGGCATCGTCAGAGGAGGCTGCGGCCGCTGCAGAGGAACAATCCGCTTCTCTGCAAGAGATCACCGAGCATGCACAGAAGCTTTCTGAACTTGCTGATAAGACTACGAATATTATTAAAGATTGGAGATTAAACTAATTAAGGGATAGACTTTGAAATCAATTATTGGAAAGGGGGTAATAGTTGATGACTCTCATTATGTTCAGAGCCTACTAGAGACCATCCTACTAGAGAATAATTTCCAGATTGTAGGGACTGCACAATCGGGTAAGGAAGCGTTTAAGATAGTTGCAGAAACCCGCCCTGATGTTGTCTTTCTGGATATATCCCTCCCCGATCTATCAACTGGCGAAATTGTCAGGGGTCTTCTTTCGATCAACCGGAACATCCGGATAGTGATTATGGGATCTATCGCAGTCCAACGTCCAGTCCTCCGTCTGATCAACCAAGGAGCTAGCGATTACATCCCTAAACCGGTAGTGAGGAGTCAGGTGGAATACCTGCTGAAGAAAATTGAACTCGAAGACAGGTTCCAGCGAATGAGTAGACTGGAAATTGTCGTCTACCTCCATGGTATTTACTACGCAGAGATAATCAAAACAGCTTCCATGGAGATGACAAAGGAGGTGACCTCCGCAGTCACAAAGCCTCTGAAACGTCTGATGAAGCAGTACCCTGATAGGTACACCATAGACATTAACACAAAACGCATCTTCGTTCATATAGACGAGAGTGAGACCCACCTGATCAAAAAAGTCTACCGTCAGGTGAACAATCTCTACCGAAGCATCCTAAGGAATCTGGAGAAATTCATGGATCATGATACACTAATCAGCTTCCTACAGGAGGCCTTCCAGTCTTTTGGCTATATTGCTGGACATATCTACTCCGAGCTTGAATACAATTTTCCGACATGGAAACAGTATTCTCCCTCATTTGTAAGCTCTACAATAACAGAGAGAGGAAAGGTCATAGAGTACATCCCTATGGCAAATTTCACTTGGAAATCTGAACCTATCTATTCAAACGAGACCAGAAGATTAAACGTCTACAGAATCGCTATGAATTTCGATCCAAGATTCGCACCGAAATTTCCACGTAAGATCAAGAGGGACTTTGAGATATTTGGGATTTACTCGATCTTCGATGATATCGTGGGACCGAAGACCGCTATTATCTATCCCCCTCCAACGTCTACACTTGTCCAAGAGCAACTGAAGGATATCCCCAAGCTACTGGATTTGACTGGTGCTCGTGAACTGGAGCCATTCATTCATGCCTCTGAGTCCTTCGCCAGTGTTAATCTCGTCTTCTCTACCGAACGTGAGGATATGCGTGGGTCATACTTCGATCAGATGCTGTCTATTTGCGTAATGCCCCTCGACATCAATGTCCTTGGTAAGCTCTCACAGCTCAAGGGTATCCTCCGGGCAATTGTTGCACAGATCTCGGAGAGTGTCCGTAGCATGTCCGCAGCCGAGATAAACAATCTAGGGAAGTACAAGAGCGAACCTTCCGAAATCATCTCTGAGCTCGTGGACGAAGTCCGTAGATTTGTATGAGCAAAGATGATTAAACTTTCGGCGCTCCATTCAACTACCCTGTATACATATTTAACCTGCTGTTTGTCCAGAAATTATTGAATTGTCAAATAAATTCACATAAATCTAGAATATAGGAGACGATCTAAAATATCTCCCGATTTTCAGAAATTTCTTGGAATCACCCCTGTAAAATTCACTACAATTTTTATATAACTTGTTTTAGACAATCTTAGACGAAGCATCGATTGATCACTCATGAAGTGCTGTCTACCCAAAAGGGTTGATCTTATGAGCGAATACGTAGAATCTGTAATGAAAACAATTCTCAAAAGAGATCCTAACCAGCCCGAATTTCATCAGGCTGTCAAAGAGGTACTCGGGACAATCGAGCCTGCACTTGCTGCTCACCCTGAATACCAAGAGCACTCTATTCTGGAAAGGATTACCGAACCAGAAAGAGTTATTCAATTTAGAGTACCTTGGGTCGACGATTCTGGAAAGACTCGTGTCAACAGGGGATTCAGAGTTCAATTCAACTCCGCAATTGGTCCGTACAAAGGGGGATTGAGGTTCCACCCCACAGTCAACCTGTCAATCATCAAGTTCCTCGGATTCGAGCAAATCTTCAAGAACTCCCTCACTACTCTCCCAATGGGTGGCGGTAAGGGAGGATCAGACTTCGATCCCAAGGGCAAGTCCGACGCAGAGGTTATGAGGTTCGCACAGAGCTTTATGACTGAACTCTACAGGCACATAGATGCAGACACAGACGTCCCTGCTGGTGACATTGGTGTAGGTGGTCGCGAGATTGGTTTCCTCTTCGGACAGTACAAGAAGATCAAGAACGTGTTTCACGGAGTTCTAACTGGTAAGGGTCTGAACTACGGTGGTTCACTCGTCAGGCCTGAGGCAACTGGTTACGGTACAGTCTACTTCATGAGGGAGATGCTCAAGGTCAAGGGCGAGAGCTTCAAGGACAAGGTTGTTGCGATCTCCGGATCTGGTAATGTCGCCCAGTACGCAGTACAAAAGGCAAACCAGCTTGGAGCAAAGGTTGTCACTCTCTCTGACTCCAGTGGCTACATCTACGACCCTGACGGTATCACCCTCGGTGAGAAGTGGGAGTTTGTCATGGACCTCAAGAACAACAGGAGAGGAAGGATCAAGGAATATGCAGAGAAGTTTGGTGTTGAGTACCACGCAGGCAAGAGACCATGGGAGGTCAAGGCCGACATCGCACTACCATGTGCCACACAGAATGAACTCGATGGAAATGACGCGAAGAAGCTGATCGAGAACGGACTCATGGCAGTTGCTGAGGGTGCAAACATGCCCTCAACACCTGAGGCAATTGACCTGTTCATCGAGCACAATATCCCCTACGGTCTCGGTAAGGCTGCAAACGCAGGTGGTGTCGCAACCTCCGGTCTTGAGATGTCACAGAACAGCCAAAGGCTCGCATGGAGCTTCGACGAGGTTGACAAGAAACTTGACTGGATCATGACCACCATCCACAAGGTATCTTACGAGACTGCCGAGAAATATGGCTCACCCGGGAACTACATGGTCGGTGCCAACATCGCTGGTTTCACCAAGGTCGCAGACGCGATGATTGCACAGGGTGTAATCTAACCTCGGAGTTTATAGTAATATTCTCTAAACTTCTTGTGAGATTTCAACAATCCATATTTGAAACTTAAATCAGTGAGGACATTTAGTATCCGACTTAGTTCAGTCCTTCTACTGCTCGTTGAGACGAGAAGAGCAAGTAACTCATCATAAGTGTATCTTCCTGGAAAGAGAGGGAGGAGGAGTTCAAGAAGTCTTTGCGGATCATCTCCATTGACATGTTCCAAACTGTCGTGGAAGGTAGATCTCAC
>WAMJ01000241.1 GCA_015522385.1 Candidatus Heimdallarchaeota archaeon
ACCCAGTAGTGGGCTTAATATGTCGATCCCTAGCCCAGAATTCCGTAAAGACTATATTCTATAGCCAATTATTATTTTTAATCAAATATTAATTTACAGTAATACATGCATATTAAACACCCATATTCCCTATTATATTCGAAGTATCCTATACAATATTCCAATTACTTGACATTTTGATTTCGATAGAATTTGTAATAATTCATCTAATAGTCATTAATTATCTGAATATTTTAAAACAAAGCTATTTATATTCGCCATATCATTGATGTTGGCGGGGATGCTTCAGATCGACGAATTCAGCTTATATTGTATTTACACCAAGTGACAGTGTTTTTATCCGAGATCGATAATTTCGATTTGTGGCTGAACAGCAGAAACTCATGTATTTACGTCCAAAGATACTCAGCATTACAATCATTTTGATCCTATTCATGTCAATTGGTTCTGTTGTTGTTTGGTATTCAATGACCAAAACATCATTAACCGAAGATTTGAATTCGGCGGAGTTTGTCATCAATGACCTTGATATCGTGGCGTTTACCGAGACGAATGTGACCTTCATGGTTAACATTTCTACCGGATTGAATCTTGAGGGTCAATCCGAGCAAGTGAAGTCCATTACGATCTCACTTTCTCTCGGAGAGGAGAGGCTCTTTGACCTCAACATACCTCCAGGAAAAGAGCCCAACTCGGCGTTTTTCTTCACAGTTCCCCTCACCACACTTTCCTCAACAGGGTCTTTCGTTGACTCTTTGTTGGACAATGTACTCAACGGTGAAGAGGTTGTCTTCGACATCGACGGAAGGATTGAGGTAGAACTCATAGGTGGGATTACGGACACAATCACCTTCAACAACCAGCTCTACTTCCGCTCACAACGCCGAGTCAGCCTCACTCTCGAAGAGATTATACTTCCACACGTCAATGACTCGCTGACGTCCGTAGAGGTGACGATTCTGAATCCGTATTCGGTTTCGCTTGGTCTTGGGGGGACGGGGAACCTGTTTATTGGAGATCGAGAAGTGGGTGAGGTTGCTCTCGACGACGTCTTGGAGGTACTTCCTGGCAACAGGAGTTATGCGTTGCAGATGAGCTTGAACTCGCCCTTGAACGACACGATTGGATTTCTGCTCAGCAGCTCTGACCTTTCCATCTCGATCGACTCGCACCTCACGATGTACCTTGGAGACTATGGCATTTCTTTGGAGCGTACAGTCCCTGTGGAGTCGTCGGACGAAGTGGTGCAGTACACCATTGAGGAGGTCAAGCAGTTCGAGCGGGACGATTCGGATCGGATTCACCTGATCTTTGACCTGCGAATGACGAACCCACTTCCCGCGGATTTCAACATCTCTGCTGTCCGATTACAGGTTTACACGGTGAGGACTGAGACATTTTTGGGGGACATGGAGTGGAACAGCAGCGAGCCGTTGTTCCTCGTTCAGGACTCCGAGGTGCTATTTGAGAACGTTACGGGGCTTCTGAGTGGATCCAACGGGGTGTTCACCGAGGTCCTGATCGATGGTGAGATCAGTGTTCGTCGTGGTTTCTTGCTGCTTGATATATACGGGGAGGAGGTGTCTGTGGAATTCTCCATTGATGTTCTGAAGCTCTGAACCGAGCGTAAGGTTTTAGGGTATTGTTTTTCCGGTTGACATACCATGAGTGAACACGAAGGTGAACACGAGGACATGGTCGTGACCCCTTGGGATGTCTCCGGGGAGCTTGACTATGGTAAACTGATCAAGAAGTTCGGGACGAAGCCGATGACGAAATCGATCCTGAGCCAGCTTGAGAGCAAATTGGGGGAGCTTCATCCGATGCTCCGCCGGGGTATAGTCTTCAGTCACCGTGACTTTGACTGGTTGCTCAAGCACATAGAGAAGAAGGGCAGGAATGACTTTGCCCTGTACACCGGGAGGGGTCCATCCGGGAACACGCACCTTGGTCATCTGGTTCCTTGGCAGTTCACGAAGTGGTTGCAGGAGAAGTTCGACGTCCACCTGTACTTCCAGATCACGGACGATGAGAAGTTCCTTTTGGATCCGATCAATCGCAGTTACGAGCAGATGCAGAAGTACGCACTGGCGAACGCTCGTGACATTCTGGCGGTCGGATTTGATCCTGAGAAGACGCATCTGATCATCGACTCTATGGCTGGTCCCAAGTTCCGAGAGATAGCGACGAGGGTGGCTTCCCGTATCAATTTCACTACGGCCAAGGCTGTATTCGGCTTCAAGGAGTCGACGAACATCGGGATGATCTTCCATCCTGCGATCCAGAGTGCTCCGTGCTTCTATCCCAGTGAGATTCTGGGGCGTAACATCCCGGTTCTGATCCCTGCGGGTATCGACCAGGATCCGTACTGGCGAGCTACTCGGGACGTCGCTGAGAAGTTGGGCTACTACAAGCCTGTCGCCCTCCACTCGGAGTTCATACCCGGTCTTGGCAAGGGAGGTAAGATGAGTGCCTCTGACCCGAATTCGACGATTTTCACGACGGATTCACCGAAGGCTGCAGGGAAGAAGGTGAAGCGTGCTGTGACGGGTGGTAGGCAGACTGTGGAGGAACAGAAGAAGCTCGGAGGCATCCCTGAGCAGTGCAATGTGTTCAGCTGGTACAGGACGATCTTCGAGGACGACGACAGTGCCCTGCAGCGTCGTTACGAGGAGTGCCGAGCAGGCACGCTTATGTGCGGTCCGTGCAAGCAGGAGCTGAGCGACCGAGTGGTGATCTTCTTGGAGGTCCACCAGCAGCGTCGAGAGGAGGTCGAGGATCTTGTGGAGCAGACGATAATCCGGGTTTAGGAGCCCGTCAACCTTATAATTTCCCGATGTGACTGTATTCTGTGGACGGTTACTCCCTTCGTTGGATGAAGCTCAAGCGTAATTTCTGGCGTTTGCAGACGTTTCTGAAGAAGTTAGTGGTCTTTCTGCTCCTCGTGTACGCGGTCCGTTCGTTCGTTCTCTTCGACATTTCGATAATTGGACGGAACGTGTGGTTCGTGGCAGACTTCGTGCTGACGGCGCAGCTGTTTATCAGCTTGATCCTTGCGTTGTGGGTATTCCCTGTTGGCAAGGAGCGGCACGAGGCAGACTGGAAGCACGTCCTCTACAGTCTCACAAATCTACCGCTCAGCGTTGTGATCTACGCCCTGCTCTCGTATTTCATCCTCCCGATCGTCCTGATAGTTTTCTCTATCTTGCCCTTCGGGCGGGTCATTTTGGATCCTGTGATTGGTCGAGTGGTGTTCTACAGCCTTGTATCGGTGGTGACGTATTGGTTCGAGACGCGTCCTGAGAGGATGCTTCTCCGTGGGTTCAAGGAGGAGGACGACGACATGATCATCTCTTGAGGTCCGGAGGAACGCCTGTGTCTGCCCATAGTACACCGTAACCGAGAAAATTTTATATATTTCACTACACGTTTATTACTTGATGATGATCCTACCGACTCGTCTCAGATCGCCATCCAGAGGTGGTCGTCAGCTGCTGCTGTCTGCTGTCTACGTGTCTTTCTGGCTGGTTTTTCTCCTGGGGCTGATAACTGTATTCGGCCTGTTCTCAGGGCGTCTGATTGTTAACTTTCCTCGTTACGGGGTCTGGTACGTCGACGACTTTGCGTCCGTTTTCTTGGTCTTCGTGTTTAGTTCTTCGGTCTACGTTGTCCTGAACTCATTTGGGGGTGACAGCTGGGAGAGGTTTGCTAACCGGATCGTGCTGCTCCCTCCGGTGGTCTCTGTGCTGTACATCCTGCAGTTCCTGCTCTTCGACTTCATGGCCCTGTGGGACTGGTCCTCGCAGCTCAGGGATCCGGTTCTCGGGCGTCTGTTCTTCTACATTCCTGCGCCTCTGCTCGTCGTGCTCCTGAATGCCTACAGCGAATTTGGCAGACCTGTTGACGAGGAGTAATTCCCCACAAGTAAGATTTACATGGGAGCTTTCACTGTAGACTGTGATTTACTGGACTTTCATAATGGACTCCTGTGACGGGTTTCTGAAGTGGGCTTCCGTCACAGACTCGTGTAGCAGGCTCTTGTACCGATCTTAGGTTCTCGAATCGATCTTCATCCCTTGTACTGATCTTAAGCTCTTGAATCTGTTTTGTGTAGTATTCTGGTTCGGGTCGCCTCCGTCAGTTTTTAGAGTCTGCAGTCCACGTGGGCGTATGGAGAACTCCGTGACGAGGTCCAAGATGCGTGTGAACGTCCCCTTTTTCGTGCTGGTAACGGTACTGCTGCTGTTTCCCGTATTCATTTTGGGAGCTGTGAAGCCCCTTGTGGGCGAGTTCAATTACTATGTCTTCCTCGTTGTGCTGGTGGTTGATCTGGCGATTCTGGCGTATGGCACGCTGGTTTTGATCCGGGCATTGGACGGTCGTGTCGAGTGGGTATTCCCCGGTCGACGTGGGTAGGGACGGTCTGGAAATTGCCTGTATACCTTCTGGGAATTGCTCGTATGCCTTCTGAAAATGGCACTCAGAACCTGTGCTGACGTGGTCTGAGGTTGCTTATATGGCGAAGATGTTCTTGTACTTCTCGGTCAGGTACTGCTTGTGATACTTGACGTCTACGGGCTTTCCTGTGATCTTCTCCACGGTTTCTATTGGGTTGTAGAGTCCTGCGAGTGAGTATGCGTTCTCAGTCAGCCAATTCCGTATCTCGATGTAGTTAGAGCCGTCATATTTGGGTATGGAGTAGTAGACCTGTGACCCGAAGATGTCTCCGAGTGCGTATCCTTGGAAGTATGCCCAGTACTGCGAGTACCAGTGCAGATCCTGCATGACGCCCTCTGTGTCATTTTCTGGCACGACGCCGAGGTACTGGTCGTAGCGTTCGTTCCACGCCTGCGGGAGTTCGCTGATCTGCAGTCTGTCGCTGAACAGGAGATCCTCCAGCTCGAATCTGATGATGATGTGCAGGGCGTATGTGAGCTCGTCAGAGCCTATCCTGCTGGTTCCCGGTCTGACTGTTGAGATCGTGGTGTAGAAGTCCCAGGGATCGATCTTTAGTCTCATGATCTCATTCAGGTTCTCGAAGTTCTGCCTCCAGAACTCCCAGGACTTGCCGATCTTGTTCTCGGTGAACCGTGAGTGGCACTCACCCATAGACGGAGATCTCCTGTGGTTGACGGGGAGGTACTGCCACTTCCTGTTGAGTCCGAGGGAGTCGACTGCGTGTCCGAGTTCGTGGTGCATGGCGAAGAGAGCTTTTGTGAAGTCGTATTGGTGGTACTTGACTGACACCCTGACGTCCTGTGGTCCCAGTCTAAAGGTCAGTGGGTGCTCTACTTCGTCGATTCGCCCGTGGTTATTGGGTGATTTGTAGTCATAGTTATAGTAGTCTGCGATGCGTCTGACGAGTCTTTGTTGGACTTCTCTTGGCATCTCTTTGCTGAATTCCTTAACGTGTGGACTGTCCTCCTGAGCCTTCTGTACGGTCTGTATGAGGGGTACGAGGAATTCCCTGGTCCGGTCGAAGAGGGATCGGACCGTGGAACTTCTCATACCGGGCTCCCTGAGCTGTATGAGTGCGGAGTGGAGGGTGTCTGCGTCGTTGATCTTCTGCACGTGGACAGCGTACTCCTTCTGCAGGTCGAACAGGCACTGCAGGTCGTTCTGTATCATGGAGAAGTCCTTGCGTTGCTTGGCCCGTTTCCAGTTCTGTAGCGTGGTATTGCTCTGTGCGGCAATCTTGGAGCTCAGCTCGATCGGGATCTGGTTGCTGAGCCTGTATGACTCCTCGAAGAGCTCGAGGTTCCGTCTCTGAAAGTCGTTGAGATCCAATCTCTGAGCTCTGGAGATGAGGTTTCCCAGCTTCTTGTCCTGCATCATCTCGCTGCTGAGCGTCGACAGGAAGTCCTTTTGGACGGATCTATAGACATTCCCTGCAGCGGGCATAGTGATATTCATGTCCCAGTACAGAAGCGAATTCACGGAGTTTAGGATGGAGTAACGTCTGTAGTACTCCATGAGCTCCTCATATTCGTTCATTACCGCATTCTCGCGGTTGTGATTATAAATTCTCGGATGCTCCATTATTGGAATAACGTTTCTGTCTGTATTTTTCTGTATGGGAGGCTCCGTGGTCGTACCGGGAGGGGTCCAATGTGTCCCAGTTCTGCTCGGGCATCAGCAGATAAATGGATCGTAGAATTACCATTCTGATCGTGCGGAAGAATCTGTGACAATCTTCACGGAGTGAGCGTTGTGCGGGTGGA
The DNA here is from genome assembly GCA_015522385.1 of Candidatus Heimdallarchaeota archaeon. Next base: position 6,222 of record WAMJ01000241.1, read on the forward strand.
TTCGGGCACGGTTTCGTGGATCTGTCTGGAAAAATTGTACGGAATTCGAACTCCAGTTATGTCATGAGTGCTGCAATCATCTGATGCGATCAGGAGTGATTATTTCTGTGTTGATTATCGGTTAGAGCGAGGCTACATAGGCTGAAGGTAGAATATTATACTTCGCGATACACAGCGTGCAATACGGGTATAGCCAATACTGCAATACGCTCTCTGAGACGATTAGGAAGTCCGTAGTCGAAATATATACTTTATTGAGGACATGACCGTGTCGTTTGGGGAGTCTCTGATGTTCTGAGATGCCTCAGGAGAGCCTTATCTCGCAATCCGTAGGTATTTCGGGGTACCCGATCGACACGTGGAGGGAGCAGCGGGCTCTGGACTGTTCCGATATCCCCCATAAGGGCATCAATAGCATGTGAGAGTGCAGATCTGGTGCGTGAGGTTCACGGGTTGTAGAGCATCTGTATCGCGACTGGTCAGGATCTGCGTGACGCTGCAGCTATACACATCGCGATACAGCCAGAGAGCTCAGCAATACAACCCCCACAACCCAAGCACACACCTCAGAAATCCGAAATTTTGAGTTTTTATCAAATAAGAAAGAAGAAGACATACACTCGGCATTACACCCTGCGATACACTTAGCAATACAAATGTATAGCAAGATATCAACCTCAGCAATACAGACAACTATACAACCGCGATACACCAGCAATACACAAACATACGGGCGCGATACATCAGCAATACAGACAGCTATACACCGAACATATGGTGAGAGACAGGTCGCGGAGAGAGAAAGGAAGGGAGATCACATGATATGGTGCCAACATGAGCTACAAATCAGATGACAGGATAACACAGTGATCAGCACATAGGATCAAGTAGGCGCAATGGCTGAACGATCGGATCAGCACCGCCGTTGAATGAGCGATGGAGATAGTCGCATCAAGAAGTAGTATCAAGACGTTCACAGAGGACGGTGAATCCTGTGTCTACCAGTCATGCCACCCATTACTGTTCGTCCTTCTTCAGCCTCATGTCGATGGACAGCGACTCGTCGTAGAGGTCTTGGACGACATCGGCGAATACGTCGTGATCCACCCCATCCTCTCCTACGGGAATCTCATGGAGCACATTCTCGTCGTCGAAGTAGTACACACTGACATCCCCCTCCTTGATGAGGTCATACCTCTCCATCCCCAGTTCTTCAGGATCGTTCAGTCTCGACGCCCTCATGAGATTGTCCACTTGGCCGACGAGGAAGTCGCTGTTCGTGGTGACCATGACCTTGATTCCGCTGTTGACCAAGCGGGCCAGCACCTTCGCCATCACCCTGTGGGCGTCTGGGTACAGGTGTGACTCCGGTCCCTCAATGATGACGAGGTCCCCGGGTTTGGTGTCTCGGAGGTAGATCAGCAGCGGGGCCAGCCCGGATATCATTGAGGACGTGGAGCGGAGCGGGATGGAAAGGTCCTTGTTCTCGAACACGAACTCGTTGTCCGAGCGCATGACCACATCTCCTCCGATCAGCTCGTGTAGTAGGTTCTTGGCAGACTCCAGTGCATCTGCATTCTTGTCTTGTACGTCCTCATTCTTTTCCTGGACTTCCTTCTTGCTCCATCCCTCTTCCTTCTTGCTCCATCCCTCTTCCTTCTTGCTCCGTCTGCCCCTACTCATGTTCCGCCATCGGTCCTCACCTACTGTTTCCAAGAACTCATGGAGGACATCTGGGATCTCCTTCGATCTCTCGGACTGTATTCCGAGCAACCGGTAGTTTTTCATCAGGGCCGATCGTTCAGCTGGTACATACCTCACCGAGATGATACGTTCTATCATTGTCCTCGTCGCGTTGAGGAATGCAGCGAAATATGCAGGTTGGTAGTGATCAGTGAACACCTCCTTCGACAGCCGCACCACCTCACCGTCGAAGAGCTCGATCACGTACTCGTCCTCTCGGTCGGTGACGCTGAGTGGAATTCCCTCGATTCCGACCTTGTACTCATTGTTGCTGAACTTAAGGAAGAGATTATCGTGTTTGTACCCGAGCAGGAGATCACCCTTGGACAGGTCCTCAGGTTTCTGGAGGAAGGTACCTTCTATAATTCTCTCGAAGTCCTGCCTGTTGTAGAGATCAGAGAGGATCATGTCTACGAGAGCATTGATGTGCACGTTTTTCTTCTTGGGGGATAGCCCCTCTGAGAGGTACGAGTCGACGTCCTTTCTCACGGTGGATGCGTGTGTGATGGACTCGATCTCTGATGCAGTATCCGTGATAATTTTCTTGATGATCTCGGGGTATTTCCTCACGAAATCTTCCAAGAAGCTGTGGCTAAGTATTGCTCCCATTATGATCTTGTGGCTGTCCCTGATACTCAGATGCTTCAGGATCGCCCTAACAGCTCTTGTCAGGAAGGTCTTTCCAGAATCATTCTTGCCCATGACTACCGTCAGTCCTTTCAGTTCCAGCTCGGCAGATCTGATGGGTCCGAAGTCCTGAACACGGAAATGCATGAGTTGTTCTCCGATATTTTCTATAAAAGGACATATGTTGGCAGTTTGGAATCGTACCACAAGCCTCCTGTACTGCAGATGCTAGATGGGATCTTGGAATATGCATGAACTTCCAGTTCACGGAGAAAATCACGACAATCAGTACAGATGTGGATAATCCATATATATCACCGGGACGAGGACAGTGCATGGATGCTGTCAACTGCAGCACGTGCGGGTCGTCGCTGGATTTCCTGCTCGGAGGAGACGAGACCATCTTCTACTGCCCTACGTGCAAGGAGGTCGAGCTCCGCATCACGGAGGAACCCGAGGGTGGGGTGGAGGACTCTGGAGAAGAGAGCTCTGGAGAAGAGAGCTCTGGAGAAGAGAGCTCTGGGAAAGAGGACTCTGGGGAAGGACCAGCGTTTGAGGAACCACCAATCGAGGAGCCAGCGGTTGAAGAACTGGTCGTCGTGGAACAGGAGGATGCGGGGTTCACCTGCAGCGAGTGCGGGCGGGAGCTCGGAATCCTCCGGGACGGTAATGCCCACATCTACTACTGCGGTCCCTGCCGCCGTGTGGACATGGAGGTCGATGTAGTGGAGGACTACCTGAATCGGGTGCACCCCGAGGACGACTGGGAGGATCACGGGGACGGTATGGAGTTTGACGAGTAAGCCCGACACAACGGGAGATCCTTACACGGGGACACGGCATACAGGAGATCCACATACAGGAGATCCACATACGTGGATACCACGCACAGGTACGGACGTGAGGAGCCTACAGGGCACGCGTTACCACCCTCTACGTTCATGAACAGGGAGACTAGGAAAGCACCGCTACGTTCAGATCAGATAAGGCACGAACCTCCGTGTCCTCCCCATGTACTCGCGGTAGCCCTCCCCGAATCTGCCGAGGTTGTGCAGCTCCTCGAGGCGTGCGGTGGCGGCCGCAGCAGCGGTGCAGACCAGCGAGAGGAGGACCTGCCAGACCCCGGGACTCTTCAGTGCCGCTCCCCAGCACAGCAGCATGAGCGAGGTGTACATAGGATGTCTGATGAGACCGTATATCCCCGTGTCCACCACCGACTGCGTCTCCTCGATCAGACGTTGCTGCGGGTTCCCCCGGCTGCGCAGTGCGTGGGCACCGGTTGCTGCCAGCATGATGGAGAGCAAGAGCAGCGTCCACGAGAGGAGCTGGAGAGGAGCGAGGGGATCCACGAACCAGACAGGGACGTTGAGGGCGACGACGACAGCGAAGGACTCGAAGACGACGAAGCGGACGAGTCCGTAGGGTTGCAGAGCGCGGAGTGCGTGTCCCGAGATGAGGAGCGCTGCACCCGTGATGAGGAGGAGAGCGGTGAGGGGATCATGCGTAGTTGTGGACCCCGGGGGATTTAAGGTGTGCTCACCTCGGTCGGACTGGTGATCATTCTGTTACTACAGTTGACGTTAACATTTTATAGTGAGTTTTTCGCTATGGGAATCGAACAATGATTGACATTGATAAGATAACCTTCGGGTACGGAAAAGAGCCGATCTTCGAGGACTTCAGCCTCCAGATGGATGGGAGGATAACTGGGTTGATTGGCCAGAATGGAGCGGGAAAGACGACCCTTGTCAATCTTATGATCGGGTTACTGAGAATGAAAGAAGGTTCTATAACCATCGACGGCCTCAGTCCCCTGAAACAACGGGAGGAGCTCCTCAAGCGGGTGGGAGTGATGTTCGAGGACTCGGACTTCCCACAGTGGGCGACATTACGGGAGCACCTGAGATTCATCGGGCAGCTCAGGGGGATGGACGCAGCGGAGGCGGAGAAGCAGGGTCTGGATACCCTTGAGAGATTCGGTATCGCGGAGAAAGCAGACGAGAAGTTCCAGAAGCTCTCCGCGGGGATGAAGCAGAAATTCGGGATCGCTCAGGCACTGCTCGGATTTCCGAACTACGTTATTTTGGACGAACCGACGGCCAACCTCGACGTCAACGCGAGGATAACAGCACTGGAGTACATCCAAGACCTTGCCTATACGAAGGACATGAACTTCATCATCCTGAGCCACATCCTTCATGACCTCGAGAGGGTCTGTGA
>WAMJ01000242.1 GCA_015522385.1 Candidatus Heimdallarchaeota archaeon
GTGAGCATGAATAGGGCCATCCCGAACAGGAGCAAGTAGTTAGTCACCCTAAAGACAAGGGATGTGTCTGGTTTGTCGAAGAAGTACTGTCGGGAAATCCTGTCGACGATTCTTGTCGACCAGTACATTCCCGCGATGATGAGCAGTGAGCTGAGTACAATAAATAGCTGTGGGAGAAGGGATGAATACTTCAGTGGCGTTATCCCAAGGAGTCTCCACCCTACTCCGAAGGGGTCGTTCAGTGTGTTGACGATATAGCTCATATTCCTGCTCATAATCAAGAGGGTGAAGCCGACCAGATTGGTCAGTCCAATGGGGAGGGTGTACATAGGCACGGTTGCTAGCAGGCTTTTAACGGTTTCGTCCTTCTTTCTAAGAAGGTAGTTTGGAAGCAGGAAGTAGATAGATACAATAGCCAGAGTGATCGCAACGACCAGTGAGAAGCCGATGAGACCCTGTAGGCTGTTGAAATTCGAAAGCATTGTCAGAGAGTTCCACGTCCCCAGAAAGACCACAGGGTACATCACTGAGATGACCATGAGTAGCATGACTCGTACTGCCTCCTCAGGCTTCAGGACCTCGTTCAGAAGATCGTCATCTAGTAGTCTGAGATTGAGTGATATGTTGTCGAGGTTGCACGCTCTTACACATTCCATGCACAGCCCACAGTTCTGATTCGACTGTAGATTTCCAGGGTAAACCATCCAAGGACATCCGAAGCTCTCTTCATTTCCGAAGACACAATCCTTGCTTTTATGACCTTTGCAGATTTCGGTACTCTTGACTCTTAGCTCTATGGGATTTAACAAGGAGTATACTCCGATTGATCCTCCAATTGGGCAGATGTGCCGACAGAAGCTCCTTTCCCTGAACTTTACAGCAGTGGTCACGCTGGTGAGGAGCAGGACTATAAGGGTGAGTGCAGTAAGTCTGGGATCAGTCGTCAGCTTCCCTGCAGATACCGCAAAGAGGAAAAACAGGGTGTTGGATATCCACATCCCCTGAAACTGGCTGGGGAAGAACTTTGGTGAGAGCTTTATCCTTTGTCCGAACGAACCTCCGAAGAATGACCTTCGTTGGATGTACTCCCCAGCTACGGGGATCGGGCACACCGCGCACCATAGCCTCCCGAAGAACGGGAGGAAGAGGATGACGAAGACTCCCCACCACACGAGCCATACCCAGATTGTAGAGAAGTTCGCGCTACCGACAGGAGATCCGAATAGACCGGTAAAAATAGCAAGGCTGTATCCCAAGGATGTGAGCAGGAGAAGGATCAACTGGGTACTCCGGGAGTACACGAGAGTACGCACTACTTTCTGCTCAAGCAGATTGTATGTATATACCATTATTTTTCCTCCACGAGGTCAAAGGGCTGAATTTCCCCTCTTCTCTCCCACTCCTGCTCTGCTCTTAGGATCAGCCAAGAGGTCAAGATGACCAACAGGTAGGTGGATAAGATGTGCTGTACGTTTGGTGAGACATAGAGTTTTCCATTCATATATGGATGATAGTTCCCACAGGGTACATTGCACAGGAAGGCAAAAGTTCCCGTCTGGTTTATGGTCACCGTTACTTCCGACGGAGCTTGCACATTGACCTGTTGGTCAATATCGAGTTCTTGGATGTAGAAGCCGTGGCGTGAATCATTACTCTGAAGAATGAACGTTACAGTATCTCCCACTTTCACATCGACTCTACTGGGGTTGAACTCAAACTGTCGGGCTTCTATGACGATAGATCGCTTTACAGATCCTGAGCTCATCGCACCAATTGTAAGTGATATGGGGTAGACCATGAGGAGTACAACGACTACAGTCACTGCCACTCGTGCCTTCTGGACACTACTCATTATGACCTGTCAATGCCCGATGTATAAATAGTTTACACTAAAATATTATTTGTATAGTAATTATTTCTCCTGTGCTGTGCATTCCCCAGCTCTATGGGGGTTGTTTGAATCTCACTCATGTAGTGTAATGCTGTAAGAGGAAATATAAGCGGGGTTATCAATAATCTACCAACCCAATTGAATGTTTAAAGCCCAATCGCTCTCTCTCTGATTGTGCAAGATCTGATAGGGACGTATCCCCTCCTCGCCCTTGGTCTCGTGCTCTTCGTTGGGTACGCGCTGTCTCTTTATCTCCAGAAGTACTCTGTACCCCATATCCTCGTCTACCTTGTCGTCGGATTTGTAGTAAGCAACTTTGTCTTCCCTGAAATTGACCTTGCCGTAGAGTTTGCAGGTCTATTTCACAGTATCGAGGTAGTTGCTCTCGGACTCATAGGCTTTAAGATCGGGACGGAGATACAGATCGATCTTATCAAGCAACACCCAAAGTTCCTAGGTGTTGTCCTCGTAATGGAGGCAGGAGTTGCGTTTATAGTTGTCTTTTCTCTGACTTTCATTTTCCTTGGTGACCTCACATTAGCTGTGCTTTTCGCTGGTCTGGCCACACCAACCGCGCCGGCCGTCACAGTTGAGATTATGAGAAGGTTGAAGTCAAGTGGTGAACTTACTTCCAAGCTCAATTGGGTGCTCGCTTTCGACGATGTCATCGCCAGTACCATGGTCGAAGGAACCCTTGTCTTCCTTCATATGGAATTTACGGGAGAGCTCAGGTTGTCGGATTTTATTGTGGGGATTTTGCAGGAAATTGGATTGGCGATCGTATTGGGAGTGGTAATCGGCTACCTCTTGGACTTTCCACTCGAGAGGCTTAGCGAGGAGTTGGGGATGATGGAACTCACTCTTGGTACTTTGGTCTTTGCCATAGGGTTTGCTGAGTTTCTAAACACTTCCGTCATAATGACCACAATGGTGATTGGAGCCACAGTTACCAATCACGGGGGAGATAACTACAAGGATGCTCAAGATCTTCTTGAGATAATCATGAGCCCGATTATCATTGTGTTCTTTGTTGTGGTTGGATCAAAACTCTTGTTGAGCGATTTCTCTCACTTCCCTGTTCTTGCCATCCTCTACATCGCGGGGAGGTCAATTGGTAAGGTCACAGGAGGGTATATAGGATCCATCTTAGCGGGAGAGAGCGACTGTGTCCGAAATAATATTGGATTTGGTCTCCTTGCTCAAGGGGGGGTGGCTCTCGGTCTGTCCTCCATCATCAACGAGCAACTCCAGCAGCAGGGATTGATAGAAGAGGGGCACCTTGTAACCTCTACCATCGTCATTGCATCCGTGGTCTCTGTAGTCATGGGTGCGTTGGGGACAACATTCGCGGTTCGCAGGGCGGGTGAGGTGCACGAAGTGTCATGAAACTGTGGTGTTTCATAGAGCGGTCGATAACCTTAGAGGAGTATTATTTATGGGTTATAACGGAATCTTGTCTGGAGAATTGACAACGAAGCTCAACTGACCATACCTATTCCTGTCATTTTGTCCTCAATGATTCCTGGTAATGGTTGCTGTGCAAATCCCTCCACTGATCGATTCAATTTTCCTTCATCTTTTGAGCTGCACAGTAAATGACGAAGGAGTCATTCCCTCATTAACCAAACATCTAGTGGATATAGTTATAATGGGGTATTGCAACCATAGACTGTGGATCTACAGTCACTCTTCAGTAAAGGGAAGTTTAGTGAACTGCTCGATCTTGGAAAATCTATTCGAGACCTCACCGGTCGCTACTGGGAGATTCAGGCATTGTTATATTCCGGTGCGGTTGAGAGCGCAGGTGAACTCATTCGGGAAGTAGAAGGTGATTTACTAGAATCGGATCTGAGGGGGAAATTCCTGTGTGCAAAAGGAAAATATCTCCTCTCAACAGGGAAATATGACTGTGCTCTGGAGAGCCTTAGCTCTGCTATCAAGCTAAACGAGGAGCTTGGTGATACCTGCTCTCTTGGACTCTCATACCTGAATCTCAGTCTAACCCTTTGGAAGAAGGGTGAAGTCAATGAAGGTATAGTCTTCGCGAACAAGGCACTGGAGGTATTCTCCAAGACTGAAGAGGTCTTTGGTCTATCGGAGGCGCACAACGTTCTTGGGATTCTCATGCACTTCAAGGGAGACGTGAAAGGTGCGATGGATCACTTCGAGGAGGGTCTCAGGTTCAGGCGGAAAATGGGGAATGACTATTTGACCTCTTTGGTTATTAACAACTTAGGCGCTCTCAATTCGTTCATAGGAAATCTCAATAGATCCTTGGCATTTTATCAGGAGTCCTTGGAGATTGGACGTGGGATGAATAACTCCTACATGGTCGCGATGGTTCTCAGCAACATTGGTCTGGTCTACTGGAAGAGGGGTGAGCTACTGAAGGCGAGGGAGTACCTCCACCAGAGCCTTGAACTCAGGGAGGAGATGGACAACCCATACGAACTCTCTATGTCTCTGAACAATCTAGCTATAATCTATACTGAGCTTGCGGAGTTCGAAAAAAGTGAGGAATTTTTCCTAAGGGCACTGGGTCTACTCAAGGAGATAGGAAATACGAAGCAGACAAGTATTCTCCTCCCCTATCTTATTAACATGTACCTTATGTCTGGTAGGAGGGACAAGGCTGCAGAGTACCTCAACATTTTGCATGGGATTGCTCAAGGGGAGAAGAACGATCCTGTAACCCTCTATTACAAGTATGCCAAAGGTCTATTCCTTAAATGGGGAAACCGGATCAAGGAGAAGGGTCAGGCTCAACAACTCTTCGAGGAAATAGTCGAGGAAGATGTTGTGAATATTGACATAACCATCAAGGCTGCTCGTCACCTGCTAGAACTCTTGATTCTTGAGTTAAAGTTCTACGGGGAGGTTGAGGTGCTCGAGGAGATCACTTCACTTATCGACAAAATACATCATCTCGCAGAGAAGGAGCACATGTTCTCTGTCAAGGTGGAGATGGTGGTTCTCAGATCAAAGCTCGCTTTGTTTCAGGGGAAGGTAGAAAAGGCTGAAAAACTCCTAACGGAGGCCGGAGAGATTGCCGAAGTATATGGTTTACCTCGCCTCCATCACCAGATCGATATCGAGCAGAAGCTCCTCATGCTCGATCGAGATGAATACCTTGAATTTCTAGACACGAAACCTAGTATGGGGGAGAAGATCACACACCTCAAATTTATCGAGTACATCTGGATGAACCTCGGTGTTAAGCAGGAAATTCCGGTGCTTTTTATGATTATCAACAGATCCGGATTCAGTATTTACTCTCGTCGTCTCAGCAAGATGTCCGATCTGTCCGACACCCTCATTTCCTCCATGATCACTGCGATTAACAGCTTCGCTAAGGAAGTGTTCTCTGTGGAGGGTGCATTCGAGAGTATTAGGAACAAGGACTTTACGATTACTTTCCAAGAGAAATCAAATTATCTTTTCTGTTATATCTACAAGGGCTCATCATACTACGCAGACAAGAAAGTCCGTAGTCTAGTTGATGAGGTTGGTGAAGTGATGCCTGCTGAAGAGTGGATGGTCGCTACACCTACAAGAAGTTATACCAATCTCCTTGACAGGCTTATGGATAAATATTTCAATTAATAGGTTTCAAAAGTTACACGAATCCCTTTCTTCCATAGATGAGAGGTAAATCGTGTGTGATAAAACATCTTTAATAAGAGTTGGATTGAATCCATTTATGGGTAGAGTGCTTGTCCGGCTCAGTTCTTAATGAAGATCGTCACATTATACAGAAGGCATCTAAGCAGTTCCAAGTTGCTAGATTGGGACAATTGGCTCTTGAGTCATCCGATCTGCAGTCCTTCTTCGACGAAGTTGTTCGGACGATAGTAAACGCACTTAATGTTGAATACGCTAAGATTCTCAAGGTCAATGCTGAGGGCAATTTCAATTTGCAGGCAGGATATGGATGGACATGGGGTAAGGTCGGTGTGACAATTGTCGAAGGTGATCTGAATTCACAGGCGGGGTATACTTTGATCCGTACGGAGCCCATCGTCGTGACTGATTTCGACAAGGAGAAGAGGTTCATTATTCCAGAAATTCTTGCTAATAATCATGTTGTGAGTGGTATGAGCGTGGTAATTGGTGGTAAATCGGGGAACTATGGGGTGTTGGGTGCCCACAGTACAAGAAAAAGAACATACAGTCGTGACGACATAATTTTCCTTGAATCGGTATCTCATATCCTTGCTAGTACAATCAGTAACTTCGATACTCTCACTCAGCTACGGAGGAGGGAGGAGGAATACAGGACACTTATCGACTCTTCTCCCAATGGGGTTTTCATCTCTAATCCGGATGGGAACTACACAATAGTCAACGATAGAGCTTATGAGATTACGGGGTATACAAAGGAGGAATTACTTTCCATGAATTTTCAGGACCTCATTCATAAAGATGATATGGGGACTAACCCTCTAATGTTAAATCGACTGAGGAAAGACAAAGAGATGGTGAATGAACTTTACCTCAAGCACAAGACCAAGGGAAAAGTTCTGGTAGAAGTCTCAAGCAAGATACTCCCTAATGGTAACATACAGAGAATCGTGAGGGACCTCACAGAAACGAAGAAAATGGAGATAGAGATGATAAGGGCATCTAAGTTCGAATCGGTTGTACATCTCGCTGGAGGAATTGCTCATGATTTCAACAACCTCCTCTCTGTCATAATTGGCAATCTCTCGATCATAGAGTCAGAGGGTAATTCTCTCATTCGTGAGTCTGCTCAGAATGCCATTCTCGCCTCGAAAAGGGCAGCTGATTTAACTCGCAAGCTCCTGACCCTTGCGCAGGAGAGTAAACCAAGTAAGAAGCTCATCGACCTAAGAAAGCTAATACCCGAGATCATCAGTATATCACTCCGCGGATCAAAGATACAACCCCAAGTCTCTATTCCGGATGACTTGTGGGCAATTGAGGGTGATGAAAGCCAAGTGGGGCAGGTGATACAGAACCTGATAATCAATGCAGCACAGGCCTCAGATGACAATAGCGAGATCATCATCTCCGCTGAAAACTTTACACGAAAGGAGGGAGGTCTCTCCATGGGGATTACTGAGCTTATCTGTATCAGCATCCAAGACTTTGGAGAAGGAATCCCTCCTGAGAATCGAGATAGGATATTCGATCCGTTTTTCACCACTAAAAAAGAAGGGACTGGCTTAGGGCTGTCAACTACCTACTCTATCGTGAGGAATCACGAAGGATTCATAGATCTGGACTCCGAGGTTGGTGTAGGGACTACAATGAGAGTTTTCCTCCCAGCAGTCCACAGACTCACAGACGATATTATTGAGGAGGAGGTGGAGCTAAGTAACATGAGGTTCACTGCTCACGTACTGGTGGTCGATGACGAGAAGATGATCCAAGATACAGTCCGGGTGATGCTTGAACCACTTGGTTTCTCAGTGACGACCTGTAGTAATGGTGAGGAAGGTGTGGAAAAATTCAGTGCTGATGAGTTCGATGCAGTCATTGTCGACCTCACCATTCCTGGGGGTATGGATGGTCTACAAATTCTTGAAAAGTTGCTTGAGATTGATCCTGAAGTGAGGTGTATAGTTTCGAGTGGGTACGCGACAAATAATGTGATTGAGAATTATGCAGACTTTGGATTTTCAGGGAGAATCAAAAAACCCTACACCCAGAATGAGCTGATTAGTGAACTTAAGAGGGTTTTATGGACTGAGTGAATGTCATAATATTCAGGGATCTATCTGAATGAACGAATGTTTTTCATCTATCTAATACAGTGTTCATTATGATTATTACAGACCGAAGGATTCTGCTGAGCAGTGTGCTCTTCTTTGCACTCTTCGTCGCCGGTGTCAACTCGATCAATACTTCGTCTATTAAGAATGCCAACATAGGTGGATTCTACTACTATTTCTTCACCCTTTCTCTCATCCTCTTCGGGTTCACTGCCCTTCTGCTGTACAGGTCATGGGTCAACGAGTACAGCTCACTCTCACTGCTCATTGTCAGCCTGTTTCTAGCGTCTTTGGGGTACTTCTTTGGCTTCCTCAATTGGGACCCGATGGGTGGGAAATACTATGAGACGGATCTCTTCCAGTTACAGGTGCTTTTCACAAGCGGGGCGACTCTGCTTTTGTACATGCACTACGAGCTGAACAGGAGAGCAACTCCTGACACGGGTTTGATTGCTCTAGTGACATTTCTGTTCACTCCACATACCATAATCAATGTGTACTACATCTTCACGGACAACTATTCTCCTGATCTTGAAAGGCTTAGCCTCGTAACCCTCGTGCTACTTCAGATCGGGACAATTTTCGTCTTCGGATGGATAGTGTATCATGGAAGGAAGGCGAGCCTCTCCCTCCTGTCTAACAATTCTGAAAAGGTTCGAAAGTTGGGTGCGATGCAGCTTGCAGGGCTGTACATCCTTTTTCTCTCTGTCGCCGGTGAATTGTTAGAACAGCTCACTCCTCTTGAGGTTCTGAACACCCCGCTCTTTGTCATGGCCTTCCTTCTTATCGGGATTCCATACTACGTCGATCCCAAGGTATTTCTCCTCGTCCCTATCAACATCAAGGCCATGGGGATCATAACACGAGAGGGATTGACTATGTACTTCAAGCCCATAGCTGAGGAGTTTAAGTCCGAGGAGGACATGAGTTCACAGCTCTTTGGAGGTCTAATTATTGCCCTAAACAGTATGGGAAAAGAAGTGATCAAATCACAACACGCGGTGGACTCACTCAACTTCGGAGACAGATCTATCATTGTGGAGTACCTTGATCCTTTTTACTTCGTGATCTTCGCAAATACTGCGACCTACTTCTTGGAAAGGGAGATGCGCGAATACCTTACTGAACTCAGGGAGATACAACCTAATTGGGATGGGGGTAAGACCCTTCCTGAGGAAGTCTTTGATAAGCTTAATAGCAAGTTCTTTCCTATCCTTGGTGAGGACGTTCGTGAGCTCTAGGCCCTATCGTGTGGATTGAAAGCAAGGTTAGAAGAAGGATCCTACAATTAATACCATGAGCACAGAGAATAATATTCCCGTGATTCCAACAGAGATTAAAACCATGGAGTAAGCAATATTAGGATATTTTTCTGACCATGTCCTCTCTGCCATGTACTCCTCGTATGTTTCCGTCTTGACCTTAATCCACTGTGGATTGTGCTGGTGAGGTGGAATGTCCAATCTACCCTCAACGCGACGACGATCTCTCAAATGTAGGAGTGACAAGATGAGGAGGACAACAAGGCTGAAGAGTAGAAGGATAAAACTCCAGCTGAAAATGCTCGATGCAAAAATTTCGAAGAATGCTTGGTCACGGGAGACAATCTCATTGTTGTCCATGTAACGCTGGACATAGCGTGAATCGATGGCGAAGGAGATTCTCAGCAGTACCCCTGGTATAGCAACGACAAGCAGGAAGTACCTGAGGTAGATGATCTTATAATTTGGTGGACTGTTCCTCAAGTCATCCTTTTTTGAGATAGTGAAAAAGTCATCAACGTCGGGTATCATGATATATCCTTTCGAATGGGTAGATTTTAAGATTACGCATCGCATTAAATCTTGAAAAACTGCTAACCATGTTATAGGTATTGACCGATTATCTGAATATCCCAAGGAGCTTCTGAATTGACTGCTTCAGTTGCTTCTCTGCCTCTTTCTCACCGTAGTTCTGGGCGATCATGAGGCTGATGAGTTCTATGTGCTCAGCTATGAGCTCAAGATCCTGCTCATCTCCAATGAGTTTCAGTCCTTCATTGATTCTCTCGATTGGGTGTTCCTCATAATAAGATATCATGAAATCCTTGAGCATTGGTCCCGTCTCACCACTGGCCCTGTATCTCTTCTTCGGTCTTCTCTTGATCTCAACTGTTGGTTTTGGTATCGGGGTCTTCGGCATAGTAGGTGCGGGTGAATCGAGAAGCTTTTCGAAAGCATCTTTGTCACTGTTCTTGATCATGTAGACGAATCCAAGCTTAGCGTTGATTTTCCTCGCCGTAAGTTCAGCTGCTCTCTTTGTACTCTTACTTGATGATTTACCGTGTATAATTTCTAGGGTTAATTTGTCATCGTCCCTTATGATGAGTGATCTTCTGGAGTTGAAAACCTTCTTTTCAAGCTTGACTTCCTCATATTCACCGGAGGCCTTGACATTGAGCAACTTCATACCAGTCATTTATTCATCAACGCCTTGATGAGTTTACTTATTAGTGCTCGTTCTTCTGCTGAAATTACATGGTCTGATCTGGTCACCTCGTATGCGTTGTTGAGAAGTGCTTTTCGGTATTCGTCTATTTCCTTCTTCTCTTCCTCTGTGATCACTCCGTCCTCCTCCGCCTTTGCAATCGTCTCTCTGAAGGAGCGCATATCATGCTTGATCTGATGGAGGATTGCCTTCTCATCCTTTGAGATTACCCCATCTTCAAGCGCGATGAGGAATAAGTCTGTGAGAATGTTTTGTATCCTGTCATCTTCTGAGGTTTCCACAATTGAGAAGTGAAGTTCGCCTTCAAAAATCTTCGTACTCAATTATCTCGGAGGATCGCCTTTAGCTGATTAATCTTGTGAATACTGTGTGGATCGATACCTTGTGCAAGAGCACAATAGATGGAGATATAGTCCAAGCGAGCAACAGTAGATATGTACTGCTGGAATTTGCTACTTCCTATTGCTTTAATCACAAATGACTCCGTGAGATTCTGTGCGAAATCGAGGTGGATGTTTGTTCGGTCATCATCGAGTGAGCTTCTGATCACAGTGTTGTGGAGGTTATCGCAGAACTTTCCGTCATATCCGATGATGGCATTGTGGCTGAATTCTGGAACCTCAAAACTCGCTGCGTGAAGCTTAGAGTTTTCGTTGAGCTGGCACCGATAACGGAGTGCCACCGGTCCCATCAGGTTAGAGCTGAGTATAGAGATCTGCTGTCCGATCTGACTATTTCCTACCTTCTCGAGCTCTGGTATCTCCTTCCTCATCTCATCCCTCAATGACGGTAGAACATCAAGGTCTTCCTTGGATATTCCTAGTTTCATCCCCTCGTTTAGCAGTCCACAGAGTAGCCCGAACATGTGGTAAAAAGCTTCCCTTGGCTGAAGGTTCTTAGGCACCTTATGTAATGGGATTTTCCATTCTTCCGAGAGGTCTTTGAGTTTCCCTCCTGAGGTGATGAAATGGATTGGATTCCCTTTCTCAAGGAAGTGTTTGACGCACGTTCTAGTCTCTTCTGTATTTCCGGAGTAGCTCACTGCAAGGACGGTCCACTTGCTGTCAATGTACTTTGGAATGTGATACCCTCTAATCACGACTACGGGGAGTTTGGAGTTTTCAGCAGCAAGTTCCTTAATAAAGTCTCCAGCAATGGCAGATCCTCCCATACCGCAGATCACCAGACCGTGCTCTATGGTGATGGGTGTTTGAGCACCTAGATTGAAGAGTTCCCGGAAGTTCTCTGGGTAACAAAATAGGGTTTGGTAGTAGTCCACGAGATGAGTCTGGAAGCTGCCAATATATAGCTTGTCTTTTGAATTACAACACTAAGTCTCCGGACACACTACTTGGTGGTGTGAAGATAATTGAAGGTCAATTGATATATGGTTGTGAGAAGGTTGTAATGGGATTAAAGTACCCGAAAAACCTGTATCTCCCGTCCTGTGACAGATCCGTGAATTCTACCTGTTATGAAGATGTTGACATCCGAAATAGGCATATCCCATTTCATCCATCGATCTAATTCACATTCATAACTACCGAGCCAACGGTAGAAAAGTACAAATCTCTGCTGTCATGTTAGAACCTGTGACATTCTCAATAGTAGCTAGGGACGAAGACACTGGGGACATTGGGATCGCGGTGGCGAGCAAGTTTCCAGCAGTCGGGTCTGTTGTCCCATGGATATCTGCCGACGCAGGTGCTATAGCCACTCAGGCACTCGCTAATCTAGAGTACGGAAGAACTGGGCTGAAACTTATGAGGGCAGGTGCATCTGCGGCACAGACACTGCGGATACTTCTGGAGAATGATGATGACAGGGAGTCTAGGCAAGTTGGAATTGTCGATTTACAGGGACGTTCGACCACTTACACAGGGAAGAATTGCTATCCATGGGCAGGTGGAAGATATGGTAAAAACTATGCTATCCAGGGGAACATCCTTTCTGGTGAAGATGTCGTTATATCTATGGAGAAAGCCTTTATTCACACAGATGCAGACCTCCCCGAGAGGTTGCTGAGGGCACTGGAAGAGGGGAATACCGCCGGGGGAGACAGTAGGGGGCAGCAATCAGCGCATCTACTTGTCCTCCGGGAGAATGGTGGATATGGTGGTGGGAGCGACGTTTACGTAGATGTCCGTGTGGACGACCATCCCGAGGCTGTATCGGAGCTTAGGAGGGTGTTTGAGATTTATTCTCTATGCTTACTTGAGCGGGAGGACCCCAGCGAAGTGACTGAGTTATCGGATGAGGTTTACCGTAGGATAGGTGAGCGGTTCATTGAATTAGGGATAATTGAGGAGGGCAGTTCAACAGAACAGATTAGTGCTGCATTTCTGCAGTGGATGCACACTGAAAACTTTGAGAATAAAATACGTAGGGATGGGAAGGTTTGGAATTCAATTCTACACTATCTTCTAGGTTGACCAACTGAATGGTTGGACTTGGTGAGTTTTATAATTTGATCAAATTGAAATTATGGTATGAAAGTCTTCAAGGCTCTTACTGTACTCACCTTAACATCTTTTTTCCTTGGGGGAATTGGACTTGTTGAAGGGGTTCCAATTACCTTAGATGAGATTGCAGTGGGGGAGAACTCCGTTGATTTCAGCCTCCCATACTTCTTTGGGGGAGATCTATTTACCCTGTCTAATATATCTAGTGGGAAGCTAGTGATGTTGGACTTCATGGCCTCTTGGTGTGGTCCTTGCCAAGAAGCAATGCCTGAAATACGACAGCTTTACCACACCTTCCATCCAGGTGGGATGTTCGACATAATATCTATTGGTGTTGATGATAAGGAAGGGGATCCAGACAGTGATATGAGGGCCTTTTATTTCAACTATGGAATCGAGTGGCACTATGCGAGAGATCGGCCCGACGCTGTGGACGGAACACACAGCACTTGGTACTATTACGGAACAGGGTCTATCCCGACAATGTACCTCATTTTTAATGGGAAGGTCGTATATGAGGAAGTAGGGTTTGCAGGTTACGAAATTATCAAGCAAGAAGTGCTGAAATACATTCCTGGAGATTCCACTCCTCCGAAAATAACAGATACCCCTGTGAATTTGGGGGAGATCAGTATTATCGATCCACTCATAGACGTGTATGTTGAAGCAGAGGACAACTGGGTTGTGGCAAATGTCACAGCTGAGTACCTTGGGCTCTCCCAAGAGCTGACGTACAATTCAGAATCTACCAGATGGGAGTCAAGGTTGGAACTTAACCTCAGAGATATTTACAACCTTTCGACTCTCGATGTTAGCTTCGTAGCTTCAGATGGTTTTGGGAACAAGGATCGGGTAGATCGGTCGTATCCCATCACACACATCGTTGACGAGGAAGTGCCAAACCTTGAGATAGATGGGATATTTCAGTACTACACTGACGTGTTTAATCTTATTGTAAAAATTACTGCTTGGGATAACTACCAAGTGGATAGGGTTGAGATTGTTGAGAACCATAATGGGGATCAGATCACCTATAGTACAACCTCTTTTATGGAGAACAGGTACAAATTTATCGGAAGATATCCAAGGGCGACAAATATGTCCGAGTATGTATTTGAGGTCATAGTTACGGATATCGCTGGACTTGTCAATAGAACAATCTTGTCCATTGAGTACATAGAGAACCCATATCTTGGTGAATCATCCCAGCAAACTTCAGAGATATCCAGCGTTCTCACAACGTCCTCCTTGGAAAACTTCACTGAAGTTGGACACTCTGAGACTGAGACATCATCTGCAGACTGGAGTGTGTCTGTCTTTCCTCTTATTCTTGTGTTACTGTACTATCGGAGACGAAAGAACAAGCGAAGGTATTAAGATTTATTAGGTTTTTGAGATATTGAAATCCAGATGAAGGTAATCCGGATTTTCACTGCTCTTTGCTTCGCATTCATTCTCATCATACCTATGGCAAGCACTGCACAGTCCGGGATTGAAGACATTCCCTATCAAGGAACAGATGGACAGGATTACATTTTTGGTGATCTCTTGGGGGAGAAATACCTGTTGGTTGATGCATTTGCCACGTGGTGTGGACCGTGCAAGAAGGCGGCACCACACATTCAAGAGTTGATCGACTATCGAGGAGAGGTGGTGAGTGTTTTCTCTCTTTCTATTGACCCTGACATTGATAATCCAAGTACGGTAAAGCAGTTCGCGGAGTCTGCAGGATTTACTTGGCCCGCAGGTATTGACACCACGAGACAGTTCCAAGAGAATTTCCCAACCATCAACCTCCCAACCTATTTTCTGTTTGCACCAAACGGGACATTGGTCTACCAATTCACCATTGAGGAGGTATCCTCTGGTGTAGACTATATTCGTA
>WAMJ01000243.1 GCA_015522385.1 Candidatus Heimdallarchaeota archaeon
GAGTAAGACTGTTCATTGAATTTTAATTTATCCTTGATAAGACCAATCACCTCCTTGTTTTTAATGATCTTCTCTACCAGAAGAAGCTTGAGCTGATCCATAAGAGATATGAATTCCCTGTCGAGCTCAGAGTGCTGGAAGAGAAAATCCACCTTGAGGTGCTTACCAAGTATGACGTCGTCTTCGTATCTCAGATTCTCACTACGGAGCTTCTCCAATTTATCAGCAACCACAGAGGTGATCCGTAGAGGTTTCTTGAGCTCGAAACGACCACCGTATCTCCTGTTACTTCTCAGCCAAATTGCTCTTCTCTTACCCACGATGGCATACAACTCTGGAGTGAGCTGACTGAGGAGCCCATATGCTTTATCAAAGTTCTTCAATCTTGGGTAATATCTCTTGGAGGGGTTTACTCCAGTGTCTACGGATTCGTCGTAAACCACTGCAATTGGAGTGACATCATCTTCGAGATAGATTAATCGCATATTCGGAGGAAACTTTTTCTCTTCGTCCGATAATTCTATTTGAGGTTTTTTAATATTTGAATAGTCGAATCCAAATAAATTGCAGTACTTTGTTGCAAGCTCATCGACATCCCCACAGTCAAAAAGTGGGAGAATATCGCCCTCTATCCATCTATTAGACATATCCGAGACATCTTTACTAGGCATATAAATCTAATTGCAACATAGTTGAAATATATCAAATTATCATAGATCCACACATACTTTACAAAAAGCCCATATATATGCTAGGCATTTATTAATAATCCATAATAATTATAGGTATGATAGTCCGGATCTACAAATTCCGTTCATTCACCATCTTCTCCTCGAAGGAGGTAAGAGGGAGCTACATTGACTCCTATACCATCAGCCTGCCGACCCTGATCTACGATGACTTCGCCACACTTCAGATCGTCCTCAATGAGGATGGTTTGGCGGAGGAACTTAGGCACCGGGTGCAGTACCCCGAGTACGTCGCCCGTATGCTCATCTACTCCGTAAAGATGGATGTGAGGGAGCCCCAGTTCTTCCTGAGGTACTATCGTATGACCTTTACCAATCCCGTACCCTGCTACAGCTGCAACCGCGAGGTGCACAAACTCCACGGAGCGACACCATTCACCCAGGTCTGCTACTCGTGCCTGAAAGCAGTCTACGACGAGTACACCGAGGAGAGCGGTGAGCCGAATCTGAGGGATCCAACCGTGCCCAGCACTATCAAGGCTATGCGAAACAGTCTCGACAGGAATGAGTACATCGATATCCACCCACCCGATACCCAGGAATACGATTAGTTCAGATAGACTTCCAACCGTTCAAATATGGGGTAAATGACAATTAGATATGGAAAGGTCTCAGCTGCAGCGGATACTTGAGTTCTACCGCGACAACATAGCTGGTGAGATCGAGATAGATGGGGCACTGTACGATCTGAGAAGGCACAAAATAGAAGAGAAGTACGTGGAGGATTTTGAGGAAATCGTTGATCGATTAGAGGGTGTTGACCTCGAGGAGATCGCCCAGTGCCTGTTCGAGGAGTCCAAACGGGAGCTTGAGGGGAGGTCGCACGAGAAGCAGGTACTGACGCTCATCCAGTCGAGGGCCATACTCAAGAGGGTAGGTCGAATCCCGATGACCAAGACCGAGGTCAACCACATATCACTCATCCGCAGGAAGTACCGCAATGCCAAGAGGATCGTTGACTTCCTGCACTTCGTCGAGAGATTCTGAAAATTAAACTGGTTCTAATACGAGAAATACGCACGAACCACCAGATACTTGGTCACCTCGGATGCATGAATCCACTTCTCAAGTCGGGGGTCGATATTTCACGTTCTGATATAAAAACATGTGGCGGGTTTTTTCACACGGGTGCTGACTGAACGCGCGGTCGTTTTTTACCGAATCCTAGAATCCCGAGATTCATATTTCCTACAACTCTGTACGTGTACCACCACCGTGGTAATTGACCATGTGTGAAAAGTTCATCCACACATCCCAAATACCACTTGGCATTTGGCCGAGACCCTGAACCAGATTTGGTTAGAAACCGTATCTGGCGATATTCCGAAAATTACTATCATTTGTTCTACTATGTGATACGATCTCCTTACACGATGACACATCAACATCCGTCGATGAAGGTAAATATTTTTCTCACAGATAACTGGTGTCTAATGACAAATCAGTGATCTAGGACAAATGTACTGGACGATTTCCTCATCTCTGAGTACAGGGCTATCCTACTTGCTGGAACTATCGAGTATCTCCGTGTATCTACGAGAATATCCACAATTCTCGTTGATCGGACAAAAAGCTAGCTTGATTCAAATTCCACATAGTCTGTATAGTTATTTACCTATTAACACCTTCATTTCCTTTTATAATTTATTTGCAATTAATTTCAGGATCATCACCCTGGTTGTGTCCAGAACAGTCCTGTGACGGTGATATGAGCAGATCCGCATGGAGTCACAGACTGGAATCTACATTCC
>WAMJ01000244.1 GCA_015522385.1 Candidatus Heimdallarchaeota archaeon
ATGAGCTCACGGAGGATGCTGTTTTTCCTATCCCGGAGATAGCTGTTGAGATCCATAGGCGCACCTCGTGATTGGACATTATAACTCTTGTTAGAGAGAATGAATAGGATGTGAACTCACTACCCACAAGTTTACAGACAACTTTTGGATAGTCATTCAGTCTGCCTTTTGTACTTCGACGGAGAGCTCACCTTCCTTGATATTCCCAGATAGATCCAAATCCACATCACTTACCTTAACTTTGTATTTCTCTGTTTTTCTCTGTTTTAGACCTCTTGCTTCAAGTATTGACAGGGTAAAGGATTTAGCCTTGTAAAGAGCAAATAAAATATTGAATATGGCAATTACATCCAGAAAGTTAAACTCAGTGTCTATGACGATCTTCACATTCTTGGTAAGAATTTGTCTATAATCCAATCTTCCCTTGATCACAGTTGAAGCGATAGGCTTCCCAGAAAGAACATTTTCAGACCTAACTCCATAATATGCGGTGTATTCCCCTGGTAGATCAATTATGGTCTTGTTATCATCAAAAATCAGTTGAGCTTCCAATCGCTTTCCAAATAAATCGTAAGCTTTGAAGTTCAAAGTAATCTCATTTTCGTAAAGTAGATATGTCCTAGGATTTACAGGATACTGTTGAAGAAATATCTCGTTATATTGGTTATTCACAGGAATAGATACAGTAAGATTCTCGAATCCATTTTCCTCAATCCGTACCTCTACATCGTTGATTCGGTCTATAGAATTACTAAGCTTCAAAGTGTCAAGAATAGACCCCCCTTCGTCTGAAGTCATGAAAAAGGTCTCATTGTTTACTTTAATTTCGACGATTGAGTTACTCAGTGGATCGTTCTCAATATCAAGGAATCGTAGACCAACGTCAATCTCATCGTAACCCTTGACCGCACTTATCTTTTCAAGTTGATAGAATTTTATCTGGTTATATACGAAAGTGATTTCCGTGGATATTGTTAAATTCAGGAAGAACTTGGAACTAATTCTTACAGTGAACACATCATTCCCAGAAAACCGCTTTTCATTCAATGGGACATCGACCTTAAGCTCATTGAGGTTCTTTCCCGATAGAAATGTGTTGAAATTTATAAAGCTCACCTCTACAGTAGCAAAATCATCAATAATATTGCCCTCCAAGTCGATTAATTTGATTGATAGTGTGGCAACATCACTCTTCCCTACGATATATTCAGATTTATCAGGTTCTACAGTAGCTTTGAAGATATCGAATACCTCAACCGTGAAATATTGATCAAGAAGTATAAGTTCCCCACCTACAATTTGAACGGAGTAAGTATTTACACCTCTTTCACTAGGTGATATTGTGAAGTTGAAACTAAAGTAGCGGTCGAGATCAAAGGTTGTACTATTGACAATCTGGTTCCCGAAGAGTAAATTGATCTTCAGGTTCTGTAGACTAATGAAGTAGGGAAGATCAAAGGACTGTGTATAGAGCTCCGTTCTTGTTGCGGAGATCCCAACTGTAAACAGGTTTGCATCAAGTGGCACCTTGTCAGGATGAATGATCTCGAAATTCCCTGTGACAACATCACTGATTATGTTGTAATATGAAACAAGGGTAATGTACTGATTAGAGCGGTACACCAAATTATCAACTAATCTGGACTCTCCAATTTTCAACGTAATAATGGTGTCTGACACAAATTCAGAATAAAGCCGGGAGAGAAAGGAATGGATATTGTCAAAATCTACTTTACTATAACTGGTACCCCATGAAATCTCATATAGTGAACTTGCATTCTGAAGGAATCGGTCAAATTGGTAGTACGTCTTTATGAACAAATAGTTATCTGATGCGACAACCACATCAGAACCTGATGTTTCGCCACCAAATGACTTAAAGAATCCATCCCTTGTTTGGAAATTTGCAGAAATACTTGTATAAACTTTTGTTATATCATTTGCGGTACTCCTGACCAAATTTGTGGTATCGGTACCCTTACTGTAAAGCGTGTCATAGAAATATAACTTCCCAATTACTCCAAGAAGGTAATAGATCTGATCTGTGAAATATATTATATTCTGGGATGAAGTATTGAAATACAGGTTTGACACTGGGTAAGCCCCTTTTGTCAGCGATGTGGTAACAAGCGTATCAACAGTTCCCTGAATCTTGTCGATAACATCTAAAGAAGTCTTGTCACTTGTCTTAGAATACCAAAGTGAGTAGACATATGCCGCAAAATAGCTAACAGCAGTCACCAGTGCTGAATCACGAAGTGAGAGAGATCCAAGGTTATCTACGTAAGCACCTGTATACCATAGTTTTATCGAAGAATTGTAAGAAATAGCTTCGATCACATTTGCTAACTGAAGTATTTCTAGCTGAAGTAAATTGAATCGAGTTATCTCTGGGTTTAGTGTAAATTCCTCAAATAGCTTTCTAAACTCTAGTGCGATCAACATAAATGCGAGATTGTCCAGTGTTGACACGTATTTGTGAGTTGCATTTGAAATTGAAGGGTTATAGTACATCCCATTCTGCGTACGGGTGTTGTTTCTTGTTTCAAGCAGTGACAACGCACTGTCCAGAAAGGTTGTGTTAAAGGTTCGTCTGAATTGTTTAATTCTGAAGATCACAATTTGAAGATCATAAATCCCATAACTATCATTGTAAGAAGAATCCGAATAAGATGATGAGGAAAGGTATACTCCAAAAGTATTGTTG
>WAMJ01000245.1 GCA_015522385.1 Candidatus Heimdallarchaeota archaeon
ACTCGGACAAATTGCTCCAGCTCAACCGCATGGCCAATTTCCACATGACATTTGGTCTGGAACTACTCGCAAATCTTGTAGCGAAGATGATGCTTATTCATGGAAAGGGCTTCAAGTTCAACGCGAAGACCACACCGTTGGGGATGTTCTCCAGATATGGGAGAATACTCGCAACTATTGCTGAGAAAATGTACAAAGGGAGTAAAATGGTGGGATTATTAAGCTTAATAACACTTGGTTATCAATCTACATTCCCCAACACTGCACTTGGAGATATTGTGAACATGAATCGATTATTCAAAGGGCTGGTCATAGAGCCAGTAGATACTATCTCACAGTTCAACATCACGACCTTCTACACGACAATGATTGCCTTGTTATTCCCTATGATATTCGTGATGCTTGGAGAAGTGGCATTTGGAGATATAGCAGCGTACACGGGAGTATCATCTCCGTCCCAGAAGAGAGGATCCTACAACACCGTCGCATACTCCCCGGTCATTGCGCTTATCGCGCTTCTGCACTTCGGTCTCGGGATGTACTATTCCATTCTCTACTACGACCTGAGGGAGAGACTATGAACAGGAGACACTGGACAAAATTCATTCTCACATTGATTGTCCTCTACTGGATTGAGTCTCTCATTCTAGAATTTGTATTCATTGGCTATTTCAAGAAGAAATTATTATTGATTAATTCAGTCATTATCATTTTCTATAAACCAACGATGGATGAACAGGAAAGGACATTTTGGTATCATTTCTTTCAGGTGATTCTGATATGGGTTTGCAACGTCCTCATCTTTTCACTTTTCCTCAATGACTTCTCTAACCTCCTTCTTACCCTCGATCCGAACTTCTTCTCTAGGTATTTAAGCGAGGTATTGTCTCAACGATTTACTATTTTTACTCAGCACGTCCTTTTTTATGTAATATTTACCAATAATAAAATTAGAAATTATAAGTCTACAAGTTCGGACGATCCATTTAATGGAGATACAATTGAGGCTCAGGCGAATTTGAATCAAGAATAATCGTTGATTATCTCTGAAATAGAGACGATAAGATAGATTGTAGCCAAGTTAAAACGCTTTGTTTGTAAATTTCTGAGGAGAATTTTCCCTCCTATCTTACCTATCGGATCAAGGACATCTCTCAATACAGAATATTTGATCTAAAGCTTGATTGAGGAACCCCCGTAAAACTTAACATTCTCCGGTACACAGAAGACCTAGTGGGTTTCAGTCATCATCTACCACTTCATCCTAGCGTACATCTGGAGGTTGGCTATTGAACGAGTATCAGAAATATTCTTGATTCCGATGAATTCAATGTAATCTTCGCTAAGGTTGTGATACTAGCTAATTTCTTTGTGAAAAATTTCTTTGTTAAGAGGTTAACTAGATTTGGATATGTGTCTACTCCTTATCTTATCATAGGGTTACTGATAGAGTCCAGCACCTACCTCGTGGTCAGGTATAGACTCTTTGTTCCCCATGAACGAGATCGGAGGGTCTATGAGCATGGTTTGTACATCTCCCTGTTTGGGATCTTCGCGGTACCAGTCTTTCTCTTACTTTATAATTATAGTTTGTCGGCTTTAATTCTAGATCTGGGATTCAGTGGGTCTTTTTTTGTGTACTATACCATCAAACTATTCCGATTCTCAAAGGAGAGAACGGGTACTCAGCCCCTCCTTGACATGGATGATTAATCTCGAATATTGGAAACTTGTTTGAGTTCGCAAACCTTCAGAGTTTTAAAACTCGAAGGGTCGTGCAATGCTCCTAGATTTAATCCACTATTGGAAACTCATGATGTGAATTGAGTGAAACACTCTCCGAGAGAGTTAATGTGACAGACATGTTCCAAATATGTTTTCCAAGCTAACCAGATAGAGAAAAGACTTATCTTGTTTAGAAATTCGAACACCTAGATGGTGTTTCTCATAGTTCCTGAAGTTGTCGTCTATTTCCTTCACCCAATGCTATCTCGGGTGTGTTCACACACAAGGAGTATTTCAATAGTTTCTAGATTAAATGGATAGGGATTCTCATAGCTTCCGCATCAATACTCTACGATCTCACAATGTCGGGGGAGGGAATTACAGTGAAATATATAATTTATATAATCTCAGAAACAATAATCATACTAATCAGATTGTAGTTTTCTGTAATTTCCTCGATTCCCAACAGATCTCACGGAGAATATTTACTATTCAGTTTCCTCGGTAGAACCCTCCTCGATCTCTGGAGCATACTCCATCTGGAAGTAAAGGAATATTATCACAATGTCGTGGATCAGGATTGGAATTATCATGGGAACATAATATCTGGCTACCCTGTCGTCGATGAACAGAAGATTAGAAACCAAATATGCCAAACCTAATATAAGGACTCGATCCATGATATAATTCATAGCCTCAGATGATTCAATTCTCAAAGCTATCTTTCTCAAATCTCGAAAATCGCTAAGAGAGACGTCCCTCGTCTCATTTCTCACTCTGAAGAAGTAGAAAGCTATGGGAGGAATTGCCAGACTAATTACCCAGTACCTCATTGAAGTTGCAGCCATAACAAGAATGATGATGACCACCCAGATGGTATATTTCTTATTGTAACAAAGTTTAATCTTTTCCCTACTCGCTATACTTGTTAAATGGATCCCAGAAAAAATTGTGAAGATGATAATAACATTTCGTACATAATTACTCTCATGTCCATCACTATATAAATAGGCAATGAAAGATTGGAGATAAATATAAATCAGAAAATTAATCATCATCGTCATCCGGGACCTCATTACTGAATCACTCCGCTTAGGTATATGAATACAAATCCGAGAATGAAGTGCATAACAAGAAGCATCATCATGAATTTTCCGTATTCTTCCATCTTCAGCGCATCAGTAACCAAGCTTGCACCCCCGGACATCACGGCCTTAGCACCTGTCACACCGAGGACGATTCCGAGACTTGCAAAGAATGAGCCGAAGTACCACATCGAGATATCAAGACCAGAACCAACCTCCGGTGGATCCAGATAGCCTAGTATATAAGGGAACATGTATCCAAGTACAGTTACCAAGAAAATAAGTACAGACTTCT
>WAMJ01000246.1 GCA_015522385.1 Candidatus Heimdallarchaeota archaeon
GATATCTCAGTCCCTTTTGTACTGGAGTGCTGAGGATCTACCATCCAGCCAGGTGGATGCCAGTGGTGCAGTTTCCACGGAGTACCTCCTAGGGGTTCAGGAGCGAGCCCGCGCAGGTACTAGATGGTCACCGCTGCTGTTCACTACGACTACTTCAGAGACTATTTCGGGGACTATTTCGGGGACTATTTCGGGGACTACCTCGGGGACTACCTCGGGGACTACCTCGGGGACTACTTCATCTAGCGTTTCATACTCCAGTACTACTTCGGTGAATACTTGACCGCTGCGTCGCGGGCATAAGCATCGTGGTTCTGCATGTGACCACATCGCAGTGTCATCCTTCTGGACGTCCTTGCCACCTACATCGGAACTGCTCAGGTCAGCAGTCCAACCGCTTGGCACATGGTTTAAGACCGTACGCGGCTGAGCATGGTCATGGGACTCAGAAAGGTCTTCGGCATCCTTGTCCTCCTGATCGTCGTGATCGCGGGTGTACTGGGAGCCGACCTGTACCTCACGGTCAACACGCTCGCAGAGAGTGACAGCTCCACGTTTATCGGGACACCATTGTTCCAGAACGAGAACAACACCCACATTATTATCACCGTCCCCGTCGACATCCCGGCTGCGGGCTTCATCCCCAAGGGTGCGAGGATCACCGTCATTATCTCGGTCGAGGGGGGTGAGAACCAGACCTCTGTGCAGACGGTCGCGCTGGGGCAGGCGCAGGATGTCTTCTTCAGCTTCAAGCTGGGGATCACGGACAGGACCGAGCTTGCCACAGGTGGTTCTGTGAGTGTGAGGGGCTGGGCGACGATCGCTCCCATCGTCTTGGGCATCACCCTTGGTGACCTCTCCCCGGCTTATGATCTGGGAACGGTCACGGTGAACGGGAAGTAGAGCCTGAAGGTAGTAGGAATTGGAGAGAGCGGACGGTAGAGGAGAGACAGGAATTCGGTTGGATCTGGAATTTCAAGGATTTCGTGGGATCAGGTACACCCTTGACTTGGGGCATGTCTGCTCATCAACTCGTTCCGGACGATTCAATCAGAGGGATTTAATCAGAAGGATTCAGTCTTGGACAGTCTGCACAGACGTGTTTGCACAGACGTGTTTGCACAGACGTGTCTACACTGATGTGTCCCTGGAGTCAACCCTTCACTGATTTACCCGAAGACCTCGTGGCGAACAACTGGTACACCGGCTTGTCGAATTCCCGGACCTCCCTCACCGCCAGACCTGCCCTGCTCACCATCTCCTCCAAGGCCTCGGGTCTGAAGAACCTCGAGCCCATGAGCGACATCTTCTCGAAGACCATGACCATCTTGCCGATCCTCCGCTTGGGGTTGATCTCCTCCACTGCCAGTACCCCTCCTGGTCTGAGAACCCGCCGTACCTCCTCCAGAGCCCGGTCGTGGTGACGCCAGTGGTGCAGGGAGTCCGTTGCCACCACGAGGTCGAAGCTCCCGTCCTCGAAGGGGAGTTCCTCGGCGTAACCTCGAACTGTCATTAGTCCGCGCTTCTCCGCTCTTCTGAGCATCTTCTCCGAGGGGTCAAGGACCACCACCTCGTTCTTCGTCCGCTCCAGCCTGCTCTGCACATCGTCCTCGACCACGGCTCTCTCCCCAGTGAGGAACTGCGCCAGTCTACCTGTCCCCCCGCCGACTTCAAGGATGCGGTAACTCCCGTTTTCCGGGATGTACCGGTCGATTCCTTTGAGCAGTGCACGGGGTTTTCTCGCCTTGATGACCCGGTCGTAGACGGGTGCGAGCAGGTCGAAGTGGATCTTTCTCATCGGAGGGAGATAGGAGCTAACAGCTCAAATAGCTTTTGGTACGGGAGCGTGGGGTATGGGAGTACAGTATTTGGGAACGAGGGGATAGGAGCTCTGAGATTCAGTCAATATGAGAGTATGAAGTGCCAGAATAGAGTAGACGCAGTAGCAGAATAGAGGAAAGGGAGTAGTCTATGCACGCCAACCATCGAGGAAGTTGCGGACGTGCTCCTGCGTGTCCATTTCCCCCAAGTCGAGTCCGGTGTCGAACTTGCCCATCATGCTCACGTACAGCAGCGGTCCCACAAGGTTAGCGACAAGTTGGAGAGGGTATCCGCTCTTGAGCTCACCGTCTGACTGGTACCGCTCGATGAGGTCGACGAAATGGAAGGAAAGGCTCTGGCCCCTGTCCACCATCTCCATGAGTCCCTCCACCTTGGAAAGCTCGGAGTAGATGGTGACGAGGAAGTTGCCGTAGTCCATGGCCCGCGTGACGTAGGCATCAACCATCCGGGTGAGGTCCCTCTCCAGATTCCCCGTGTACTTCACCACATTCTGCAACCCGATCCTCTCGGTGATGTGGTTCAGCGCACTTGCCACAAGTTCCATCTTGCTTCCGAACTTCCTGAAGAGCGTGACCTCGCTCATCCCTGCAGCCTCTGCGATCTGCTTGGTGGTTGCACCCGAGTACCCCCTCTCCGCTATCAACTGGATCACGCTCTCGAAGACCTTGTTGTCGTTCAGTACCTTTGGCATCTAATTCTGGGATATCCAGAGAAGAATTTAACGTTTTGTAAGTACCCACTAACAAACATTAAAGAACAAGAATGTTAGTATACACTTACAATAAAGGTGATAATTTGCAGGAGCTACTAGTACTTCAAGCCCTTCTCTTCGCGTCCTCAGGGATGCTGTCGGTGGGCTCAATAACCATTGTAATCATCCTGCTCATGGCCGACCAAGGGGTGGGGAACGCAGTCGCCTACGTCTCGGGGTACTTCATGGGATACCTGACCATAGCTTTGGTAGCGGTGTCCCTCGGGTATCGAACGGGAACTTCACAGAGTTCAGCTAACCCCATAGTCCAGATACTCACTGTACTCATCGGAGCCCTTCTCGTGTACCTCGGTTTGAGGAACTGGAGGAAACCGCGGACTGGAGAGGAGAGCAGGATCTTCAGAATAGTGGATGGCATTACTCCTAAGCGGGCGTTCATGATCGGGTCGGTGGTGACCGTGATCAACTTCAAGAACCTCACACTGTTCCTCACGGCGTTATCGGTGATCGTGGTTAGTGACATGAATCTGGGAGAGAGGCTCCTACTGGCTGTAGCTGTCACGTTCGTATTCTGTGTCGCACTCACAGTTCCCATGATTGTCTACGTGGTCTTCCCCCGCAGGAGGATGGAGGTTCTGAGGGGAATCCGCGACTGGTTGAACCGGCACAGCAGGGGGATCTCGATTGTGGCACCCATCGCTTTTGGAGTCATTTTTATTGTGAAAGGAGTTGTTCAGCTATGAGAATAGTACTAAATTTTGATGAGATCGGAGCGCAGGACCTGCCCTCGGTGGGCGGGAAGGGAGCGAATCTGGGGGAGATGACAGGACAGGGGTTCCCGGTTCCCCCCGGCTTCTGCGTGACCACCGATGCATTCGACCTCTTCATGCAGGGGATCGAGGGTATCTATGACCAGCTCGAACGGGTGAGGACAGACGACCTCGAGAGTCTTCGGGAGATAGGAGAAAGGGTAAGGGGAGAGATTATCGAGCAACCTATACCACCAGCAGTCAGCGAGGAAGTTCTGGCCTCGTGGATGGGGATCGGGGAGGAGTTTGCCTACGCGGTGAGATCCAGTGCTACGGCGGAGGACCTCCCGGATGCCTCGTTCGCGGGGCAGCAGGACACCTACCTCAACGTCATTGGCGAGGAGTCGCTGATGGATGCGGTTCGCAGGTGCTGGGCATCCCTGTTCACGGACAGGGCCATCCTGTACCGGGTGAAGAACGGTTTCCCCCACAGGGACGTCAAGCTGAGCGTGGTCGTACAGCGCATGGTCATGTCCGAGAAGTCGGGGATACTCTTCACGGCCGATCCTCTCACGGGTCACAGACCGACGTTGACGATCGATGCCAGCTTCGGACTGGGGGAGGCCCTTGTCGGGGGTCTGGTGACACCTGACAACTACCGCGTGGACAAACGCTCGATGAGAATCATCGCCAGAACCGTCTCGGAGAAGAGGGTGGCAATCTACCCCGTGAAGGAGGGGGGCACCGAGGAGGTTGAGATCAGGGAGGAGCAGATGCACCAGAGGGTGCTGAGCGACAGGGAGGTGATGGAGCTGGCGGAGATGGCCGTGGAGGTCGAGCGGCACTACGGCATCCCGCAGGACATGGAGTGGGCGATAGAAAGCGATAGTATCTTTCTCCTTCAGACCCGTCCTATCACCTCGTTGTTTCCCGTGGAGGGACTGGAGTACCCGGAGGGGCAGCTAGGGATCTACTTCAGCTCGGGACACCAGCAGGGGATGACCAACGCCATGACCCCGCTGAGCAGGTCTGCGCTGGGTATGATGGCACCCGTCGGCCAGGTAGAGGGGGAGTACAGGACGAGGTACATGAGGAGCGCCGGTAGCAGATTGTTCATGGACATCACGCTTCTCCTCAGGCACAGGATACTCAGGAAGGGAGTGATGAGAGGAATATCCCAATTCGACATGCTTGCCCCCGAGGCCCTCCGTCAACTGATGAAGAGACCCGAGTTCAAGAGGTCGCCATCTGCCCACATCCCCTTGTCCTTCGTACCCAAGTTCATGGGATTCGGACGCAGGCTATACCTCGGCATCTGGAAGAGGGACCATTCGGGGTTCGTGGAGAGGACAAACGCCCTGATCAGGGAGAAGGTATCAACCTTCGAGAAGCTACTGCAACAGATCCCGGTCGGTAAAGAGAGACTTGAGGTGATAACAAGGGAGATGCAGGGTTTCTTCTCCTTCATCTTCGAGTTCTGGATACCAGAGGCAGTAGCGGGTATTGCAGCCACTAAGATGCTAGAGGAGGACACGAGGAAGTGGCTCGGTGAGGAATCCTCGCACGAGATCGGCCTCGGGATACCAGGCAATGTGGTCAACGAGATGAACCTCATGCTCAGCGACATTGCAGAATTCGTAAAGGAGAATCCTGACCTCAAGGATGCCTTCGAGAGTATGGGGGACAACGTGGCAGGGTGGTTCGAGAAGGTCGAGGGACTGGAAGGCTCGAGCGGTTTTATGAAGATGTGGAACAGGTTCATGGACACCTATGGGATTAGGGGAGCGTCCGAGATCGACATGGCCTCACCCCGTTGGTACGAGGATCCATTACCCGTCCTCAGGGTGATTGCAGATAATGTCAACAGGGAGGAGAGCTATCGGCGGAGGTTCGAGAGACAAGGAGCTCGGAGGGAGGAGGTGTTTGAGCAACTGCTCAAGACGGCAGGTAGAGGAGTTCTGGGAAGACGTGAAAAGAGGCTCAGAAGACTCTACTCCACTATGGTCGAGATCGGGGGGATGAGGGAGCACCACAAGTTCGCTGCGGTGAAGTACATGGCAGTGATCAAGGAGAGCCTCAAAGCGATGGCTGAAGAGCTGGTCAGGCGGGGTCTTATCCGGTCATCCGACGACATTTGGTTCCTCGAGTGGGCGGAGCTAATGAGGATCTGGGATGATTCCAGCACTGACTGGAAGGAACTGATTGAGGAGAGAAGACAGGAGTACATCCGTGACCAGAAGCTCTCACCACCGATAATCATCACCAGTGACGGCGAGACTCCTTTCGTGGAGTACACGGTGAAGGACGCACCCGAGGGAGCCCTGCTTGGAAACCCCGTGTCCTCAGGGGTTGTAGAGGGAACTGTCCATGTCATCCACGATCCGGTTACTGAGAACCTATCCCCGGGTGAGATCCTCGTGACCAAGTTCACAGACCCGGGTTGGACACCACTATTCATCAATGCCGGAGCCGTGGTTCTGGAGGTCGGAGGTGCACTCACCCACGGTGCAGTCGTGGCACGGGAGTACGGGATACCCGCGGTTGTGGGAGTGAGGAACGCGACCTCAGAGCTGAGGACTGGTCAGAGGATAAGGGTGGACGGGAATAGAGGGATCGTAGAGGTACTGGAGTAGAAGACACCAGAACCTGAACATCCCAGACCATAACCCTTTATTCTCTGCAAGAGTAAAGGGGTTCGTGAAGCTCTTCCAGACAGCTATCGTCCTGTCGATTCTGTCGAATCCACTGATCCTCTTCGCTGATTTTGGGGTGATCGATAGTCTGGTTAACGTTCTCCTTCTGACAGCGACCTCGGTCTATATCGTGACACTCATGCTCAACCTTGGGATATCGGGTGGCTTCCCGTACACGAGGTCGACGCATGACCTGACAAGGCTCCTCTCGATGAACTATCTCCCGATATACTCCGCCACCTACCTCTTCTCTGTCCTGACGAACTTTGAGCTGATCCGCCTCCTCCTTGGTGTGCTGATGGTGGTGAGTAACAGCTACGTTCGCTACGTCCATCACATGGGAGAATTGCGTCGGGTATTCGACGGGACATACCGTCGGTGGGAGGATGTGGCTACCTACCCAGGCTATGCCTTCCGGGGGAAAGACCTCATGCAGTCCGACCTCATTTTCGCCCTCCTCTCAGCCTACATCTACCTCACGACCACGGAGTTTCTGGGGATGATGTACTCGTGGAATAGTACCATCGATCGGAAGGAGCTGGTGGTCTCTGAGAGCAGCACCCTGCTCTTCATGATACTCCTCCCAGCCTCCGCGGTTGGGATCTTCACGATGGTTAGTGATCTCAGGAGTGAGTACCACCTCCTCACCGCAGGGGTGATCCTGTTCGAGGTCCTCAGAGGATTTAGTACATGGACGACCCCGATTATGGTCAGTGTCGTGATGATGGTCATAGCGGTTCGACGTTACTTCATGACCTCGGGGACCATATCTGTGGTGGAGGTAGAGCAGGGTGATCGCATGCAGTGGTACGCCCTGATCCTTCAATTATCGGGAACCCTTGTTCTGCTACCAGCCCGAGCTGTACCTCCCCCGTTCTACGAACCGGTTCTTCCCGCCATCCTACTCGTCGGATTCCTCACCCTCTTCTTGGCCATTACCGGTAGAAGAGCCATTGTACCGGCAGGGCTCTACCTTGTGCTGAGCTCTGTCATACTCCTCCTCCCCGAACCACCCACGGTCTTCTACGGGGTTCATCCATGGTACTCCAAGTTTATAGATGGGATGTCCCTCGCGGTGAGTGTCTACTCATTGCTTATCATCTTCCTTCTCTGGAAGTCAGAGAATCAGACAAGAAGCGGAGTGGAATAAATTACAAAAAAATACCTAATTAATTATCGATAAGAAAGATGAGATCAGTAGGGTTTAAAACCAGTTGATTCCTTCGCAATCAATGAAGCTTAAATTAACTTTGTTCACGCTCAGTCTAGGGCTGCTCATCGCCACCGCACCCGCGGTCAGAGCAGCAGAGACGGGGACTTTGAAATACACGGACGGTCTCAAGGTCGGTGACAAGCTCGAGTACACCTTGACAATCGATGACAATTATGATGACAAGGTCGACGCAGAGTCAGGAGACAAGACCACCTACGAGCTGATGGAGGTTTACACTGATGCATCAGCAGAGCTTGACACGTTCTTATTCACCACGCTCAGCTACAACCCAACTGGGATGTGGAAGGCCACCTACCCCAATGGGACGACCGAGGAGGGCTCAGACTTCGATCTCGTGTTCCCCACCAGTTTCGAGATGGACAATGGCACAACGCTCGGGGCCGCGGATACTATAGCGCTCGCCACTGGTCTGTATAGCATTGGCGATACGTCGGAAGTGGATGGAGTTGTCAAGATCCACATTGTCTTCTTCATCGTTCTCGATATTGAGTTCGATGCATCCACGGGGATTCTCCAGAAGCAGGTGCTCGAGGACTCTGACGGTGACGGCAAGATCACCATTGAACTCACAAAAGGAGGTTCAGCTAGCACCTTGCCTGCATACGACCTCCCGGTCTTCATCGCACTGGCCATGACAGCAACCTCATTTGCCATAATGAGAAGAAGAAGCTCCTCTTAATGACCTCCGACGTAGTTGTGAAAAGGACGACGTAGGAGACCTGTCTGGGGGAGGAGATCAAGCTCTATTTGGAGTTCCTTACGGTCGACCGAATGAACGTTACAACCAGACGGATCGGCCTGAGCATGAAAAACGCAAGTACCGATCCGAAGGTCTGGATGCGCATAGCATCGATTCTTCTCCTGTTCTAGTTAGTCCTGCCTATTTCAGGATCATTTTCTATGTTTCGAGCAGGCATCCTTCCTTCAGAAGATACATCAAGCGGATAACTCATGAAGAGAGATTACATATAGTCAGACTCTGTCTCGGATCTCCACTCATGACCACAGTGCTCACAGTAGTAGTTGTACCAGACGTCACCGTACCCCCCACCCGTGTACTCCTGCTCTTGGTCATAGCTGACATTCTGCGATCCGCATTTCGGACAGCGTAGTTCATCCTGCATACTTATTCATACGGCCCGCAGGGATTTAGCTTTTTCTCCTCCGCATGATTTAATAGCGGGAGTTGTGAGGGGAATCTGTGACTAATAACAAGGTGCTGGCAATCGTCTCGGGAGGTCTGGATAGCACTACAATGCTGTGGAAACTACAGGCAGACGGCTACGAGGTCATGGAGACGATCTCGTTCAACTACGGGCAGAGACACACCAAAGAGCTTGACGGTATGGAGAAGATCCTTAGTGCATTTGAGGAGCAGTTCGGAAGGGAAATTGAATCCAAGGTGGTCGACATCAGAGTCATGAGGGAGCTCGCAGAAGCAGGAGCAGTCATGGGCAACGAGGAGTTACCAAAGCAGGCATATGACTCCGAGACGCAGAGGGTGACTATCGTCCCCAACAGGAATGCGGTCTTCATCAATCTGGCTGCAGCTAGGGCGGTGGCAATGGAGTACCGGTATGTTGCTTACGCAGCTCACAGCAACGATCACAGCGTCTACCCAGATTGCCGTCCGGAGTTCGTAGAAGCGATGGACAGGGCATTAGAACTCGCGAATGCATGGACGCCGGTGAACCTCATGGCACCCTTTGTCAACAGCTCGAAGGCGGATATCGTCAGGGTTGGCAAGGAGCTAGGAGTCCCGTTTGAGCTCACGTGGAGCTGTTACGAAGGGGGAGATCGCCCCTGCCTTCAGTGTGGCACCTGCATCGAGAGGACCTCCTCCTTTGTGCAGGCAGGCATCCCAGATC
Organism: Candidatus Heimdallarchaeota archaeon; assembly: GCA_015522385.1. The sequence goes on from WAMJ01000246.1 coordinate 9,099, forward strand.
CACTGCTCACTTCTGAAGAATGGGAGGAGGCCAAAACTTACCTCCAAACTTCCGAGCAGTGATACACTTACCAGATTATCACACTACAACCAGTTAAATTTATATTTTCAGCACAACATGTTAAACTGTGTACGAGAGTTACAATAAAATCAGGGAACGAAAGGAACAGCAAGAGAGGAACCTCCCACAGGTGGATGATCGGGCTATCCTCTATCTCTCACTAGCTCTTCTTATCGAGTTCTTCGCCTTCGAGCCAATCTCTGGAGGTACTGCGTTTAACTCCGGCCCGGGACTTGGTCTCTACCTAGGGCTTACCCTCTTTCCATACCTCATCAGCTTGGTTGTGATTACTGGACTGCTCACGGGGTCAATCGTACCCTCACCTGTCGAGTGGTTCGCAAGGGGTACACTCATGTTTCTCATGGCATTTGGGATAATCGGGGCGATCATGGCACTTCCTAAAGCGATACAGTTCTACCTCGTCCTCAACCCGGTACTGACGCCCATTCCGATTGTGGCGGTTGGTGCCTCGATCTACATCCTTCTCAACCTGAAGAGAGGAATCACGGGTGTCATGCAGGCAAGGGGAGAAGCGGTCTCACTTGCTCTGGAAGAGGAGTACGGTCTGAACCTTGAACCCAGCAAGAGAGTGGTGATGTACAAGCTACTCTTCGTGTTCTTCACCTACCTTGAATTCATATACCTCCTCTTCATCCCTTTCAGATCGGAGAATCCTTCAGAGCCACTGGCCTCCCTCAGGATAAGGGATCCTCCACCCGTGTACGCAGTGCAGAACTACATCGGCATGGAGCTCTGGGTAAGGCTCCCTGCATTTGTCCTCATCTCAGCCCTTGGCTTCGCACTATTCATCAAGCCCGTACCTCGGAAGGTGATGTTGGGTATCAGCCTCTTCAACTTCATTTCTGCCCTCTTGTACATGGTTGAATACCCACTGTTCGAGACGGTCATTCTCATCCTTGCGGTCTACATGTACAGGGATCCAGAGATCTCTAAGCATATGGAGAGCTATGCCGAGGAGACCATCAGGGAGAAAGAGGGCATGGGTGAAAGACCGAAGAGGGTTACTCTTGCACTCATGGCAATCATCACGGGATTCGCCATCTCCTCAATCCATGTTCCGGAGGAGATTATCGCCTACTACCAACCTAACCTCACACCAATCGAGAGCTTTTTCAACGTCTACTCCTTTCTTCCATCGATCCTCGTTGCAGGGGTGTTTCTATGTCTCTTAAGCCTGAAAGACAGAGTCCTGAGCTACCCTATCGCACTGATGGTTGTGGCAGACGTTGCCATGCTCCTCCTTGGAAGTAGAGCATACAAGATCGGATATATCTACACGGACGGTACGTACAAAATCGGAGTAGCAGACTACATCAGCTTTGCACTATTCGCAGTGGGGCTCGTAGTCCTCCTATCACCCAAGGTCCTAAAGGACAGGGTGGATACCTTCAAGATTGCACATGAGCTTCGGATTGAGCAGCACAGCAGGACACGTTCAGAAGAAGTCGTCGAGTGATAGCTGTGGCATGAAGCCCTCGGCATTAAGCCCCCGTCTCTCGAGCTCTTGATGGATCTTACGAGCATCAGCAGGAGCATTTCCAGAGAACTGGTTGGAAACGAAGATATAGACCATTCGGGTACGCTCGTCGAACGCCTTGAGAATGTCAACCAGCGTGCTGATCTCAACCCTGCGGTCGAGTGACTTTTTCCCGACCTCATCGTCCCCTAGTTCCCGCGCATCGCTGAAAAGGCGTATGTAGATATCGGGACCAAGGTGATCAAGATGCATGCTCAGCTGTCTACTCAAACTGGCATGAAGGAAGGGCGTGGCAACCAGAATGCAGTCTTCCAATAGCTTGTAGGTGCTCTCCTCGAACCACGAGAGGGACCTGAGCTCCACAGCAATTCGCGCGCGGGTCAGGGTCTTTGTCGCCCTGATCAACCGGATGAGGAACTGGGTATTTGCAGTGGTCTGGATAAACGTCGGGGGCATCTGAAATAGGATGAAACCTAACTTCTCCCCCAGTTCCTCCATGGTCTTCAGGAAGGTGGTGAGAAGTTGAGAATCAAAGTTCCAGATACCAGATTGGTGACTGATATGCATGGGTGTCTTTACACTGAAAGAGAAGTCAGGGGGAGTCCTGCTGTGCCAGTCCTTGACCAGCGACTTCTTCGGGATCTCGTAGAAGGTACTATTGACCTCCACAACTGGCGACTCATTGGCGTAGTACTCTAGGTAGTTCTGGGTGTGGTAGGGGTAGAATGAACCTTTCCAGAAATCGTAACTCCAACCAGAGGTCCCGATAAAGTACTTCGCCACAGGGATGTCATAGGTCGGTTCGGATATAACGTTTCTGTGGTCCTCTCGGATTCGGGTAGTATTCTGCAGAGATGTGCAAAGACTTAGGAACTCTCATCCTTAGATCGGATTTCAGAGTTGGCATCCGTCTTCTCCTCGGTCGCCCTCTTCAGATCGTCGAGAGTGCTCATCTTCTTGAGCCTGTTGAGCTCCTTGAGCTTCTCTGCAAGCTCCTCCTTGTGTTTCTCCAATCCTTCACGCATATTCTCCTTGAGCTCGATGATCTCCTCTCCCAGCGTGCTGAGGACCTCATCCCTGATGTCGTTGTAGTCGGATGTGGGTTTCACCCCTTCTAGCCCCTTCCTGAACTCATCTATCTCCTCCTTGACCTCCTGTATGTCCTCCTTAAACTCAGCGATACCCTCCTCGATCTCGGAGCGTACACTCTCCAGCTCATCCTTGATCTCGGACTTCACACCGTTTATCTCCTCCTCGATCTCCACCTTGACGTCCTTGAACCTGTTCAAACCTGCACCCTTTGTCTTCTCGATGAGGTCAATGATCTCACGAGCGAGCTGCTGGATCTGCTCCTCACGGACATGAGTGAACGATTCTCTCAGCCGTTCCTCAATCTTCTCAAGACTGTCTTCGAGGTGAATATTGACACCGACGGAGCCGCTGACATTGAGCCGTTCCCTGATGAGGGAACCAACCTTCTGTTCGAAGTCCTTATTGAGCTCCTTCAGACCTACATTAGCTATCTCGACCGCCATCTTTACCGTTGAACCAATCGTCTTCTCCAGACCCTTGAAGACCTCTTCGAGACCGAGGGAAATCGAGCCCAAGTTGATGCCCTCCGGTGTCACGTCAAACGGGACCTCATCTTCCGAGGTCTCCTCGAATCCCGTGCTCTCGATATGTGTTGACTCCAGTTCTTCCTTGACACTCTCGACCCTCTTACGGATCTTCTCGAGTTCGTCTTCAAGACTCATCTAGGGTCTCATCCTCCTTCACCTTCTTAAGTTCTCTTTTCCGGAAATCGGAGAATACACCATTCAGGAGGAGGGGTGTGACGATCACTGAACATCAACTTCTCACATGTCGTCCACATCGTCGACATCCATATTGTCGATGTCAACATCGATGGTGATCCCCATGTCGGAGCCGAGGCTCTCGTCAACTATGTCCTCCACGACCTCCTCAATTACCACACCTACTCCCTCAAGAACCTCACCTACTGACTCCATGACACATTCCACACCACGTAGCGAGACCCCGATTTCATGGAAGAGACCACCGGAGAGACCACCTAGTGTGGTATGGATTGCATTATCTGCATTTTCAAGAGCTGTGTGTACTACTGCACGTATCCCATCGGGAAACACCCCGTGAAGACAGTCATCGATGTCGTCGGACTCGGGGATCTTCATGTTGTTTATACGTTGTCTGGTCTCTTCGACCTTGTTGCGGATGTACTCAAATTCGTCCTGCATAGTATACTCTAGGGCTGAAATTTATTTAAGGAGGTGTAAAATTCATGCTGTATGGTATTCACTCAGAGGTGTAACGTGTGAGCGGAAAGTCAGTGCTCGTCACGGGAGCCAGTAGCGGTATAGGACGGGCAACAGTGGAAGAACTCCACAAGACCGGCTATATAATGCACGCAACCGTGAGGAAACAGGAAGACGCGGATGTCCTTCAGGACGATTTGGATGGGGTGGTGACACACATCGTTGACCTGACCGACTCCGCGGGGATAAAACAACTGGCAGATTCGATTGGGGAGCTCTATGGGCTGGTGAACAACGCAGGCGTGGCCCTGCCTAGTGCAGTGCTCAAGGATGACATGTCCTCCCTGAGAATGACCATGGAGGTGAACTTCTTCGCACCGGTGCATCTGACCTCCCTCCTACTCCCAAAGCTCATTGAGAGCAAGGGCATCGTGGTGAATATGTCCTCGGTGTCGGGCAGGTTCGCACTCCCGTTCTTCCACCCATATGCGTCGAGCAAGTACGCCTTGGAGGCATTCTCTGACTCCTTGAGAAGGGAGGTTGATCATCTCGGGGTACGTGTGGTCGTGATCCAGCCTGGGAGGGTGAAGACCCCGATCTGGAAGAAGGGCACATCCGTCGACCTCAGCCGCTACGAGGGGACACCGTACGAGAAGAGTATTAAGCACGCACTTCCCCAAGCAGTGAACAACAAAGGACTAGAGCCTTCCGAAGTCGCCAAGCTCATCTGCAGGGTGATGAGGAAGAAGAGACCGAAGCCACGTTACCTGATAGCGGAGAGAACCTTGTTGTTCAAGCTTATGCCCCTGCTCCCTACGTGGCTTGTTGACCGGATGATGAGGAAGCAGATGGGACTTGAACGAGGATGACACCGGACAACACGAGGAGGAAGCCAAGGACGGCCACAAGTGACATCCCCTCACCGAGAATAAGAGCTGAGGCGATCGCCCCCGAGAAGGGGATGATGTTGGTGGAGGGGGCCACCACCCCGGGCCCGAGAATCTCCACCGCCCTGTAGTGCAAGATATAGGAGAAGACCGAGGCGACGATCCCGATGAAAAGGAGCCAGCCCCAGAACTGGAAGTCACTGCTTCCCAACTTCCTGTAGCTACCAAGTGTCAGCGGTGCAAGCATCAACGTCCCAACCACCTCAGACCATGCCGTCAGGACGAGAGCAGAGAATCCGTGGTTGCTCAGCTTCTTGGAGAAGGAGAAGGACAATCCCCAGATACTAGCAGCGAGAAGGATCAGGAGATTACCAATCAACTGCCCGGATGAGACGTCCCATCCGACGAGGAGTGAGACCCCGAGCATCCCCAGGACGACGCTTCCCCACTTGCGGGGGGTCATCCGCTCACCGAGGAGCAAGACGGCTGCGAGCATGGTCATCAACGGATTGACCGAGACGATCATAGAGGCGATTGAGGCATCTGTAAGGGCGAGTCCCGTGTAGAAGATGAGGTTGTTGACAGCGACACCCGTGACCGCGAGACCGATGACGGACAGCCACTCCCTGCCCCTTGGCAGCACCTTACCGTCGCTGAGCAACAGAACGGGAACGAAGAACACCGAGGCGATGAGGAACCTGAAGTAGACGATCTCGATGGCAGTTAAGCCGAGACTGCCGAGGACCTTTGCTCCGACGATGGATATTCCCCAGACGGTCGTGGAGAAGATTGGGTAGAGATAGACTTTCCGCACTAAGCTTCACTGAGGTCTCCGAATTTAATCCTGAGCTTTGGGGAAAATACCGCTCACCCTCTTGACCATGAGTTCCACGAAGGGATGCCCCGCCATCACGAGGTTGAGCAAGTTGAGGTAGACCGCCTCGGGCTCTTTCACGTCCTGCTCGTCAAACCAGACTGACAGTTGCCGTGAGACCTCGGCTCTTTGTTTAAGGTACTCCTCCATGTGGGCACTCACCAGTTGATCCCCGGGAGTGATGAGTGACAGCGTGTACCTCAGGCTGTCGTCAGACAAGAGATTCTGTATGTACAAGTACGTCCTCCCCGTCCTGACGTAGAACACCGTGTCGTACCTCCCGTTGCTCAGATCAGCGATCTCGCGGACATGACCGCTGTCTATAAGTTTCTGTAGGTGAAAGTAGATGACGGTAAGCTTGGTCCCTATGCACTCGTGGATCTCAAGGGCACTCATGGCCAGTCTTGGCCTATCACCAAATGATATCCCCTCTGCGAGGACGCCGAGAATTGCCCTACGTGTCTTCTGCTTCGGCAATCTTTGGACCTCTGGCTTGAGGACATGGATGCTCGGTAGCCGGTAGTCCTCTAGCATTGCTATCTCCTCAGGACTGTTGTACTCCCTCATCTCTGACCACTTGAGGGCCAGTATATGATCCTGTGGAAAATCGGGCACAGAAGCAGCTAACCTTCAGAATTATAAAAAGGTATGTGATATTCAGTAACGGGCTGAATATAGGTAGAAGAAGTGAACGAATTCGTGCATGCTAGGGTCGATGTCTCTGGTACAGAGAATGATTTTTATCACAGAGGGAATAAATACGTGAACTACTCACCTACACTGATGACGAAATCCGAGGAGAAAAAACACGATGAACAGAAGGAGCAGGAGAAGAAGCAGAAGGTATCGAAGAAGAAAGGGAGCGCCATAGGAAACGCCTTCAGGAATAACTGGAAGCGTGCACTCATTATCCTACTGTCGCTCGCCATCATCCTGATGATCATCCAGATCTCGGCTCTGATCGCTCCTGACAGATCAGACATTAATGTACAGAACGTCATAGGTTTCGACCAAGTACACTTGATACTCATCGCTCTCTCATCAGCCCTTATCTTCATGACCTTCTGGATATTCACAAGGATCATCTTCAGGGATCACCGGGAGGACTTCGGCATCACCTCCGACTTCTCGATCAAGGCCATCGTCTTCAGGATACTCATCCTACTTTTCATCTCGGGTGTTTTCATCCTCCTTGACGTCGCACTGATCAACATCTACATCACACTCCCTGCCGTGACAGTCGGATGGTGGCTGAGCAATGCATACGGCTGGGGATGGGGTGCGGGAACTGATCTATTGACCTACGCCAACATCCGCTCCAACCTCTTCTATGGATCCTTCGTGACCATTCTAATCTTCCCGGCCTTGATGTTCTTCCTCATCCTAACACGCCTAGGTCGCCGCAAGCTCATGGACGTCCCGAAGATCCCGATGAAGAGCTACATCAAGGCATTCAACAGGTTCGGAATTGTCAATTTTGTCATCGCTTTCACAATAGCCCTGTTTTTCTTCTCGGGGGGATTCATCAGCGTGTTCGAGGCAATCCCTCTGATCATCGTGCTGATGTTCTTCATACAGGCGATCTTCTTCTTCGCCCTCGTCTTCTTCGAGGTCTTCCGCAGGATCTTTCACCTGACCTCGTCGTACATCCTGATGGTCATACCGATCATCTTCATCTTCTACGTCATCCCAGTACTCCTGTGGGCGGTCTGGGACACCATCGTCGTGACCGTGGGTGGAGATCTGACTAAGACCATCTTCACCTCACCGCCCTCCGTCACAGACTTCTCCCTCTTCGTACTAGCTATCCAGCAGAACAGTGGAGCGATCCTTAGAATACTGGAACTGGACTTCGTGATCATGATCGGTGTGGCAGCTGTCGTCATCGGCTTCGCGGAGGGCTACTCCCTGTTCTCCATCGCTCGGAGCATCTCCCAGGGGCAGAAGATCACAAGAGCAGGCACCATCATCTCCGGGACTTCGTCCACAGGAGTGAGGGTCACGCAGTCGTTCTTCCTCGCCACGTGGTTCTCAATGCTCTGGGACAAGGCAATAGAAAGCCTGAGCTTCCTCGCAGTAGACCTGTCACTACCCTTCGACTTCGCCGTCGATCTGCCATCGTTCATCACGCTGTCGATGGACTTCACCGCCTTGATAGACCAGCAGTTCTTCCTGCCCCTGACCTTCTTGGTGCTCCCTGCATTGATCGTCGTCAACTCCCTCTTCAAGTTCCTCTCGGTCTCGATCATTACCCAGTACACCAAGGAGGACTACCAGATCTTCTTCCTACTGATCTCCTCGACCTTCGTGCTGATCATCATCAAGATCTACAGCGACATCGCATCGATCTCCACTCTACAGGGCCCCTTCAGCCAGTTGATCCCCTTTTCCTCGCTGTCCTCAAGCAACCTCCTGATCTTCTCCGTCAAGGTCTTCAGCAATTTAGAGGCCTTCGCCTTCTTCGCAGGGCTGTTCACGGTCATCTATCGGGGGATATTCAAACGCTCGGACGAGGAAAAAGAATAAAGTTCTAATGTCCGGGATGGACGTAGTCATCATGGATTGTATAAACTGCGGAACCCGGGTGAATCCCAATCAGAAGTTCTGTTCCAACTGTGGGACAAGGGTTCAGACGATGGAGTCACAGCAACCTGTCAGGGGGAGCCCTTATGCTTCAAGGCACACCCCTGCATCCAACTGCCTGTGGTGCGGACAGAACGCAGGTTTCAAAGAGGAGGAGGGAAAATTAGACTCTAAGTGGGGAATGACCGCACACAGGGTAAAGCTGTACATCTGCAATAACTGCGGATTCGTCCATCAGTTCGGGTTGGGTCGCACAATCTTTGATTTTGACTGAGCCCTATATGCAGTTTCTTTCCGGGCGGAGGAGCAGCTTCCTGAGGTTGTCGAATGACCTGACCAGCGGGTCCGCCAGTCTCTTCTCCGATCGACAGTCCATTATATCACCTCAGGACGTCGAGGTAGTGGCTGTACCTCTCCATCATGATTTTCTTCAGTACTGTGTTTCTGTCGTGTGTCTTCTTGATCTCGTTTGTCTCCATGGTTGTCACCTTTCGGGAATTTTTTCCCTGACAGTATATGGGAGTGAATGTATATAATGAATCATCAAAACTAGGGTTTGAGCATCTAATACACGAGTGTACAGCAATCTATGGCTGGTGACGACCCTTCACCCACAAGTGTACGAAGGGGAGTGGTTTGTTGTAGCAATACAAAATGCTCAAAGACTGTACCCAAAACAGTAAGCATAACCTATTCAGAAATAGTTGGAAAGTGCGGACTGATGGTCGGTAAATTAACTCCCTGTCCTAAATCCAGATCTCTTCCGATTCAGAACCCCATAGAGTAGCAAAAGTAAGGTGTAGCTAAGCTGTTTGAGGATCAATGCAGATATCGGTACAGGGAAGTACTCAACATTCCAATTTACAGGGTGGAAATGCTCGAACATTGGAATAGAAGAAATTGTCCCATCACTCGATAAGAATATTAGTAATGGAACGACAAGAATTGACAACCTTGTCATTTGCAAGGTGTCGAGTACATTAACATGCAGGATTATCAAGTTTATTATCACGATTGAAACTAGGAAATAGGCATAGATGTGAACTGAGAAGAAAGTCCCATAGCCAGGGAATTTACCATTGCGGGAAAATCCTCCTATTAAGAAATATAGTGTGAAGAACACCCAAGAGATCCCAGTCCATATCAAAACTCTTGCAAAGTATTGCTTCAGAGTAGATATGGGCAATGTCCTATACACCTTCAACCTCTTCTGATAAAGTGACCTCATGAACGATAGTCCGAGAATTGAATAGATTAATACATCCCTGTAACCGAATCTGGACAGTAGCTGAGACGCTATTGCCTCGATGTGAAGAGTCACAAAATAATATCGTGGGATCAAGATTCCCGGAGAGTAATCATAATTTACGAAGTAACCGGTTTCGCTCTGACGGAAGAAAAACTGAACTATCAAAAGTAGTGGGATCACAATGCCAACAATACTTATAGACCTGATTTCCTCCTCAAAGTATGGGAACTTGTGTCTACGGATGAGGATTTCCAAGACCATCCCCGTCAAAACGAGAAGGGCGGTAGCGGTATAGAATATGTACCGAACCTCGTCTCCACCCTCTACATATACATAAATGCGTGTTGGAGCAGGATTATCAGAAGATATTGAAATGCTCAAAAATCCAGATCTGTCACTGAAGCTTTCATTATACTGAAAATTAAGTATCTGTCCAGTATATTGAAGTGATCCAATAGAACCAGATATGTAGATTCTTTTGGTAACCGGACTGGAAGACTGAATAAAAATATACAGAGTCTCACCAATGTTGACATAGACAGTAATCTGATCGAACGGGTTGATTGAGGTATTTCTGACCGTCTCATCCGCTAAGACCTTCTTGCCAACGGGGAGTCCAACAAAAGAGAGGCAGATCATACCCATGAGGAGAAAGGCTATGGTGATGGTATGCGGTCTTCTCATGATTGCACCTCCGCATTTAGGTAGTTTCTCTTGAGGAGAGCATATGAAGCGGTAATGGTAATGGGGAGGAGGATACTATCCCACCAGATTGCAGAGGTATCTGCTATGTTGGATATTCTAAAAGGCAACACCGAGACGTAATCTGAGATGAGGTAGAGAGAGATCACGAGTAATACCCTGATCTCAGGATTGCTAATGTGGACAAAGAGTAGGCCCAGAACGATGAGGTACTGTACCAGAACCAGTCCTTGCGACACGAGGACTGTTAAAATCTGTAGAAGTCTATCGGTGGTTACAATCTTCGCGGAGAGGTGGAAGTAGACAATGATAAAATAGTACACAAATGATTGAATACTTATAGACCACGTACTCTTCACCATCTCGACCAACCTCCAGTAGAACATCTTGGTTTTACCGCCGGGGTAGGACCAGAAGTATTGGACAGCCCTCTTATTCAATGTGAAGTATGTCGAGACAACCACAGCTAAGAAGACCCACCAGAGAGGAGCGTATCGATACCTACTTAGACGATACATGATTTCTTTTGGCTCTAATTGAATGATGATCTTATAATTAGGACTGAATACCATCACAGAGAGCAAGACAGTAAAAACAATTTCGATGATGTCACCATCCCTGACTGATGCCATGTATGACCACAGACTTCTTGGTCTCCAAAGAATTGACATGAACAGTCCCACAACCGCTCCTACGGCATACGGAGTTAGTATTTCGGTCAGACGCTGCGGATCGACCTTGACCACGAGGTCAATGATGTACTCCCCAAGAATAAATATTCCAGTGTGTGTGCCCCTCACCGATATTTTCAGTACTCCGGCAGTAGGGAGAGCTATGTAAATGTTATCGGAGACCAACTCATCGCTATCCCGACTAGATTTTGTGAGATTATTGGTGTATAAGGTCTGGACTTCACCCCTATCCATTAGTAATGATATCTCTATACTAATTGAGAAATTTGAGGTGATTTGTCCCCTGAAGTAACTCGATCGATATACCTTGAATGAATTTGTGTAGATCCAGTCCCTATCTGTGGTTATTTCCTCTTCTTCTGATATGTCCTTGGTATTTCTGATGATATTTCCCCAAATTATGAGAACCAGGAGGAAAGATATGGATGCCTTCTGGAGAGTATTAATTAATCTCACCCCCTACGAGATCAACGAAGAGTTGCTCCAAGATACTGCGCGCCGGGGTCATTTCGTACTCCACCAGACTGCTCAATCTTTCAAAATCCTCTCTCTCCTCAGTATGAATCTCAAGTGCCAGACCTCGTTCCCTTACCCGATAATTTTCCTTCTGAAGAATGTCCTTCATCTCCCTGAGCTTTACGGGATCCTTATACCTGATCCTGTAATCCTTCACCCATCCATCCTCAAGAATCTCACTCATCGATGACTGCATCAATAAGCTCCCCTCATGGATGACAACAACCTCATCACAGACACGCTCAAGATCATGAAGTATGTGACTGAGGATGACGAAGTTCATGTCCTTTGTGTAGGCGAGATCCTGGATAAATTCCAAGGCAGTAGTTCTGGCGTTGACATCAAGATTGGCGGTTGGTTCGTCCAAGATAACATAGTGTGGGTAACCAATTATGGCCTGAGCGATTCCAAATTTCTGCTTCATACCCGCCGATAGCTTCTGGAATTTCTCGTCTGCCTTGTCGGCAATCCCGAAAAGCTCCAGTGTTGCTAATCCATCTTCCTCTGCGTCTGACGGATCAAGCCCCCGGAGCTGCCCAATGAACCTCAGGTGCTCCCGAAGTGTGGCCCACTGTGGGAAGTCAGAATCCTCAAACATCACACCGACACGTTTGAGTACCTCCTCCCGCTTTTTGCGTACATCTAAACCATCAATTGTGATACTTCCCTCCTTGGCCCGTAAAAGTCCAATCATCAGGTTAACAAGAGTAGTTTTCCCAGCACCATTCTGTCCAATGAGTCCAGTTATCTTTCCTCCAATCTCCAAACTGAATGACTCGAATAGAGCCTTTTTGCCGTACCCAAAAGATATCTGATCAATGTTAATCATAGCTCAATTTTTCTAGCGAACTATGGACTAATAAACGTTAAGTTTATTTAGTCAAAAAAAAAACTAATCAATGACGAGGAGAAACTTCAACGTCAAAACACAATCATTTGTGTTACTATTTGTTCTTGCACTATCCATGTACGGAACAATTAACGCAAGTGCAGGCTACTGGATTTTAGTCCAGGATGATGACTTCATAGGATATACTGGAAGTACGCTTCAAGGTGCATCGGGCTCTGGAGGTGGTTCGGGTACTTATAGTTGTGAGGAAACGAGCAATTTGGCCTACCTCGAAGCAGAGAGCGGACAGGGATCTGGAAATGCGTACTGCAAGTACGACACTGACTATGGTGCAGGCCATGATGGATATGCAGGAAAAAGCGGAATTAGATACTTTGCAAGTGCGACTATTCACATAAAAGGGTCTACAGCAGATGAAGAAGCGGGATCGAATGCCTATCTAAGGATCACAGTTGAGCTCTACTACTCCAATGGTCCAAATGACCAGCCACTGCGAACCAAAGTGGTGACCTTCTACTCCACATCTACGAGCAATGACTTCGATCAAGATGTGACACTCTCAACATCATATGTCAGATTGTCCGTTGATACGAGGTTGTACATCAGAGTGACGGTGAATGCATATGCAACAACCGGAAGCGAGAATGGAGGAGAGTCGAGTGTAGATTTTAGTACACAGGGACGAGTAATAACACTCAAGCACTGGTATCTATACAAGTACTACGAATCCAATATCTTTTGATGAATTCTAACGGAATCTAGAGTTTTGAGGCAGGAAATATTTCCTACACGGAAAATAATGCCAAAAATTTGGTGAATACTTAGTTTATTTCATTTTCAGATACTGTAGAGAAGTTTTCCATAATAAATCATCAAAATTCGAGTTTGAGTTCCCATCACAAGATCGTTCGTTCAAAAATCGATCGATATTAGCAATCGATCGTCTACGGGAAATTCGACCCCAGAGGAGGACGAAGAGTAATGAGAACGGAGTTGATCGTAATCTTATTGAAATAGGGTAATATCCTGGGACAAGATTAATTAGCCCAATGTGGCATCCCACCTCATGAGAATACTTGTAATGGGAGGTTCGAGATTCATCGGCAGGCACGTCCTGAACAAGCTCACAGGGTACGAGGTCACTGTTGTCAACAGGGGAAGGGTGGAGGAGGAGACCTACCTACCTGAGGGGATGACGGCCCTCGCGCTCGACCGGAACAGTCCCGAGGAGATGACGGCCGCTCTGGGGGACAGGATGTTCGACCTGCTTCTGGACATATCCTGCATCACGGAGAGACACGCCACCATCCTCCTCGACGTGCTGGGTGGGCGGATCGGCAGGCACGTCCACGTCTCCACGGGCTCGGTCTACGACGAGAGCCTCGTGCCAGAGCATGTACCTGTGGACGAGGACTTCCCGATCGGCCCCATCGACGAGACTCAGCACCCGTACATGAACGACAAGCGGGGAGCGGAGAAGGTCCTTATGGAACGCACACCGGACAACCTCGCCATCGTCCGCCCGACCTTCGTCTACGGCCCCCACAACTACATCTACAGGGAGGCATACTTCTTCGACCGGATTTCACGTGGCAGGACGATCCTCATCCCGCTGGAGGGAGGGCAGGATCTCGTGCACGCCGAGGACCTGGCCGAGATGGTCGTCCAGCTGGGTCTGAGACCGGAGATCAGGGGGGCATTCAACGGCTCGACTGGGAAGATCGTCACCGGACAGATGCTCGCCCACGACGTGGGGAGAGCGCTGGGTAAGGAGCCGAAGATCAGAACCTTCACCCTCGAGGACCTGAGGGAGATCGGCTGGCCCGAGGACTTCCCGCTGTACCCCTACATCCCGAGGGGGATCATGGCATTCTCCGACGAGAAGATCAGGAGGACGCTTGGATTCGCTCACAGGTACAGCTACGTCGAGGGTCTGAAAGACGCCTACCGCTGGTGGAGCAGGCAGGACAACCCCGAGCCAGACTGGGAGGCGGAGGACCTGCTGATCGAGTTCCTGCACGCAGAGCCCCACCGGAGACAGGAGATCAAGCAGGATCTGCAGGGTGTCATTGGGAGGATCAGGGAGGAACTGCGGCTGAGGAATGAGGAGAAGAGGGTCGCGGAGGACGAGACCATGAGGAAGAACAGGGCGAGAATGCCGTGGGCGTAAAATAGTCCGAAAGAGGGAGGAGGGACGGTTGACCCTCGCAACGATTAAATACGGAAGCGCCAAATCCGTCTTATGGAGGGCGAGGAATGAAACTGACCCAGATCCAACTGAAGAACTTCCGAGGTTACAAGGACGTTCAGACCAACATCGATCAATTCACAGCTTTCGTGGGGAACAACTCCTCGGGGAAGTCGACGATACTGGTAGCAATACAGAAGCTCGTGGACAGCAAGGACAAGCTCACCGTCGACGACTTCTACATGAGGAAGGCTCAATCTCTCGAGATACAGGGCAGGTTCGAGCTGAGCGAGGAGGAGAGGACAACACTCTCACAGAGCCTCGGGATACCGCTGGAGGAACTGGTGCTCATCAGGAGTGCGGAGATAGATGACCCGAGGAAGTCAAGGTACTACGCCATGGTTCCCCAGTACGGGGACAAGCTCCTCGACCCGTCGTACGTGAGCTCCAAGACAGTCAGGGAGTACAAGGAAGCAGCCAAGGACGGCAGGCTCCCCGAGAAGTTCGCATCCATCACCAAGGTCGGCGACATCAAGCAGGCACTGGCGGAGTACCTCCTAGGGGGTACGGTCAAGCCATCTGGTCAGAAGAGGATGGAGGTGAAGATCAAGGACATCGCCCCCTTACTCCCCGAGGTGCTGTATGTCCCCGCGTTCGAGAGCATCGACAACCACACTGAGTACAAGAAGACGAATTTCTTCGGCAGGATGCTGCAAAACGTCTTCAGGAACCTCGAGGAGGAACCCGACTACAAGAGGTTCAGGACGCAGTACGAGAACCTCACGCAGAGGATATTCGGGCACGAGGCGAACAACAGAGCCAGACCGCTCGTGGACTTCGAGAACAGCCTCACCTCGTACATCAACGAGATCCTGCCGACGGAGGTCTCGCTGAACTTCAACGTACCCTTGGTGGAGGACGTGATCCTGAAGAACTTCTCCATCTACCTCGACGACGGGGTGAAGACGCCTGTGAGTGCCAAGGGGCACGGGGCACAGCGGGCGATCGTCTGGGCGCTGCTCCGCTACTATCTAGACAATAGCGGATCGGGGAATGAGCCGATGTTCTTGGTGGAGGAGCCCGAGCTCTACCTGCACCCACAGGCACAGAGGGTCATGCTCAAGACAATCAAGGAGCTGTCCACCAAGGGACAGGTCATATACTCGACCCACAGCCCGATCTTCGTTGACCTCGAGCATCCATCCTCCATCAGGGTGATAAGGAAGGCGGACGGAAACGGCTCCATTTACCAACTCCCTGACGTCAGTGACGACGAGAAGCAGCAGTTGAGGTACCTGAAGTGGATGGGGGATGCCCACAGCGAGATCTTCTTCGCCAAGTCGGTGATCCTCTACGAGGGTGCGACCGAGAAGCTTCTCCTCACGCACATGAACAAGAACCCCACGACGGATCTGGGCGACGTGCAACTACAGAGGAGGATAAAAAGACCCCTGAACTTCGACGAGCTGGGCTGCCAGCTGATCTCCACGGGCGGGAAGTTCTCGATGCCGTTCTTCACCAAGCTACTGAGCCACGCCCAGATCCCGTTCTACGTGATCTTCGACAACGACTCCAGCAGCAGCACCAGTCACGTAGACGTGAACACGCACATCAAGCGCAACGTGGAGAAGGCGAGGAAGGAGGGGCTGAACTCCGGACACACCATACACTACCCCTTCTTGGAGAAGGACTGGAAGATCCAGTACAGCTCGGAGCAGAAGGTGGACACAGTGTACGGTCTATTGTCTGCAGAGGACTGGGACAGCTACTTCCGTGAGAAGTACGAGACCCTGAGCAGCAAGCTCTACAACTTCGCGTGGTGCTGCTACTTGAACGTGAGGTTCTCGTAGTACATCAATTTCTTTGAAAGGTTAGCTCTTCTGAACCGCGGTCGTCTTGACGTTGATGTCTATCCCCTCCTTGATGGAGGCCGAGACTATGCAGTAGTTGAAGAACTTCTCCTTGCACTTCTCGAACTTCTTCATCGTCTTCTCGTCCAGCTGGTCGAAGCCTGCGGTGAGCTCCACGTCGACGTTCGTCACCCTCCAGTAGCCCTTCTCGTTCCGGTCGATGTGGACTGTCGTCGTCGCTTCGAGGTCGTCGAGGGGGTTGTGCGCCTTCTCGAGGCAGAAGGTCAACGACGCCGAGAGGCAGTTCGTGATCGCCACGGCGAGGATCCGGGAGGCGTTGGGATACTCGTCCCTGCCACCAGGGACGTTCTCGGGTTCGTCCAGCATGAGGTCCTCAAACTGTTCCTTGTCGAACTTGGCGACGAACTGCATGCCGTCGAGCCGTTTCATTGTTATGGTGAATTTTCCACCTGCCATGTGCTACCCTCCGTGCGTTGGAATTTATACCACGTGATCGGGGGAGGAACGCTGCACAAAAATCAGGTCGGAATATGCGGGAGGACGAACCGCACCACTCTTAAGCGGCTGACGGTGGGTAGGCCATGTACGTCCGCAAGCAGATTGGTGATCTGCAGCAGCTGAGGAGCGACATTGACCGAGCGGTAAGGATCTGGACGGAGGTCCTTGAACCGCACGTGGAGTACGCCTACCTCAAGGGATCTGCAGCGAAAGAAATCCAGAACCCCATCGACTACGTGCCTGAGGTCAGCGACCTCGACATCCACATACATCTAAGAAAGGGAGCGTTCGAGGAGGGAAGGAGGGGGGTCAGCCAAGCACTTCATATCGCAGCGGAGTACGAGGACCTCTTCACCCGTGGGCAATACTGGCACCTCCCGAGGACGCAGATCATCGACATCTCCAAGATGCACGAGCTCAGGACGTACTACACACCGATGAGGAGGAACATCCGGGTGATGACCGGTGACCCGCAGTTCCCCGAGACACAAGAGGATATTCCGCTGACCATCGAGGAGCATCGTCGGATCGACCGGGAACGGGCCGTGGAGAACGACCAACTACTCGTCTCATTCAGGGACTCCGTGCTCGACCGAACCTCGCTTGACCTGTGGTCGGGGCTGAGGAAGATCAACTGGAGGATCTCACCCAGTGTGAACAGGCTACTGTCGCAGACCGAGAACCCGTTCGAGATCTGGGAGATGAACCGGACAGGGATCCTGCGACTGCTGGAAGCGAAGTACCCAATTATCGCAGAGCTGTTCAGGAGGTACTACGAGACCGCGTGGGAGCTGTACAGCAGTAACTTCGAGAGCAGTGCCGCCCACCGTAGTTGCCTAGAGCTGGGCTACGGGATCATGTGGGAAACGAGGGAGGAGCTTCAGAGATTAGAATCCCCATAAGAATGTAGCCAAGTATGTAACGTCTCCACCCCCTTATCTCCTGATGCAATGAGATCACCAATGAACTTCTGGAAATTTCTCCTCTTGTCAAGGCGTGGAATACTGTGCAGTTTGACTGGATCCCGGGGAAGTTTGTAGTTCTTGAGATCGATATTATTATGATTTGCTCGATTGCACAACCAGTGCTCTATATCATCCCTGACCATGATGAGATATTTGTCCTTATAGCTGAGAAGCCTTAAACCACTTCTGTCAAATTCATCAAATACAAGACTATATTTATCCAACAGACGTGGTTGGGACGAATTTGGATCCTCATCCACAAGTCCCAAAGTACACCTTTCGTCTTTTTCAAGAAATTTGAGAACCCTACCTTTGCTCTCAGCGTGGTGCCTCTTTTTCTTAGAGACGCCAAGACGTTTGATCAGATATGTGTCAACATGGCATTCAACCGCTATCAATCAATCATTTCCTCCAAATTGAAGAATGGGTCGATCTCCAGAACTTGAGATAACTGATCCTCAGTCATCTGATGAAACTTGGTGTTGAAACCGTCTATGTATGCAATAAGAACATTGATTCTTCCCTTTGGAACCTTCTCAATCAGTGTCCGTAGAAAATATGGATTGTGAGTCACGAGAACGTACTGATTCGTAAGATTATCAGCGATAAGTTGTGCGAGGTACTTTGTGTAGTAAGGAAATGTATGACCCTCTGGCTCCTCAAATAGGAGGATCTGGTTCGTGTTACTCAGAATAGCGATAGAGTAGAACAGAATCTGCTTTATGGTATCAGCAAGTGTCGTGTAAGGAAGGTTGACAAGTATGTCCTCTAACTGCTTTTGAATCTCAAAGGTATTTGACTGCGGCCTAAACACTAGTGAGAAGTTAAAGGTTTCAAGGAAGGATTTGGCGTACTCCCTGAGATCCTTCGAGGAATAAACCACCCTGAATAGATTGTCCCCGGAGGGATGGACCAGTGGAGAGGGAGAATTGTTCGGGTAGGAGTGTAGGTCTTTGTACTTGTAAAATCTGATAATATCCGCAGATGATTTTGATAATCCGGGATCCATACCTTCAACCGAACGACCGTCAAATTCAAAACTGTGTTTTCGATCGGCAATAAAATTCGGATCGACAATTATCATTCCATCTTGAATTGATGTATCCTCCTGAATTACTTGTAAATGAGATTGGAATATTCCGTTATTAAACCTTAGACCAGCGTCTACCCGACGATCGCCTTCATTAACCTTAATTGATATTGCACGATCTATGAGCTCATCAGTGAACAGGTTCTGCATATTCTCCATCCTTACCATCTCACGAATCCTGTGATTATTTCTCCAAAAGACATCGAGCAAAGAGATACATTCGAGTAGATTAGATTTTCCAGTATTTGGATCACCGATCACCACTGTAACATTCTTCAGTTCAATTGATACGTCCTTCAAGGTCTTGAAATTCTTGACTGAAATTGAGTTGATAAAACCAGCCACAGAGTTCACTACCCTAGTACCTATATTAACTGTATCAGTGAAATCTGAAGTAGATCACGGTCTCTCACCTATTACTAGGATCGGAGACTTTGGTGACTAGTGCTCTGGACGGACGACGAATAATCATGTCCCTTGCTGGGTAACACATGCTCAGTCAGTACTGCACCTCAAAGCTATCAGAGTCTTCCCTAGAACGCCAATCTCTTGGGTCTGCACATCGCACCGCGGATCTCCTCGTCCGTGAGGATCTGACCCGTGTGTTTCGCCATCTCCAGCAACTTCTCGGCGCACTCGTCGCTGTACTCCAGCCCCATGGACTGCAATTTGAGCAGCACGTTGCTCTTACCTGACATCGGCCCGATCTCAATTGACTGGTTGCGCCCATAGTCCGCGGCGTTCACTCCCGAGTAGACGTTGTTGCACCACTCCAGCCCCATCTTCTGCGCCTTCACCAAGGCTGCAGCATGCACGCCCGTTGCCGTCTTGAAGGCGTCCCTACCGATGACGGGGTAGTTCACCGGGATGGGAATACCGACCAGCTCGCTGACCAAGTGAGTGTACTCGGCGAGACTGCTGAGGTCGTTGTCTATCCAGCCGAGGAGCTTGAGGTTGACCAGAAGTTGGTCGAGTGGGGTGTTGCCGCACCTCTCACCCACCCCCAGCCCCGTTCCGTGTATCCGCTCAGCCCCTGCGCGCAGAGCAGCGAGCGAGTTGGAGACGCTGAGACCCCGGTCACGGTGACCGTGCCAGTCGATGCGAACGTCCCTGTAGCCCTCGTCGTCGAGGAACTCCCGGACGTACCTAACCAAGGCGTAGGCACCCTCTGGGGAGGCGTGCCCCACGGTGTCGGAGATGCAGACTGCTTGGGCTCCCTCGTGAACCGCGGCGAGATAGATGTACTTGATGTCCTCGGGGCGGGAGCGAGTGGTGTCCTCCGTGACGAACATCACCGGTACTTCGTTCTCGACGCACAGGCGTACGGCAGAACGGGCCAGATGCTCGAGTCGCTCCATGTCCCACCCCTCGACTAACTGCCTGATCACCGAGGTGCCTAGGAATGCACAGACCTCAACGGGAATGCCCACATCGTGCGATATCTCGATCACGGGTCTGATGTCGTACTCATGTGTCCGGGCGGCGCAGTTGGGCTGAATCCGCAGACCCTCGTCCCGTATCATCTCGCAGATCTGCTTGACGTCTGAGTACATCTTGGGCGAGGAGCTCGGATACCCCACGTCCGCGGTGTGCACACCGAGCCTCTCCATCAGCCTCACAAGCCTGAGCTTTCCAGAAA
This sequence comes from Candidatus Heimdallarchaeota archaeon, assembly GCA_015522385.1. The sequence goes on from WAMJ01000246.1 coordinate 29,534, forward strand.
TATGTGGATCCCGAGTGGAAGGGCTCTGCAGACCGTCACGAAGGGTCTCATCGTTTATGATGATCCTGGACGGACGAAAGGAACTCTCGTGGGTGTTCCAGTCGTATATCCCAAACTTGTCGGATTCGTTCTCGGAGTCCATCGAGTCATTATTTGGTATAGAATATTTAGCATTTTCTCCGATCGGAGATCGCAGATTGGTACAGATTAGCCACCAGTAAGAAAGAGCAGGAAGCGTATCTCCGAATTTTCATGCACATTTAGTTGCGGGTTCTCCTTCAGCAGGATCAGTTGGTCGTCGATGACCAAAGCGTAGGGCGACCTGATACGACCACCCTCCACGAGCTGTGAACCCCAATCTTGGGACTCAACCGCCTTCAGGAATGAGTGGATATCATTGGCATCCAACTCCAGTAACCGCTGCTCACCGAACTTCTCACGCATCGCCGATGGTAGCTTGATCTTGACCTGCACGGAGTACGTACCTCGTGGGGATTGATAAACCATGTGGGAGCGTAGTGGAAAGGAGAGCAGTGAAAGACAGAAGAGGTAGGAATACCCTCATAGAGATTACTACAGTTGTTTTGAGGAAGTAGTAACTTAGAGCGGATGGAGAAAAGGTCCCAACCCATTGGAGCTGTGGAGAAGAGGATTCAATCACTTGAGGTAGAAGAGAAGAGGAATCAATCCACTGGAGCGGAAATACCTCGTGGTCAAACGTAGAGGGAGTATAATGAGAAAAATTGATACCTTGGTATGATCGCCAGTTCTGAGAAAAGATAATAAAGGAAGTAATTATTTGAAAATTCGTGAGAGGAACCTGCTAATGCATTTGCAGAGAAAGACCGCAAAGATCAACCTGAGCACGGGGGAGATCGAGATTTACCCGACACCGCTCAGAGACATAGAGAACTTCCTCGGAGCACGGGGTATGAATGTCCTCGAGCTGGTCAGGAACCTTCCCGATCCGAACATCGACCCATTCGACCCAAGAAATCCGCTGATCTTCGGGGTGGGGTTGCTCACCGGAACCTCTGCGCCCAACGCTGCACGATTCAACGTCACCGCCCTATCCCCGGAGACAGGTATATTGGGGGACTCCAATGCAGGGGGATTCTTCGGTCCCGCAATGAAGTACGCGGGCTTCGACAGATTGATCATCACAGGGCAAAGCAAAGAGCCCTGCTACATCTACCTCGACGACGGAAAGGCCGAGATCAGGGACGCCTCGCACCTGTGGGGAATGGATACTCAGGCCACACAGCAGACGATCTGGGACGACTTAGGGACTGATCACGAGGCCTCGGTCATCGGACCAGCAGGAGAGAACCGTGTCAGGATGGCGTGTGTGCTCACACGGAAGAAGAACTCAGCATCAAGAGGAGGGATGGGGGGTCTGATGGGGGCTAAGAAACTCAAAGCTGTCGTCGCACGGAACACAGGGTCACTCAAACTGCACAGACCGCAGGAATTCCTGCAAGCAGTGATCCGGCTGAAGGACTACCTCAACGGCTCCAAGGTCGTGCAGACACTCAGGAAGTTAGGAACTCCGTTGCTGTACACGCCCAGCAACACCCTAGGGGCCATCCGCACGCTCAACTCGAACAGGACCCAGTTCGACGACAGCCTCCGGGCGGAGGAGTTCCACAAGTTCAGCAAAGGTGCAATGGCCTGCGCAGCGTGCATGGTGCACTGCAGGCACGCTAACAAGCAGGGAGGTGAGGGACCCGAGTACTCTACCCTCGTCATGATGGGCTCCAACATCGGGCTGTCCGACCCGCAGCAAGTCATCGTGCTCAACAACATGTGCAACGAACTGGGACTCGATACCTCCAGCACCGGGACAATCATGGCGTGGTACATGGACATGGCTCAGCGGGGGATGATCGATGAAGACCTTCCGTTCGGGGACTACGGTCTCGCCCGGAACCTGCTGCTGAAGATCGCATACCGAAACGGGATCGGCGACAGTATGGCTGATTCCTACCAAGCACTGGACAGGTTGCCAGAAGGAGCTGACAAACTCTTCATAGGCGTCAAAGGACTTCCCCAGTCCGACCCACATGACTGCCGCTACATAAAGTCCTTCGCCCTGGGTATCGCTACCTCCTCGCGGGGCGCCGACCACCTGAGGAGCAGACCGACACTTGAGATCTTCGACCTCCCCGACGAGCTGAGCGAGGAGATTTACGGTAAGAGAGTCAACACCTCACCGACCTCCTACGAGGACAAGGGCTGGATAGTCAGCACCCACGAGGACATCTACGCGGTCGGTGACGGGTTGGGCATATGCAGGTTCGTAACACACGGCTTCAACTCCCCGCACCTGCTGAAGTACGGACACTTCAAGGAGCTCGTGGAGACTGCCACGGGTCTGCAAATTGAGGATTACCGTCAGATCGGGCGGAACATAAGGGACCTCGAAAGACTGTTCAATACTCGCTGCGGTGTCAGCCGTAAGGACGACTATCCCCCGTGGAAGTACATGGAGGAGGAGGCAACCGCCGGCATCGCCAAGGGACACCGAATAGTCCGCGAGAACTACGACCAGATGCTCGATGAGTACTACGAGGTCAGGGGTTGGAACAGTGACGGCTCACTTAGGCCCGAGCGGATCAGAGAGCTGGAGGAGATGGTCAGGGAGGAGAGACCATGAGGAAGCTCAAGATCCTGCAAGGAGACTGCGGGCTGTGTGACCTCTGCGCCATCGCCTGCTCCACCGTCAAATTCGGGGTACAGAATCCTCAGATGTCGGCCATCAAGGTCAGACACCGTCCAGAGGACACCAACGGTAGACCAACTGGAGCAGTGGACGTCCTCCCATGCTGGCACTGTGACGACCCTCCATGCCTACCCGCCTGTCCGTACGACGCCATGCTGTTAGACGAGCACAACGTGGTATCGATAATCCTCACAGATGCACCCGAGGGCAAGAACGTGTGCGTATCGTGCATGAAGTGTGTGAGAGCTTGCGAGGAGATGCACGGCGTCGCGTCGATCTTCATCAGCCCTACGAGAGACCGCCCTGTGATCAACAAGTCCGGAAAGACGACGATGAGACGTACACTCTACAAGTGCGACTGCTGTGGAGGAGACCCTGCATGTGCCAAGATCTGTCCAAGGGACGCCATAGTCTTCGTGGAGGAATAGCTGAAATTCTGCACGGAGAGCGATATGACAGAGTGCAATATAATTTTTCTTACAAATAAGATTTACATACTCAGGTAAAAAATAGGATTAATGACTTCCGGTTTTAGTTTTAACGGTAGGCGCAGGAGGAGGAACAGTAACCCGATTGGACTGGCTATCGGTCTATTGATCATCGGGATCATTCTGTTCTTCGTCTCGATTTTCATGATCATGGCAGGTGCACAGAGTAACTCATGGGTGGCAACCGATGGCATCGTCACATCCACCTCTATCCGCGAGAAGTATGACTCGGACGACGGTGACTACACGTACTATCCTGAGATCACTTACTCTTTCCAAGTTGATGGCAAGACATATACTGGAGACAGGTGGGATCCAACGGGAATACAGTCAGGTTCAAGCATCCGTAGCTCAGCACAGAATAAGATAGACAAATATCCAGTGGGAAGTACAGTGACTGTCTACTATGATCCAAACAATCCAAACAAAAATGCCCTTACCAAGGGTGTTAACGGTATCGCCATCATCATGTTGGTCATCAGCATCATCATGGTGGTCATCGGGATCGTTATCTTGGCAGTGCTCGGTAAGATCCTGAGCTTCCTCTTCAAAGGTAGATCGAACAGAGGCTTCATGGGTAAATCACCTACCTACACTGGTCAAAGTCCCAATTACTCGGACGGGCAGGTAGGAGCTAGGCAGACAACACCCAATCCCGAAACAGCAGCTTGGTTTGGAGAGGAAGTGAGTCCAACAACTGGTCAGTCGGAATTGACAAATGAGCCAATCTCCAATTCGACGTCCTCAAGCCCTCCAGTGTCAGATCCGTATGTAGAATCCGCACCAACTGCACCTTCAGGCGGTCTATTCATGAGCAAGAAAAACTGCCCTAGCTGCGGTCAGCCGAATGAAGTGACCGACAAGTATTGTGGAAACTGTGGAACTCAGATTTAGATCAAAACCTTTTGAATTGGTTATTCTAATAATTAATATATATCATCTTTTATTATTTAGAAATTATTGGTATATTCTAAATTTCGATAATTTTCAAGGTTAATGCTTAATTCATTTGTGATATGAGATTATCTTCTTTCTAACGTTTTATAATGAGCATTTCTAATACACCAATCAATTTTTGAATTAATTTTTTTGAAGGTTCCGCCCTAACGTTAATACATATAAGATTTCCATTAGCTGATATAAAGCCATTTTAATAAATAGCGTAAGATAAGTACGTATTTTTAGAATTATATTTTAGATATTTTAGTCAGCTTTATTCTAATGTAGCGTAATATCAAAGTAAAAGTTTCAATTCCTTGAAATTTTTAATTAGCAATATTAATTATTATTTAGACATAATTTGAGATAACATAATCTATTAAAGCTTTAATTCTTTTTTAAATTACATCTACACATAAATGTTTAATGACTAAATGAAATGAATTTAATTTGTAAATTAGCATAGTTTTATGATGTAAATTCAATAAATATAATCATATATAAGAATATAATTGATTATTATTTATTCAATAAAAGAATTA
>WAMJ01000247.1 GCA_015522385.1 Candidatus Heimdallarchaeota archaeon
AGGGGTGATTCTATGCCATTCTACAGTACCTTCAGCTTCAACGACGGAAGTGAGTACCTGAAGGGACAAACTGGGTTTGTCTCCAAGAGGGAATCAAACCTATTAGAATTCACCCTCTCAGGTGCCAAAGTCGGAGTGATCAATGCACGGGGGAACAAGGACGCATATATTGTGGGAAATGATCTGTTCGCGGTTGCAGGTCAGATCTACCTTGGCGATGTTTCAGAATCTGAGAAGTTCCAACTTGTCTTGGATGCTGTAGCCCCCGAAGAGGAAGTCCCAGTAGATCTCGATCCACCAAAGCTTACAGTCAATGGACCAAATGGTGTGGTGTCCGGTGTGATCGAGATAGAGGCCAATGCGACCGACAATGTGGGATTGCTCAAGATCCAATTGGTTCTGAACTCCACAGTGGTCTTTGAGCGTAGTAACTCTGGAAAACTCAGTTACTACGATCCCAAGATGATCACCGGGATGTACACCTTTACGATCGTTGCTACCGATGTATACGGTAATCAGATTTCTGTCACTGTTGATATATCCTATAAGGGAAAGGATGTGACTGTGAATGAACCTTCTAGCACAACCTCCACAACAGTCTTCCCATCAATCGGTTTAGTGGGTGTCCTCATATTGGTTAAGCGCGGGCATAAAGATTAGCAAACTCTTTGAGCTGGTCGAAGTACTTCAACTGTATCTCCCTCACCCTCCACTTCCAATTTCCCGAAGCTGTTCCCGGGAGGTTCATCCTTGCAGATTTAGGTAGTCGCAGAATATCTTGTAGCGGGAAGACTGCAAAGACGGCGACCGACTGCATTGCAAGTCTGATCATATCTCCCACAAAATCGACTTGGTTTGAGTTTGTATAGCTGATGAAGTGATCCTTGACCTCCCGGTCAGCGGACGTAAACCACTGCACTGCTGTCTCATTATCATGGGTACCTGTGTACACCACAAAGTCCTTCTCGTAGTTGTGTGGAAGATGGATGTTATTTGAGTTCCTATCATGGCTGAAGCCATGTTGAAGGATCTTCATCCCTGGAAAAGCGAATTTCTTCCTTAATTCGATGACAGCCTCTGTGACAAGACCCAAGTCCTCTGCAATTAGGGGTATCTCTCCCAAATCCTCTTTGACTGCGGAGAACAACCTCTCTCCAGGGCCATGCTTCCACTCTCCATTTATTGCAGTCTCCTCCCCGTAAGGGATCTGCCAATATCTGGTAAAGCCGATGAAGTGGTCTATCCTGAGGTAGTCCACAAGCTCAAGTGATCGTTTTATTCTGTCGATCCAGAACCTGTATCCTCTTTCTCCCATGACATCCCACCTGTAGATAGGATTGCCCCAGAGCTGTCCGGTGGCAGAGAAGTAATCAGGTGGGACTCCTGAGACAAATTTTGGTAGGCCGTTTTCATCGAGGAGGAAGAGTTCCCTATTCCCCCATGTCTCCGCACTGTCATATGCTACATAAATTGGGATATCCCCAATAATCCGTATTCCCCGGGAATTCGCATATTCTCTGATTGCTGTCCACTGTTTCTCAAACGTATACTGGAGGAATTTGGTATAGAGGATTTTTTCTCCGTTCTCCTGTTTCCACTTAGCGACTGCTGGATTGTTTGGGTCACGGTGCTCAGAGGGCCACTCATTCCATGGCTTTAGATCATGGAATTCCTTCAGAGCGTTGTAGGTCGCGAAATCCTCCAGCCACATGCTCTTGGCACAGTACTCTTCAAACGCATCGGGGATATTCTCAACAAATCTTTCAAATGCTTTTTTGAAGAGTGTGGTTTTGTAGTGGATCACCCATCCAAAATCAACCTCATCCTTGGGGAAATTAGGGATAGGATGGACATCCTCTTCAGTGAGTAAACCCTCAGTTATCAGCTCGTCGATGGATATGAGTAATGGGTTTCCTGCATATGACGAGAGTGCTTGGTAGGGGGAGTCTCCGTACCCTGTAGGACCGAGAGGTAGGATCTGCCAGAGCTTCTGGTCTGATATTTCAAGGAGGTTAATGAATTTCCTCAATTCCTCTCCTAAATCCCCTATACCGTACTTGGATTGAAGACTTGTCGGATGTAGCAGTACTCCGCTTGATCGAGTAAAAGTCAATACCTCAAGAGGAAATCCAGAATTAATAATGCTGCTGATTATGAGTTGATCTTCTCAAAATTCCTGATGGTCGGTACGTACATTTTGTGGACATAGTCCTTGATCATTCTTGTGGCAGAGAAGTTCGGGATGGCCTCAGCGACAGATCGTTTAGCTATTCGGACCCACCTCTTAGAAATCCTGTCTTCCATATCGTAGTACATGGGCACGACTTCATTCTCGAGGATATCGTAGAGGGAATTGACATCGTGTGCGTCCTGCTCTTCCCTATCCTCAAACTCCTTACCATCTCCAATCACCCAACCATTGTCTCCGACGAATCCTTCAGCCCACCACCCGTCAAGAGTGGAGAGATGTGGGACTCCATTTGCCGCTGCCTTCATACCTGATGTCCCGGAAGCTTCGTAGGGACGGATCGGATTGTTCAGCCATACATCAACTCCCTGCACAAGAAAGCGAGCGATGTGCATGTCGTAGTTCTCGATAAAAGCAACCCTGCCTGAGTTCGCCTTATCCATGGCTTGCTCATATACCTTCTGCAAGATGTGCTTCCCGGGCTCATCCGCAGGATGTGCCTTCCCTGCAAAGATGAGCTGGAGGGGATGGTACTTGTCATTGAACAACTTCCGTACTCGTGAGAGATCGCTGAAAATGAGATTTGCGCGTTTGTATGTAGCAAACCTTCGGGCAAAGCCCACTGTGAGTGCCTCCGGATTGAGAAAAACGCCATAGGCCAAGATCTGATCTGCACCCATGTCCCCGTTTTTTCGCAATTGTCTAGCTGTCTCGCGTATCTGCTCCAGCAATCTCTTCTTGACCTGAAGTCTGACATCCCAGAATTCATCATCGGGGATACTCTCAACCTGCTTCCAAAGCTCCTTATCATCCTGCTTATCCACCCAGTCCTCACCGAGGTACTTATCATATAGCCTCCTCATCGGTCCTGATAAGAAGGTCGGAAGGTGTACTCCGTTGGTTATGTCAATTAGCCTAGTCCTGTCGCTGTATTCCTCAAGCAGGGTCTTCCACATCTCTTCGG
>WAMJ01000248.1 GCA_015522385.1 Candidatus Heimdallarchaeota archaeon
TCTTAGTGAGATCATTACCTGAGCCGCTTAGCCTGTTGTTTTTATACCACCATAAACCACCTAAACCAAACAGGCTACACTCCATCTACCGCACAAAATATTTTTCAGTACAGCAGTAGATCTAGATGATAACGAAAACCTCTTTCAATGAGGAACGAAGTGATGAAACGTGCAAGTAGAAAAGACAGATCCTGCAACAGGTGGATTCCGATACATTAAGGGACCAATGGATCTGTTCTACTTCTTCAGTGATGAAAAGGCACGGGACTATGCCTCCCAAGCATTGAACTTCTTCCTCCACAACGCAAAGCGCTACGAGGAGAGTCATCCGATATTCAAACGAGTAATTAGGAATCTCCACGATGAAGGTGGCGGGATGGAAGAGCACATTGAACACTTCTTCATTAAGCCAGAAGATCACCTCAATTCGGAGTATAAGGATGTTGACTTCGAGTACCTCAGGATCCTTGAGGGATCGTATGTTGATTCCGTAGAAATGGTCGACAGCCACATCCTCCGAGTGAAAACAAGGATCGACAGAGTAATGTGCATTAATCCCTTCACTCGGTTTTTCCGACAGTTCAAGAACTATGTCGGTCTGATCTCGCAGGAGGCGAGATTTTTCGCACCAAATGGAACGGTCTCGCCACAACACAGGGGAATAGCTGGACTGAGGACAATTGAGAAGATCCTCCTATCTAGTCTCCAAGGAAAGAGCGGGGAGATTGAAGATGGGATGGTGGATCTCATTGAACTCCTCATTGACCTCATGGAAGATAACAGATTCATCCACCACGATGATTTCCTCCTTCTAGTCCTTGGAATGAACCTGAAACGCAGACTTCTAATCCGTGCAATGAAAGCAGTACAGAATACGGACAGACTACTGCCACTCTACCAAGAATCCACGGGATGGATGAGGAAAGAGATTCGATTTCTACTGGAGGATGAGCAAATAGAGTCCCTCCACAGAAGGCCGATGAGCAAAGAGCATCCAGAGTTCCCGGCCATAGATATAGAGGGAGTGAAGGAGCAGTTAAGGGAGATATTCCCGATGAGGAGGAACTACAACCGTTTTATTGATCGCCTAGCCGTGACCATGCACCGGGTACGGGAAAACAAGTACTCTATAAAGACGAGAGCACCGGAAGGATATGTCGCAGCCCTTGTTCACACCGTGCCGGGTGATGATGGAAGGAAAGCTATGATACTCCCTGGACAGGATCCTCTGCTCATCAAACCAGTTGCCAGTAATCAGCAGCTCAAGGAGGACAAGCCCCTTGGTTCTGTCTTCGTTGTGTGGATTGCTAAGAGTACCGTGAATACCCTCTCCTACGTTTACCAGTCAAAGAGTAAGAAGCTCTTCTATATCAAGATCCACCACTAGATCGAAGCAGATGTTTATTACGGGTGAAGTCAAGCGCCTATCGTGAAATTCAGTCGTGAAGCTTTCGTGGAGAAGGGAGGTTACATCCCCGACAATGATCTCATCACCCTTGTCAATGTGTCGGTAAGACTCGGGAAGCCCCTTCTTCTCGAAGGACCACCTGGCACTGGGAAAACTGCCCTAGCAAAAGCCCTTGCTGCAATTTCGGGGAGAGAACTTATCAGGATACAGTGTTTCGAGGGGATCACGGCAGAACAGGTCATTGGAGAGTTCAACTACACAAAACAGCTCCTAGCACTTGAGAAATCGAAGGGGACAGAGCTTGCAGACCTCTTTTCTGAGGAGTACTTCATCCAGCGAGCACTGCTTCGCGCGCTGCAGTCACAGGATCCTGTAGTTCTTCTGATAGATGAGATCGATCGATCGGACGAAGAGTTCGAGGCATTCCTCCTTGAGGCCCTAGGAGAGGGTCAGATCACCGTGCCTGAGATCGGGACGATTAAGGCTAGATCCACACCGATAATTGTCCTGACGAGCAATAACACCAGACCTCTGAGCTCGGCACTCCGCAGGAGGTCAATATTTATGGCTCTTGAGTACCCTGACCCTATTCGGGAGAAAGAGATACTCAAACTCCACCTCCCAGAATTGGACGATCTATTGGCCGACAAGATTCTGTCCATCGTCAGGAAATTGAGAAGCAATGAGAGAATTGCGGATCCACCTTCGGTAGCCGAGACGATAGAGTTCGCTCAGGCCCTACTGTTCATGGGGGACGTCCTTGAACAGGAGCGTGTGGAAGAGCTCTATGGAGTTCTCCTCAAATCCAAGGGTGATCTATTCGAAGCGAAGGGAAAGTAGGATGCAGAGACAGGAGTTCATAACGCAACTTAGGCAGCTAGGCTTCAGCATCAGTACAGCAGAGCTTCTCGACGTCATGAGGGTCACTGAATATGCCATGGACATTCATGAGCTAAGGACAGGAGTTAGAGGGGTCCTGTGCAAATCCCTCCCGGAGCAGAAGATCTTCGATATCCTCTTTGACATGTACCTTTTGGGAGGCACACTTGAGGAGAAGACAGCAGCAGAGAGATTCAAGGAGGAGTTGTTCGATATGATGGAGGGTGACCGTCCACAGGCTGAGAGTCAGATTGATCCCATCAGACTGGGGATCGGGATGCTTGTTGAGAGACAGCTTAGGGGAGTTCAGTCTGATTACAAACTCGCTATGAAGAAGCTCTTCAACGAGGGAGAGTCATCAGCAGCACGTCACATCCTTCTCCGGTACATCATGCCAAGCAGCAACACTTTTTCGGATATCCTTCAGAAGAAGGATAGAGTCATGGCAAGTATACATGGCTCTCTCAGGTCTGCCTTTCCTGAGCTGGCGAATTCTGGCATTCAGGCTCTCGAACGAGCTCTCGCGGAAGAGATTAAGGAGATGATACGATCGGGAAAGAAACTTGGGCTTTCTTCCAGTCTCTCGACTTTGACAATTGAGGACAGACCCATTATTGAACTGGAGGACAGTGTGGAGTTGCAGCATTCTCTCCGCGTCTTTGCCAAGAGCATAGCCAGTAAGCGGAGCAAGATGAAGAAATCAAGGAGGAGGCTCGACATGCGTCGGACAATCAGGAAAAATATACAGAGAGGAGGGGTACTTATCGAGCAGGTAAAGAGGAGCAGGGTGAGAAGCAAGCCAAAGCTCTTGGTCATGACAGACGTTAGCCCCTCAACCATTCATGCATCGAAGCTCTTTCTGTCGATTATCCAGATGGTCAGGAACTTATTCTCTGACATCCACTACTACGAATTCATCGGGAGCCTCATTGATGTAACCACCGAGGTCAGACGATCATCATCCATCCACGATTCAGTTGATAGGATACTGCGGAAATGGAAGGAGATAAAGAGGGGGAAGGAGTCCAGCGACTACCAACAGGCACTCAAGGAGTTTGTCGAGAGTGCAGGGCAGTATCTGTCCAAAAACTACACCGTCATCATACTCGGGGATTGTAGAGACTGGCTTGGAGGGTGGCGAGATGGCAAGCCCATGAGCACAGATCTGATCGGGTCTATCTGCTCCAAGACGAAGGGAGTGTATATCTTC
>WAMJ01000249.1 GCA_015522385.1 Candidatus Heimdallarchaeota archaeon
CCAGCACATTGGACATAGAGTTGTAGCTCACCGCGACGAATGAGCGGATCTCTGTCGTGATGTCCATATGGACAATGTACGTGACCTTAGAGACCGGTTGTATCCCTGGTAGACCCCTGTCCTCCTTGAGCAGGTAGGCCGTGATCACCCCACCATCCAGCCTCAGGTCCACGAGCGACACCGCATCCTCCGAGCTGTATGGAACCGATATGTAGAGAATGGATCCGCTGTCAAAGTCAAAAGTCCCGTCCACGGGTACAAGGTAAGTCGAGCTGAAGTACGTCCAATTGTCCGTACTCGTCTGCTGCTCCATGGTGATTCCAGGTTTGGTGTCCCCTCCCAGACTTAGTTTGGGAGTGTCACCCAACCGCTGCCCGGTGACCGCGAGATGATTCAACCTCCAGCCAAAGATCAAGATCACGGGTGAGCCAACGAGGATGATGACTATGAGGATCAGTCCGTAATTTACCTTCACACACCTCCTTCCACTCGGGTGGATATAAGAATATAGGAACGCCCCTCACTGCTGTTCCTGCTTCTCTGCTCAATCCCCTCATATTGTCAACCCTATCCCTGTTCTCCTCAGTCCATTTCCACTCTTATCTGCTCCCCATGGCATATTTTCATTTAACTTGTCACATGAGTGCATGTAGGGCTCATATAGCATTTGTATTATTCCCTGAGGAGACGATGCTAATCAGTTGTGTTAGGTAGATACTCGAATTTGATGAAGGTTGAACAATACAATTAGAAGAGTCTGAAGTAGATATATTATTATGAGAGATAAGGTTAGGCAGATTCTTTCTGATCCTTGACGATGGAGGTCACTGTGTCTTGTGATTTCATGGCGTAGGTTGATAGAGCGGATGATAGCTCATTTATCTCGGCGATACTATTTTTGATCTCCTCGATTGATGCGGCTACCTCTTCTGAGCTGGCTGCTGTCTCTTGAGCAGTTGCAGATATGTGCTCCATGCTCTCGGTGATTTCAGAGAATGACTTTCTGAGGGATTGGGAAATATTGTTGGAGAATTCCTCGATCCTCTCGATAGCATCCCTCGTGTCTTCGGAGAGTCTTCTGATATTCTCTGCGACGACTGTGAAACCCCTTCCGTAGTCTCCTGCCCTGCTGGCTTCTATCCCAGCGTTCAGGCTGAGTATGTTGGTCTTGAGGGCTATGTCGTTGATAATGCGAGTGTTTTCACCGATCTCTGAGATGACTTCGTCAATGAGCTCACTTGCTTGGACGATCTGTGAGTTCACCCTGTAGATCATCTCTGCTTGTTCTGATGCACCTTGGCTCATGGCCTGGCTGGTTGCGGACACCTCCTCGCTGACGGCATTCACCTCTTCACTTGTTGATGACAGTGTGTAGGATGTCTTCGAGGTGAGGTTTACGGACTTGTTGATTCCTTTGAGGAGATCGACAATAGCAGTTTGTAGATCTTTGGTCGATGCGATGAGTTCGCTGATCTCGCCCTTGCCCTTGGCTTGGAGGGATACCCCTAGATTACCTTTTGTCAGCTCCTTGGTAAATTCGCTGACGGCAATTATAGGCTTGGATATCGAGTCTGAGAAGGTGAAGGCGAGGAATCCAATGAGGATGACTGATCCAGCGAGTATCCCCAATGCAATTGAAAGCTGGGTGTCACGTATGGCGTGTATCTCGCTCTCCTTCTGTGTAGAGATGACGACGAATGATCTCTGTCCAATGAGGGTGACATAACTGAGTCCTGCCAGCCATGACTCTCCGTTGCGGGTGTAGCTAACTGTACTCTTACCTTCGGCTATCTTCTCGACAGGGATGTAGATATCGGTTCCCACCGTCTCGTTGAATGTGAGCTCGGGATCGAGGATATTTGAGATGAACACGGGACCGATCTGATCACCCTCTGCATTCTCGTAGTTGAGATCGACGAGCATGTTGTACCCGGTCTTCCCAAAGGTTCCAGCCTCTATGGTCTTTGTCAGTGAGGCAGCATTGAAGTTGATGTTGAAGAAGCCCAGTCTCTCACCGCCAATATCGATGACCCTCTGTATTCTGATAGCCGGAGAATTGGTCGCTCTGGCGATAGATATGGGAGAGATATGGGTCTCGTTGGTCCCGATACGCGATGTGTCCATGGCCTGCTGGAAGAATACCTTGTCCCCCCTATAGTCCTTGTTGAAGGGTGCACCTAGCTTGACCCCGACAACGGAGTTTCCGTCCTTCCAGAATATCCTAACCAGATCGATGTCCTCGTCGTTGACCTGTAGTCTGAGAAAGAATGCCTGTGTTTCTCTCCATGTACTGGAGTTACTGTACCTCTTGGAATAGAAGTCTCCCGCGGTCTGGTTATCAACAGGGAGTGCTTTGAGATCGGCATCTGCAGTTGTGTCTTCCATCCTCATCTGTATCATCTTCTGCACCTGTGGTGCTTTGAAGACGAGGTCTGCCTTGTCGAGGAATTGCTTGAAGAAGGATTCGAATGTCTTGCTCTGTATATCGCTCTGGTCTATCAGTCCCTTTGTCCGGTCAGTCTCGATCAACTGGCTGGTGGAGTACGATACCACCGCGATTGTGAGCAACAGAGGAATGAGTGATACGATTGTGAATCGTAGCAGTACAGATTGCCTCAGGTGGCTACCGAGAAAAACCATAAGTGTACTCGATTTTAAGTTTATTAAAATCTTGTGTGAAAATCTATAGGAGGTGCTCCCTAGGTTTGTAATTGAACATGTGTCCCATAGCTAATCCCACATTCTGGGGCATATTGATACAGAATATTAGATTTTGGAAAATTTAACTATAATATGTAGTTTAAACTTCATAATTTGTGATTCTAGATGACCTGAATTCTCATGGGTCAGAATTCAGAGAATAATTAACCGTACGATGTATACTTACTTTTGGTATAGTTTCTGAACTGCGATAATTTCAGGAAGTGTCACTCACAAGGAATCCAATTTGTTTGATGCTATGGAAACATTTTCAGACCCGATCATCACCAGAGGAAAGGGATGAACTTCTTTGTCTTTTTCTGGTATTCCTCATATGCTTTACCAAAGTGCTTGACAAGCATCTCCTCCTCCACAATGACAGCTCTGCTGTAACCGTAGATGGAGATGGTCGTAACGAGGAGAACCCAGTATCCTGTGGCAATGGGGAGGAAGACGGAGAGGATGAAGTAGAAGGTGTAGGTTGGGTGTCTGATCAGAGAATAGGGACCCGATGTGACAAGGGGTGTATCCTTGCTTAACCCCCATGAGTGTGAGTGGATGCCCCTGAGGATTCGTGCCCAAATGGCGATGACTGTCCCTGCCGCGACAAAGACGACCGCGACGATCTGCAGTGTGCTTTCTCCTTGTGTCGGGTACAGGATGTAGTACAGCCAGCCCAGCCAGATTGTCAGAGAACTGATACCGAGGGTGGAGTTCGCCTGTTGGTCTTCCTCTACGTCGTGTGTGGTCAGCTCGGTTTTCCTCCTCGACATGGCTATATCCAGTGGGATGTGGATGGCGAAATACAGGATCAGGAGAAAGGTGAGTGTAGCCCAGACGAAAGTCACAGATAGCCATCTACCCTCTGCAAGATAAGTCTTGTGAGCAGGTGTCGGCAAGGTGGAAGTGAGCGGGAGGGACAGAGCGGGATGGGGAGGAAAATAATGGGGGACTTGGAGGGCCAGAAAGAGACCAAGAGGATCAGAGGTGAGGGAAGCAGACAGAGGAGGGAAGATAGTAGTGTGGAGTAGATATGAATGGGGGTGGAGATGATCGTTCACATCAGTTAGGTCACAATGTGGGAAAAATATACAATTCTGCCGGAAGGTGAACTAAATCGACAAATTAAGAGATGAGCTATGCCAGATTTGAACTGGCGACCTTTCGGTTATCAGCCGAACGCTCTAACCAAGCTGAGCTAATAGCTCCTTTTTACTATCCAGATGGATGGTAATTCTACCTGTGGTGGTAGTCAACGTTTCCGAGGAAGCGTACAACCGTCCATGCATCCCCTCGCTTTTGTACTTTTCCTTATGAATCAATCAATCTGATTGAGCGCAATGTTCAAGATGTGTATGTTCTGGACGTATTTTGTGGCGAGGTGGACGAGAGCTGAGGACGATGTACTGCGTGGTGGTGGTGGGATTCGTGAGCTCAGTGAGCTACTCGGTCGGAGTTATTCGGCGGTCCGGCAGCGTCGTCGTCTTCTGGGGTTGACGGAGCCTGCTGTTCGGTACAGTGTCAATTCGGGGTTCTTTGGTAGCTGGAGTTCTGAGATGGCATATGTTCTTGGTTTTGTCTTTGCAGACGGCTACGTGAGTTCTGACCGTGGTTATCTTCGGATCGAGATCGGTGACCGAGGTCATCTCGAGCTTCTTGCGTCGTACCTTGGTGATCACGTAGTTCGTCGTCGAGGTACACGTGATATCTACTACGTTATGGTGTACTCCCGTGATCTTGTGCGAGACTTGCAGGCTCTTGGAGCTGTGCAGAATAAATCCTTAGTGATGGATTTTCCGGATGTTCCCCGTGAGTTTTTCTGGGACTTTGTGCGTGGGTACTTCGACGGTGACGGCAGTGTCAGTATTGTCCGAGGCTGCCTTCGGGTTGCTTTTCACTGCGGGAGTCTATCGTTCGTGACTGCACTGAGGTTCGAGTTGGAGTCTAGGGGTTACACACTGTCACTGGAGGAGATCCCGAAGGTCTCTGTGCTGTACAGACTGAATGTCCTGACAGGGTCGTTCCGCTCGTTCTACGCGGATCTGTACACGGGCGGTCCCTTCCTGGATCGAAAGCAGGAGGTATTCCGCCGTTTCTACGGGGAATAGATTGTGGTCTGACATATACGACGTTCAAGATTTCTATAAAGGGTACTTCTTATTAGCTTGATCATTTTGATAGCGAGTATTTGTTTCTCGACCTCTAGGGTACTACTTACACAGCGAACAGCATCTGGGTGGTAGACCAAGGGACTGGTCAGTTTCTAGACCACTAGGGTACTACTTACACGTATCAGGACTGGCAGCGCAGTGGATCGCAGAGGAGACTGTGTTTCTAGACCACTAGGGTACTACTTACACAATGTTGCTTCTGCGGATTTGAAGACGATTGTATGCGGGTTAGTTTCTAGACCACTAGGGTACTACTTACACTGTTGATGGCCGAGTCCCCCTCGGTGAGAGTGATGCGGGGTTTCTAGACCACTAGGGTACTACTTACACACTGGGTGCAGGAAAACCTCCAGGCAGTCCTCTTGGGTTTCTAGACCACTAGGGTACTACTTACACTATCAACCGTGAGGTTGTCCGACCCGGTGGCCTGCTGGTTTCTAGACCACTAGGGTACTACTTACACAGTGAAGAAAGGAAGAAGCTGGCCTCGGACTGGTACGTTTCTAGACCACTAGGGTACTACTTACACTCTCGGGCAGCTACCGACTTCTCCCGCTGCTCTCTTCGCGTTTCTAGACCACTAGGGTACTAC
>WAMJ01000250.1 GCA_015522385.1 Candidatus Heimdallarchaeota archaeon
ACCGGTTGTGATTGAGAAGGACGGTAAACCAGAGGTTGGTATCCGGAAGATGATGAACCTCTCATTCAGCCTTGACCACAGGGTAATTGATGGCGCTGTCGGTGCTCGATTTATCAGAGACCTGATAAGGTACATGGAGAACCCAGGTCTGTTGTATTTCGAGAACTTGTGAGGTTATGAGATGTCAACAAAAACAGATATACTGGTAATTGGAGCCGGTCCCGGTGGATATCCTGCCGCCATCCGAGCTGCTCAGCTCGGAAAACAGGTGATACTTGTAGAGAAGGGATGGATTGGTGGTGAGTGTCTTAACTGGGGGTGTATCCCCTCTAAAGCACTGATCCACGCATCGTCACTCTACCATGAGATCAAGAACGAGACTGGCCTCATGGGTATCACGGTTAAGGGTGTGTCCCTTGACATGAAAAAAATGCAGGAGTGGAAAGAGGGAGTTCAGAATACGCTCATCGGGGGAATAAAGACCCTCCTCAAGACCCACAAGGTCAGGACAATTATGGGCACTGCCGAGTTTATCGGTACAAGAAAAGTTGTCGTATACGGTGAGGACAAGGCAGAAGAGATTATCGAAGCAGAAAAGGTAATCATCGCTACTGGTTCGAGCTTCATCTCTTTACCCGGATTCGAGATAGACGAGGAGAGTGTCTTATCTGCCAAGGGGGCACTAGCGCTCAAAGAGGTTCCAGAACATCTAATCTGTATCGGTGGGGGTATCATCGGTCTGGAGCTAGGGACGGTTTACGCCAAGCTTGGTGCCAAAGTCACCGTGATCGAACTGATGAAGGACCTCCTTCCCAGTGTTAACCCCAAACTTGCTGCAGTTGTCAAGAAGAAGCTGAAAAAGATGGGTGTGGATATATACACTTCATCTAAGGCCACTTCACTCAAGAAGGGTGACCGTCTGATCCTAGAGGTTGAGACCAAAAAGGGTAATATCACTCTAGAGGGAGACAAGATCCTGCTTTCAATCGGAAAACGGGCCAACACTGGCTCGCTTGGATTGAAAAAAGCGGGTGTGAAGGTTGACAAACGCGGATTTATTATGGTTGACGATAAGATGCAGACAAATATTGACGGTGTGTTTGCTATAGGAGATTGTACTGGTCCTCCATTCCTCGCTCATCTCGCTACCAAGCAGGGAGTTATTGCAGCCGAAGTTGCGTGTGGGAAGGATTCCACCGCCGACTTCAGGAGTATTCCAGGTGCAATCTTCACCGATCCTGAGATCGCTACCGCTGGGTTCTCGGCTGCAGAGGCAAAAGCGGCAGGTTTTGAGATCCATGAGGCTCGTGCATCATTTGCCGCCTCTGGTAAAGCCCTGTCGCTGAATAGGGGTGAGGGATACGTCAACCTCATCTCGGACGCCAAAACTGGAGTACTGCTTGGGGCAGAAATCGTCGGACCAAACGCGTCGGATTTGATCAGCGAGATTGGATTGGCGCTTGAACTGGGTGCTTCTACCGAAGATCTAGGGTTCACCATCCACCCCCACCCCACTCTGCCTGAGATGATCATGGAGGCGGCAGAGTCCGCGGTAGGATCTGCTATCCATGTCCCGAATTCGAAAAAACCATTGAAGCACTGAAACTGGCGCCCATATTCTTATCTAGAATAACGATAATCTAATGTAAACTATTGTAATCATAATTCCTCCCAGCTCGTTTGACAATCGCGTAATAGTCACACCTAGATTTAAATTCCCAATTTTCGTCAATCCTTTATCAGAGGTTACTGGGATGGTGGTTACAAATATGTACAGACCTAATACAACATTCAATCCGGGGTACATCGAATGCATAATTGGTACAATGTTCTCGGGTAAGAGCAGGGAACTACTTTATAGAGGTCTACGTGCTGAGCAATTTGGGGATGTCAAGGTTCTCTACTTCAAACCCGCGATCGACCAGAGGGATGAAGACTATATCAAAAGTAGGGATGGTCTACAGCGTAAGGCAGTGCTCTTCAAGGAATCTGAGGAACTCCTTGACTTTGTGAATGGAAATCCATCACTAATCCTCATAGACGAGGCACAGTTCAGCGACACCAATTTGCCAATTGTCGTCCAACTTCTCAAAATCAAGGGACACAACGTCGTCCTCAGCGGTCTACCAAAAGACTTCAGAGGTCAACCTTTCGGAGTCATGCCTCAGCTTATGGCTCTAAGTGAACCTCCTGTAAAAACGGTCTATAGTGTCTGCAACATTGATGGCTGTCATAACGATGGTACTCTCCCACAACGGCTTAGGAACGGAGAACCAGATAGTGCTTTGAGCCCAACCGTAATCATCGAGGGAAGTAGTGAATCCATCGCCTATGAACCCCGTTGTGTCATCCACCATAAAGTACCTGATATCAAGGAGTACTTGGAGTCAAGGCTAAAAGACGGTCTGTGAGATCGCTGATTGTAGCATTACCTACTCCTGGAATCTTTACCTTCCTAAGACCTTCAATTATTTGCTCGTTGCTTAGATGATCAAATGGTAAGCCGAAGTAGGCTGAGAGATACGACACGATGTTGAAAAAACGGTTCCTGCTCAGTCCGAATCTCTTGTCATCAAACTGTCTAAAATCGGGAAGGAGGGGATCCACCTTGTCCGTCAAATCGAGGAGGAGCTCGAGGGTCATTGTTTTGTCAAAGGTCTGAACCACACAGATACCTTGTTTTACCACTACCTCGCGAAGAAGCTTCGAGTAATTCAGGTACTTATTGATCGAAAATTCCATATGAAAAGACCTCTTTGATCTTCTTTGAAGAATTTCGCTGACGTTGCCTTCCAGTATGAGCAACCGTTTTAGAGGTATCTGAGCAAAGGTCTTGATCCTTCCAAGTAGTATTCCTGTCCTCACTGTCTCTTGTATGTCGTGTCTTGTCAGTCTGAGAACTGCCCAGTGTCCGATCTCGAACTCATATCCAATGATCTTACTGCTTTTCCAGTTCCTCCGGGTCAGCTCGTTGATGAAGTACTCACTGCTCTTGTCTGAAACGATACCTGACATCGCAAAAAGAAGTATTGTTCTTATAAAAGGAAAAATCAGATATGTGTAAAAAAATTACACTACTTGTTCTTCCCCCTTAAATCTGAACCCTGCAATTGATTTTGTGATTAACAAAGTGGCTGATTGGGCGGAGTATTTTCCATATGAAGAACCTACCAGACCTCAGATGGCGATGATGCTCAATATAATTCGAGCAGAACCGAGAACTCGGATAATGATACAGAATTCCACGGGTGGAGGAAAGAGCATTGCCTCCCTTGTGGGTGCACTGGCACGAAAGGAAGCTCACCAAAAGATATTCATCTTCTGTAGAACTGTTAGTCAGATCTCTAGCTTCATGCGTGAATGGAAGAAAGTTGTGGGGGATGTAAAGTCAGAAGCGATAGACCGTATCAAGTCTGGAAAGGTTGCCAAAATCGTTCCTATGATTGGGAAGGCTAAACTCTGCAGAATGATCGATCATACTCCTGACTTCCCTTCGGAAGCAGTTGGAGTTCTCTGTCACATGATCCCATGTAGTCTACATCCATCCAGGAACGAGACGAAGTTCTCGCGAGAACTGGCTATTGTGGACTCAAACATCAAGATGTGGTACAATCCCTCCACTGACATGTTCAAGAACTTCCTCTTCAGGAAGACAGGGCAATGTCCATACTACTTTCAAAATGCTCTCCTCAAGACTGCTGATGTCATTGTCACGACTTACCCCTTTATTTCCGATCCTTTGCTTTCCTATCTACTAGAATCGGTTGAAATAACCTTGGAGGACTGTATTTTCATCTTTGACGAAGCTCACAATCTGGCCTTGAATGAGAAGGTCAAGCTTACAAAAATTGATCTCATGAGGTTAGAGGAGAACTTTGGATCTATATTCCTCTTCAATTACCTCTCCGAGTTGATCGGGAGTAAACCAAGGATGTATCACAGTCAGGAGGTTGCAGAGAGCTATGTATGGGATGAGGCAGAACAGATTGTTTCTATGAGAGACGAACAGTTTCACTCCGTCGACCTTAATGTCCTAATTCAATCTGAGACATTGAAATTCAAGGATTTCCTCAGGATACGCAAGATTGGTTACATCCATGTCAACGAGGATTCAGTGACTGCAGTCCGTGTCGCCCCCAACGAATGGTTGAGCACGTTTGATAACGCGGAGCTCCAGATCTACATGAGCGGGACTCTCCGTCCCCTCAACATCTTCCAGTCTCTGTTCGGATTCAATAATCGGGTGATCACTCTTGACCTTGATGCAAACTATGACCAGAATCAATTCAAGTGTTATCTTAGGTACAATGGGATATCATCGAAGTTGTCAAGGAGAACTCCTGAGAATTTTCTAAATATGGCAGACGTCATTCTTAAACTCTATCCCAAGTCTCCAAGGCATGTGCTTGTTGTCTTTCCCAGTTACGGTCTCCTAAATCAGGTGAAGAAGGTACTGACTGATATCGTGAGGTCAAGACAGCTAGATATAGAGATTATTAGTGAAAAGCCAGGGATGCTCTTATCAGAGATTCAGCAGTTCGTCAACTTCAAAAAGTCAAAGGTCATGATTTTAGGAGTCTCCTCAGGGAAGTTCACCGAGGGTGTGGAGCTAGTGCGGGATGGGAAATCGCTTATCTCAATGCTTGTCTTCGCCGGACTCCCCTTCCATAATCCAGACAAGAGTAAGGAGGACGAGATGAAGATCATCAGATCACTGATCGGAAAGTACTATGCAAGTGATCAAATCTACAGATTCATCCCAATATTCCAAGCTATATCTCAGGCACTTGGGAGAACCGTTAGGAGCGGGGTAGACCGTGGTGCTCTAATAATTTTAGACTTCAGGGCCCAGGTCCTAAAAAAGAAGGATCCTCAATACAAAATTAGGGAGTATTGGGATCCCGATCTTCTTGGCGAGCATTTGAGTAAATTCTTCATGAATTATCCCACACTGGAGGAGGTGCTTACAGATTAGATCGATGAGCACAAAGACATTTGTTGATCGGTTGAAGCTCCTCTTGGAAAAACGGCAAATTCCTGTGCTGCAGTTGGTTATACGCGATCAGTTCATCGACTCGAAAATCAGGGTTAATGAATTTCTCATTAATTTCCTCGGTGAGATTACTGGAAACATCACTGACGTGGAGGTTGTTTTGGTTCATTACCACGAATTATCATTCATTGGTATACAGAGTATTACGGATTTGATCATCACCTTCTCTGTATTCGGATCATCCTTTGAGGATATTGTCTCCCGTCTATGGCATCTGGATAAACTCCTGAGAGTTCCTACTAATACCATTCCTCTGGTTATCATAAAGGATTTGAACGACATATTCAGACTGCTAGGTGGGAAGATTAGAGAGGTTGAATACATTATCCGTCTTCTCATCAAGCTCGAACTGCCTGTTCTGATCCTGAATTTCCAGACGAAGAATAAACCTCTGATTGATCTACCCTACTACTCAATTTTCAGGAACCTCAATATACATAATCTAATTCTTCGTCCTTCCATAGGTTAAACCTGACCCCCTCGAAATGCATTTTTCGCTCGATATGTCTCTTAAAGGAACGTGGGCGTCGGGAGATGTACCACTTATCCCTCATGAATCTGAGCGCCCTCGGCGTTTCCGAAATTGGGCACTTTCTCAAATCTATCATCGGTATGTCTGATAGGTTATCAGTGATATTATCTATGGTGGAGATCGGGTTCTTGTACATGTTAAATTCCACCAGGTTCGGAGGGGGTGTGTATGAAGAGGGAATGTGGTCAATGTTGTTCAGATTGAGGTAGAGCACTTTGAGGCTCTTGAGTTCCGAGATTTCCTCTGGTATCTCTCTAAAATTATTGTCTCCGAGGTACAATTCCTCTAAATTCTTAAGCTTTGATATCCCTTGAGGGAGTTCTTTCAGCCTATTGACCTCAAGGTTAAGAAACCTGAGTTTAGGGAAATTCCATATAGTATCAACAATTATGTCCATAGGTATGTCTGAGAGGTCAATCGCATAGACGTGACCATCTACAAAGTACACTCCTCTCCTAAATTGACTGAAGATTGGTGCTGAGGCTCGACTCTCATAGAGGTGCATCCCTATTTCCCAGAGGGACTTCTGTTCACTCACTATACGCGTTTATTACCTCTCCTTTGATAAGCTCTCCTCATATACTACCCTTTAATGGTCGAGGGTGTCAAATATTGCGAGCAGGTAACCAACAATCTCGTTGTGGACTTTAGACAACCCTTGGAGTATAATCCTTCGGGTGGATGCTATCCTAGAAATATCTGATTTAGAACGTGTGAGAGATATTAACGTGTATTGGAGAAATAGGGTAGACGCGAAATCCTGTACATTTGCTCGTGACGTAGATGACATTGTCTTGAAGTTGTTAAGGATGGTGTTGCCAAGACCCGTTCCTATGTGCTCTATATGCTTCTCAATGTTTAGAAGGACATCGGTTTCCATTGGCTTGAGGGTACGTAGAAATGCCCTGCCTTCCTCTTCGAGAATAGTCCTCAAAGGTCGGGGCACGTCGTAACTCACTGACTCCAACAATTCCCGGTAGATGTGTGAGACAATTCCCCTGTTGAATTCCTCAAGTGTATCTTGTCGTGTGACGGGGATTGATATTCTGTAGTCGTCTTCACTCATCTTCTCGAAGGGGAAGGGCTTGGTCTGAATAAGGACAGGTTCGTGATTTGTGGACTCTGCCTTAACAAATGCCTGAAAATTGAGTAATCTTGGAATGGTCTCACTAATTTCCTCTGAAAGGCCGAGTGCACGGATGAGCACCGTAGAATCTGTTCTGAATTGAGCAATAAAACCACTGTCCGTGAGCATGGAGCTCATGAACTCTGCAGACACACCAGAAGCGATGACCGCTACACCTTTGTACCTGAATGTAGATATTATCTCTTCCAACCTGCTCAACTCACTTCTCCCAATGCTCTTCCTCGGCACAAGATATTGTCCCTCGTCGAGGAAGATCGCATATTTTGGAATCCGTTTCCCCGATCTGTTATACTTGTATTGCTCCCCTTTGTCCTTAAGTGCAATTGTGAAATTCATAAGTATGAGGTCAATGAGAAATCGCATCTGCTCGACAGGGACAGTGTCATTTATCTTTGAAAGGTCGATGTAGCTGTTGTCCTCGATAATTATCTTTGCATCTAGGTTAGATTCCGGTACCCAGAAGATCTCTCTCATTGTGGACTCAAACCACTGGAACTTGTTCAATAGAGCTACTGCCGTATGGTCCTGTCTGTTGTCTATGATCATCGAATCCCTGTAGGATAATCTGCTGATATTCTCGAAGAAATCCTTTGCGTTTCCTTTGAGTCTTACTGTACGCTTCACTGCTTCATACAACAGATTTCTCTGTGGTGGAGAAAGTTCCTCATTCTCTCCCAGTGTCTCGATAAGTGCCCGCGTTAGTTGGTTGGTATACTCTTTGGTATCCTTACCATCTGGAACCGAAAAAGGGTTAATCCTCAGGTTGACTTTGGGGATGTAGACCTTTCCCCATTTCCTAAAGAACTTATATCTGGCGGCATCTCCTTTGAAATCAATGTCGATGATCCTCGTACCCGAAGTAATAAGGGCCTTCATGATGTGTAATCGCATTGTGGTCTTTCCAGTACCTATTCCGCCGGTGATTAGTCCACCTTGGGTGTAATCAATGGGGTTGTACTCAAATGACTTAGTAACTATAAGGTTCTCCATTTTCCGATCTATGTGCACTTGGTTTAGCTGAGATGAGCCACTCCTTTCAACTTTAAATGAGTCCTTGATGGCCATGATCTCTTCTACAGACGTGAATGGGAACACTGCGAGTATTTCTGTC
The DNA here is from genome assembly GCA_015522385.1 of Candidatus Heimdallarchaeota archaeon. Next base: position 7,844 of record WAMJ01000250.1, read on the forward strand.
TGCTCTGAATCCAAGAGAGACTCAATCGGAGACTTGCTGATCTTGGGAGAGATACATATCGACTGGATGAATGACTTCATCATCTTCAGTTGCCTACGATCCTCCACGCTATAGGAAATCTCTACTCTTGTCTCCATGCTCTGAACCCTGCTATGTAACTTCTCGTAAGTATTTGGAGTCTTGAATGATATCTGGAAGAGCATTGGATCAGAAAATCCTGCTCTCGCAATTCTCTCCGATATTTGGTATATACTGGCCAGACCTTTGAAGGAGTGTATGTACCTTGTTTTCCTCAAAGGTGGGATGTCTACGCTGTCCACGATCTCAAACCTCATTGACCTCAGTAACCTCTCCCAATTCTCAACATCTTCCCTCAATGAGGACAATCTGAATCTTTGACTCATGGTGGTTTCCACTAATAAGAGTGGAATAGTGACTTCTGGGTGATTGAAGAGGGTAAATGTCACTGGGGGTCTGTCACTAGTCTGGAGGTAGTTGAGTAAGGCTGTTTTCTCTAGATTTCCGCTTATAACGTGGAGTCTAATCCTCATTCTTAATTTAGGTAGTGGAAGAAGTGAAATCCCGACATTTACCTCATCTGGTCTCCATCTCTGATACACCTTCATCCACCGCTTTACATAGGAATACTGGACGAAAAAGATGACAAGATACAGGACTAAGATAATGATTGTAATCTTGATTGTTATGTTTCTGTAATCCTCTCCGTAGTCCTCTACCCATTGACTAATCTCTTCCCATGAAAGCCACACATAAAGTAGCATGGTGATAAACGTGAGGATGAATAGATTCTCTAATCTTGATAATAGGGACGTCCTTTCGATAGGTTCAGATTTTGAAAGTACATTATTGATCATCATATCCTCAAATACTTCTGCTGCCTCATCTTTGCCAATGTATGGATCATTTAGTCTGATCTGATCTCGTCTGACCTCGATCATGTCGGTATCTGACATCGAAATTTTATGCCCAATCCAATATTTAAATTCGTGAACTACTCTTGAGCAAGCTCGGATGCCTTAACCTTCTTGAATGCCCTCCATAGGTTCTTGATTTTGGTGGCATTCTCGGTCACCATCCCTCCGGAATCCGTCTTCAACTTCCCAGTTCCAAATTCACGTAGTTCTGCATAGACCATCATTGGAGGTATCCCGTGGAGTTCTGTGAGAGCGATGAGATAGTTCTCTATAGCTAAGCTGGTCTTGAGGAGGTTTCTTGAACTGAACCTCAGTTCTACACTCCCTGGTGTTGTGAATCTTTTCCTGAAGGCAACAATGTGATCTTTCTGGTCAATTGCCATCTCGAATTCATTGTAGAATCTTACCAGTTCAAAAATCGTCTCTGCCTGAGTGGTACTTGTGTTGTGATCTTCTGCGGATCGAACACTAATACTAATCGAACGGCTAGGTTCGACCTCTCTTGCTAAGTTTCCCATGATCTCAAACGTCGATCGAGAATTCACAAGAAAGGCATTTAAGCTAGGAAGTCGTAGAGCTTTCTTAATATGGTCTGGGAAAACAAACTTGATTGTGTCCGGTGTCAATTCACGGAGAACACGGATCTGTGGCTCTGTCACGAGTTCCGCAGAAAATACTACGTAATAAGCTGAAGCTTCCTTCTTCGGGATCTCAATAACCACAGGACGGTTATTTCTCCATTCTCGTGTAATGTTCTCTTGGAACATCAGCACTCACTCTCGATGATTGTCTCTATCATTCTCTCGAATGTCTGTTCCACATGGGCCTTGGTCAA
>WAMJ01000251.1 GCA_015522385.1 Candidatus Heimdallarchaeota archaeon
ATGCTGAGGAGCTTGGCGAATGAGCTCAATTATTTTTGTTGTTGGTTCGTCGTCATCTATTGGGAGCGAGGTCTCCTCAATGTTCTCCACAAGTGTACCTCCTCTCATGTAGACCGAGTAGATCTGAACTTCAGTCCATTCCCGAAGATTGAAACCTCCGTCATCAATCCCCACTACAGGAATTGTCATCCTGTCAATATTGTCGGGACGAGTTATAGACATATCTATAACACGTAATGGAACAAGTATTTATCCCAATATGTCAAGACATATTTGTGGAAAGAGAGTTCGGAACAGTCATAAGTCAAAAAGAGAAGGAGGAGGCAATCGAGAAGATGAAAGAACTTATTGATTCATCACCCGATGATGCCATAAATTACCTCAGGGAGAATCCTGTTGCCACACTGGTTCTTCCCAAGATAAAACTTCAGATGGATGAGTTGGATCAGGAGAAATGCAAGATTTTCTTAAAACTATTGGATGAGGAGCGAGAAAACCTCTTCCTCCCCATTTCAAGTATGGAGCGAAATGGGTTAGCATTTACTTTGGAACTACTCATAGACAATTGGAGAGAAGTTTTCGGGGAGAACGACATATTGGCCATGAAGAAGATATTCAATGATAGCATCCTGATGATAGAGGACAAAATCGACAAGACCGACCTTTCCTCTGGAAATAAGGTAATCATCGAGATGTTAAATGATTTCAAATACAGAATAAAGTCCTTGGAGAACTACGAACGCAAACAGTTTAGGCAGCAGTTCTCAAAATACGAGGAAAAGATAAGGGAGTACGTTCGAGAACTGGTAAATACTACCATTGGGCTAAAAGAGATCCCGGGAGAACTCGACCTACTTCTACAGATATCGACCATGTCAATCTACACCATGATTGAGTTCAGAGCCCACCTGTCAAAGATTCTCGCGAGTGAGCTACGCTCTGCATTCGGGTTCGAGGAGGAGGAGATGAAGTATAACTTAGCACCATGGATTGGAATCCTTGAGCACACGGCCGCCGCTACAGAGGACAGTTTACAGACAAAGGTCAGCGAGACCAAACTTGAGGAGAATGAAGATAAGCCTCAGAGTACAGACGAAAATTATATGTGATAACCATGCTCAATCTTAGAAGGAAGATCATAGTTCTTCAGAAAGTCCTTGAAGACCTGTACAGGTTCGCTTGAGTCATCGGTTGAAACGATTGAAAAGATTTGCTTATCTAGTGGGAGAAATTCAGTCCCTTCAATGGCATCCCGTTCAAGCCCAAAACAGAAATCTGCACGTTTCTGAAGTATCAATTCCAGAGCAGAGTAGACTGTTTTTGTGATGTTGTTGTACCCATCCACGTCTGGGGTTAGGTAGCTGTCACTCATCGCTCGAAGACTGGTACCCAAGGGGTAGTTTATCATCCTATGTCTAACTGCATCTTGGAGGTTGGAGATTCCAAGTCCCTCCCTGAAAAGGATACCAAATGACCTCTTATACCCAAATATCACACTGTCAGGAGGATTGTCAAAACTGGCGATGGTTGCAAAGTGGCACTCACCTCTCTTGAGGGATGCCTTACCCCCCGTAGATGAAGTGGAGACGAATCTCACCCTGTATGCAGGATACATGTGAGTAAATTCTTGTAGAATTCTGTTGAAGAGAACATCATACTCTCCGATGATCTGAATATCTACGAGGTGAATCTTGGACGATATCAACCGGATACTATATTCCTCACCAGGAGAGATAAAAGCTACTCCTTCTGGTATCTGTACAAAACCATCAGCGAGACCGATAGAAGTGATTGCACCGCTTCCACCAGGAACAGGAAAGGCAACAGTCTCACCATTAATTCTAATAAGGTTGACCGGTTTGAACTCATGTCTGCCAGGGGGGCTCCGTATTTTTTGCTTAATGATTGCAGGGATCTCTGCATCTTGAGCTAGCGGGGGCAATCCTGCCAAGGTTCTGATGTAGCGAAGGACGAGGAGGTGCATGATGGAAAGTGCAGATGCGGGATTTCCGGGCAGACCAATAATCGGAGTGCCATTACACGATCCAAGGATTGTAGGTTTTCCCGGTTTTACCTTTAGACCGTGAACGAGTAGGCCAGGGTTGCCGATGTCATCAATGACTTTGTAGAGCATGTCTCCCATACCCGCAGATGTACCACCGGAGATGATTATCAGGTCGTATTTGCCTAAGACCTCACTCAGGTGACTATTTATTTCCTCGTAGGTGTCTGGAATAATTCCTAAGTAGTGCGGGTTCCCACCGTTCTCAAGAACACTTGCCTGAATCATAGTAGCGTTAATGTCATAGATCTTTCCTGGTTCTAATTTCTCTCCGAGCTCCACAACCTCGTCTCCAGAGCTAAACACTCCGATCCTAGGTTTTCTCAGAACGGAAACAGTCTCCATCCCGAGTGAGGCAACGATCGCCAAGTCCCTTGGAGTCAATGTTGTTTTTGCCCGGAGGATCAACTGTCCTCGCCTTATGTCTGAACCTGCAGACATTATGTTCTCAGAAGGGCTCGTGGGGCGGTATATCTCCACTTCATCACCCTTTACTTCGGTGTATTCCACCATCACCACAGAATCGTATCCCAATGGCATAGGAGATCCCGTAGAGACCTCTACGCATGTACCCGGTAATGCATCTCCCTCGAAGACATGTCCAGCCTTTATCCCACCGATTACCTTTAACCTTATTCCATTGTTCTCCATGGCGGTTTCGATCTCTTTGGAATTGACAGCGTAGCCATCCATGAGGACTCTGTCGAAAGGAGGTACACTGATTGGAGAAAAGAGGTCGTCAGCGAGTACCCTGTTCAGAGCGTTGTAGATCCCAACAGCCTCTGTTTCTGTAATACTGGTTCTGATCTGAGATGTAAAGATATTCCATGCCTCTTCTGGATCGATAAGTGACCTGAAAACTTTTCTCTCTGACATAATCCTCACAACCTCGTGTAATCAAGGACTCGAACCTTCACAGTTGATCCCTTTGGATAACCTTCGACATCCTCAGGAACCTCTAGAAGATAGTCCGCGAGAACCAGTGAGCTGAGAATTCCAGCACCTGTGATACGTATAAGATCGACGATAGGTGTTCCGTCCTCTGACTCACCACACTTTTTGAGACGGACAAAATCCCTAATACCTGGATTTGAGGGGATGGTCTGATTCAGGATAACATCAGTGTATGATCGTGGATTCCTGAATCCTGTCCAACGAGCAAGTATCTCTTGTCCGAAATTCTCAAAGTTCAGGAACGCGGCAAGTGGGTAACCAGGAAGTGCTAGGATAGGCACCTCAGTATTGCCTTCCATGATCTTACCCAAAATTACCGGTTTACCTGGTCTTATGGAGATTCCGTGAACCCATATCTCCCCCATGACTGATACAACCTCCTCCATATAGTCCTTTGTTCCCACAGAGGTTCCACCGGTAGTAATGATAAAGTCGGTATGTGGGATTATCCTCGCCAATGTATCCATTATGGTATCAGGGTCGTCCTCACAAGACGTGCTGGTTACAACCTTTGCTCCAAGGCACTTCGCCCAAAGAGCAATGGCCGGACGGTTGCTGTCGTAAACCTGACCTATGCCTAGTTTCTGTGATGCAGGAACGAGTTCGTTGCCAGTGGAGACAACTGCAACACGGGGCCTTCTGTAGACATTCACCTCAGTGATTCCCATAGAGATCAAGAGAGAGATATCCATGAGACTGAGAATGCGACCTGCTTTGAAAATGAGTGTTCCTTGCTTGACATCCTCATCTTTCTCCGCGACATTCCTTCCACTAACAACGGGGCTGTATACTTCGATGAAGCCTTCTTCCAACTGATCTGTGTCCTCCACCTTGACGACCGCATCTGCTCCTTCGGGAACTGGCGCACCTGTCAGGATCTTCATACATTCTCCTTCACTGATAGACTTGACAATGGTTTCCCCAATGTCAGAACTACCCACAAGCCTAAGTGTCTTGGGAGAGGTGTCACTTGCTCCATAGGTATCACTCGCCACCACAGCGTAGCCATCCATTGCAGATCGTCTGAAACCAGGGAGATCCAAAGGAGAGCTGACATCTTCTACAAGTTTACGTCTGTGGGCTTCTTCAACAGGAATGACCTCTGGTTCGGGCTCGAATCTAGCCTTCTCCATGAAAATCCGTGTCGCTTCCTCCAACCTTGTCGTGGACGCAAATCCTCTCCATTTTACAGAAGTCACAGGTAACAGCAGACGATGAAGATTAATTCAGTTGCGATTGAATTACATACAAATAATCTTAATATTGTAAAAGAAGTTGAATATATGGCTGTATCTGCGATCATATTGGCAGGAGGAGAGTCCTCACGATTTGGTTCTGACAAGACCTTCTTTGAAGTAGAGGGTCGAACATTTATTCAGAGAGTTATGAACACTGTATCAAATATCGCAGATCAGATAATAGTCAGCGTCGACACTGAAAAGAAGGCACAGATGGTGAGGGAGCACCTAGATAACAATCGAATAAGCCTGTCCATTGACCGAGTGAGACGAGGACCAGCTGTTGCAATAAAGCATTCCGCTGAGCTGGCGACAAACGACAATCTTATCATAGTGCCAACAGACCTACCATTCGTCAGGACTACGGACATTAACAGATTGGTTGATGCCATCACGAATAGTGAGTTCAGCATTTACAGGATCAAAGAGAGATTCACCATGCTCTTTTTTGGTTGTAGGAAGCAAGTTATCAATAGGGTACAAAATCCCTTTAGGGCTAGAGAGTTCCTCTGGAATGCCAGATCATGCACGATATTCGAGGCAGAATCCTATGGAAATCTGATAAACATCAATACGAAAGAGATGATTCCAAGACGAATAACAGATTTGAACATCTCGGACACTTACAGGTTAGAAATCCCATCTTTTGGAGAGGACTGTGCAGGTAGGTTGGAAAGGTACAAGTTCTGGCAAGATTATCCAGACATGGAGGAAAAGTTGAGGAAGTATATCAGCAATTGCAAATGACCCAATATGTACTAATGACCAACTAGTTCAGGGACATACTTTTATTCACTATAATCATTTGAGTGAAAGAACAGGAAAAATCAGATGGTAGCATATTGCCAAAACAAATTAAAATATTGCCTTTGGTCGTTGTCAGAAATAGGAGTTTCGTGATCATCTATAATGGGGGGGATTCTGTGTCATTCTAAATAATACACTCAGAAATTGCGTGTAACACGAGTTATCCGTAAATCTACCCGTGAAGCTCAATGATGGAGTTGAGGTAATCCTCCAGTTGCGACTGTTTCATCTTGCTCCTCAGCTTGGTTCCCGACACATCCAAATCCTTCATGACCTTCAACTCCTCCTTCATTCGGTCCTCAAAAACGGCCAATCGGGATTGGTACGAAACCATCTTGTTTTCCTTAATGACTTGACGAGCCTTATCTAGATGCTGTTCATACTTCTTGCCCTCGCTCATGATCAGTGCGAAGTGTGCATGAAGGAAATTGATCTCTACTTCCAATCGAGGATTGTTCGAACGGAGGAGCAGGTCATTAAGTTTCTCAATTATAGAAGAAAACTCCTCCAACACCTCCTGTTCATTAAGAATAAGATATTCTCTCAGTACAAGATCAGCCAGATTGAAGAGGGCAGATATCCTGAATTGGAACTCTAGTTTTTCCTTTCTGAGAATATTTCTAAATATTAACTGGGATTTTACTATCGACGTCAGATCCTTGTTCTTACGGAGAAACATGCCCTCTGCCATCTTGGCTCTGACTTCTACCTCAGGTGAGGTCGAGGTCTCCATCAGCTTTCTCAATCGCATCGTGATTGCATAGGTATCACGTCCTGTTGCCATGTAGATCTTCTGTAGAAGGTAAAGTGCATCTGCGAGATCTGGGTCGCTCGGTTGATCCTCGAATCTTAGGATCAGCGGGATAATGTAATTCTCCGACTTCTTATAATCGCGGAGTTGGTAGTAGACGGTTGCTAGATTGAGGTAATTAGATCGCACATAGTCAAAACCTTCTATATTCTCACGGTGTCGAAGACTATTGTGAAAATGATCTAATGCCTCCCTGAAGTTTCCAAGAGCCTCCAAAGTTACACCAATATTGTTCTCGACGGACGCGACATCATTGGCAGATTCTAGTTCTTTGTACAGTTCAAGGGAAGAGCGGTAATACTCAAGAGCCTTCTGTAGCTCACCTAGACTGTCGTACACCACCCCAATGTTGTTCAGTGTGTTGGCGATATCACCTTTATTACCAATCTTACGGTCGATCGTGAGGCATTGATTGTAGTATCCCAATGCGTCCTCGAATTCTCCTTGATTTCTCAAGACAATTCCTAGGTTATTATAGACGATAGCCATCCCCCCGTCGTCATCATAAGCTGCCTTAATCCTAAGGGCCTTCTCAAGTTCAGAACGAGCCTCGGAGTACTTCCCCAAACCCTTGAGAAGGAGACCGAGAAGGTTGAAATAGTCAGCTAATAGAACGTCTTTACCATCATTTAAATCTAGGTCTAACGGATCAATTTGCCGCAATAGGTCATAACCCTCCTTGTATTTTCCTAGTTTGTTAAGAAGGTAGGCCTTGTTAGTAATTGTCTTGAGTAGAATCGGAGGATCTAGATTGCTACTTAGGAGTTTGTCAAATAAAGCCGATGCCTTACGGAACTCACCAATATGGGTGAAGATAAGCGCCTTGAGGAGCTCTAGTCTTTTGCTATATTCATGACTCTGAATGAGATCCAGAGCTTCGTTATACCTGCCACTGACATAGAGTGACACGATCTCATCTGGAACCTCATCCATAGTCTCATTCTTAGTATTGTGAATTTAGGGATTTCTAGAAGTTTGTTCAATATATTCACGGATACGGTCAAGCATAGGTATATCAAGGGCAGCCCATTCTAAATTCTCAAATTCAATTGGTCTTACCCATTGGTAGTTCTGGCCGACATTTAGGAAGAGGTCACCTCCAATAATTTCGCACTCCAAAGCGATCATTATGTAGTGGTCTCCACCTAGGATATCAGCAGAGATGGCAATAGGGTTCCCCACCGATATCGTGAGATTTAACTCTTCCATAATCTCACGTTTTAGCGAAACTGCAGGATCCTCACCGAATTCTACCTTACCTCCAGGAAACTCCCACTTGTTGCCCTCCATGGAATCGATCTCTCGATGCACGACCAATACCGCAGCCTCGTTTACAATTACCGCGCAGACAACTAATTTCTGCTTCACAGTTCGAGAGAGTATCTCCTATTTATAACAAGTTCACTAATGTCTGATGCATAGTCCCCTAGCCTAAGAATTGACTTCCGTAGTGGAAAGTCCTCCAAGGTCTCTGGGATTAAAGCGATTTTCTCAAGGAGACGCTCCTTGGTTTCAATCGCCTTTTCTGCGAGCTGACTGTCCTTTCTCTGGAAAGCCTTGACCGAGTCTGAACACGCATTGCGGGTTTCCTGATATATTATACGAAGAGTAGGGTCCCTACTAGCGCTGTAGGAGACTGAACGAACAATCTTGTCACAGTGATCAGCCATTCTTTCAATGTGTTTAATCAGGAGATGATAATCGATAACATCTGAGGGAAAGATTCCAATCTCTTGAGCGAAGATGCCATTCTTCGATGCCTTGTAAAGTTGCCGAAGAGCAAGATAATACAGTCTGTCCATAGTGTTCTCGCTGTTGTTAACTATCAGCACAGCATCTTTCTCGTCCTCGAAAACCGCAGTTTCAGCAAGGTTCATCATGTTAAAAGCAGTAAACCATGCTTTTTGCACAATCTCATCAATACTCATCTGGGAGAGGTTAAGAGCATCTTGAATTACCAACCTATCAGACTTCTCCTCTATAATTTCAGCACCCCAGAGTTTATTCGTAATGGCATTGGTCGCGAGGATGATCTTTGCAGGAAGATGCTCAAGTTCTTTCTCCTTTGGAGCAATTACGATTCTATTATATGATGCAAGATAGCTTGCAAGGATCCTTCTGATAATTGATCCAGGAGAGTCATTCTTCGAAACCCAAAGAATTATCTCGTCTTCCTCTTCAGGCTCTGTTAGCGCATGGTTGGGTTTAATAATCAAGGATCCGTCTAGATTCTCTTCAATGATGACCTCGGAGTTTTTGTCTAGACCTATCTTGGTGATCCACCATTTCGGGAGAGTAACAACATAGCTCGAGTTTCCTGCAAATTGCAATTTTCGTCTGACGGATTTTGACCTAGCCATACTTTAGAATAAATCTTGTTATTTAGAAATATAGAGATACTACTACAGAAAACAGAAAGTTCAGAGATCACAATATCAGCTAAAAGTTATACATAGGAGGGACAAACGGATTTTATTCGATAAGTGATATTCTCACTAATACTATCTATGAAACTCGGAGAAAATCTCAGGAAATCATAATGTACCGCGCATTCTGAATATAATTAGGGAGCTCTTATCACAATCAACTATTAATTCTAAATTAACCATGAACAGGAAATACATCGTTGGATTTGCTCTGATTTCACTAATCATGATTTCAGCAGTAAATGCAGAAGTCCAAACCCTAAGAATCAAAGGGTCGAACACACTATTCCCAATTATCGAGGCAGCAAGCTTGGAATGGGAAGATCAGTACCCAGACGTGACAATCGAGGCAGCAGGGCCGGGATCAGGTGCAGGGATGAAGCTTCTTCTCGATGGTCAAACGGATATTGCACCCATGTCAAGAGCACCAAAAGACTCTGAAATTCAGTCCGGAGTTGACAAAGGTATGGATATCAAGTCCGAGACAGTTGGTCTCGATGCCCTAATTATAATTGTCAATAAAGGCAACCCCATCAATGATCTCACACACGAGCAGATCAAAGGAATATTCAATGGTACAATACGCAAGTGGTCTTCAATCGATCCCTCAATTAATCTTGCAAAAGATGAAATCAAGGTCATCGAGAGAGACACGAATTCAGGGACTCACGATTATTTTAATGAATTCTTTCTAGATGATGGCTCCGTCCCTGCAGATATATTAGGTGAAAATTACGCTCAGTATGCCTCGACCTCACAGCTCTTTGAGAACGTCGCAAGCGAGGTAAACGCCATTGGATATGGAGGACTAGCCTACCTCGATGACACAGTTAAGGCGGTTAACGTAGACGGAAAGACCCCCTCAGTTGAGACAGCAAAGACTGGTGAGTACCCCGTAGCTAGACCTCTCTACCTCGTCTATGACGACAAGACACTGATTGACATCGGCAGGACCTTCATCGACTACATACTTTCTCCAGAGGGTCAAAGACTGGTTCTGGATGTAGGTTATGTCAATGTGAAGGAAGCAGCAGATCCTTCAGCTTCTGGTGCAAATACCAGCGAGGATCTTGCTTCTTTCCCACTCTTATACGGTATTATTGGGATTGCGGGTGTAATTACAATATTTAGAAAGAAGAAAGTTAATGTGACAAACATTTAGAACTGATTTTCTCCAATATAATAGCATTCAACAATTATACACATAACATCTTCAACAACTGATACCTATGGATTGGAAGAAACTATTGGATTTTCTCTCCATTGAAAGTGTATCTGGAAAGGAGAAAAAGGCAGCAGAATGGATTCATTCATATTTGCATTCAATCGGATGGGATGCAGAGCTAATTGAAGTTGAACCACAAAGATACAATGTGTACTCTAATTTGAACAGTAGAGTACTCTTCTGTTCACACTTCGATGTTGTTCCGCCACATATCCCGCCAAGTGAAGAAGGGGAAAGAATCACGGGGAGAGGATCTGCAGATGCCAAGGGAGTAATAATGTCACAGGTTGAAGCAGCTGTTAAGATGGTAGATGAAGGGATACTTCGAAAGGAGGAGATTGGGTTTGCTTATGTCTGTGGAGAGGAAGTAGATCATCTAGGAGCTAAATATTTAGAGAAAGAGGAATTTCATGCCTCAATTGCAATTGTAGGTGAACCAACCGAGAACATGTTGTGCAAGTTTGGATTCGGGCTTCTAAAAGTCAGGTTCATCGCAACGGGAAAAGTAGGTCATTCGGCTTTCCCGGATTCAGGCCACTCTGCAATTCATGATCTAATCGAGTTACTGGGAGGATTAGGGGAAATCTGCGGAGAGAAAGAGGGAGTCGGGAAGACCACTTATAATATCGGGATGATATCAGGAGGTATTGCAGCTAACGTGTATGCACCCAGAGCAGAGGCAACGGTACTTTTCAGATTGGCGGAATCCAGCAATGGGATGGAGGAGAAGATACAGGATCTGATCGAGAGATGGAAATCAGTAACCTTCGAGGTTTTGTCCAAGTTCGACCCTATTGAGTTCACGGTTGTTGATGGAATCGAGAAGACAGTAGCTCGATTTAACTCTGATGCTAAGTACCTCAAGGAAAAGGTAGACAATCTTTTGCTATTCGGTCCTGGTGATATCAAGGTGGCCCACAGTGAGGATGAATTCATCTCAAAGCAAAGTTTTCTGGATGGAATAGACACATATGTCTCCGCTGTCAAGAGTCTAATCGAGTAGAAGAAAGGTGAAATATCCCGATGAGCAAGTTCGGTATGAACAGATTCTTCCTTCCAAAACTCCTCTACAGAAACTATGAATTTGAACGGGACAGATACATTGAGGTCAATTCTGAGGGGAGAATAGAGAAGATCGGTAGGACAAGGGAACTGGGAAGTACAGAACTCAACTCAGCCGAAATCCTGGAAGGGATTGTACTACCTGGCTTTGTGAACAGCCACTCCCATGCCTTCCAAGTCCTCTTACGGGGGAGGGGAGATCATCCAAAGAATTTCCATGACTGGGTAAATTCCTCACTGTATCCACTGGTAAGATCACTGAAAACAGACGATATTGTCACTGCCACCAAGGTCGCCTATGCCCAAATGCTCATGAGAGGCATTACCTCAGTCGGTGAATTCCACTATCTCCACAATCTCCATCCTGAAGAAAACCCCGAGATTGAGAATAATGACCCCATTTCCATAGCAGTCATCGAGGCAGCCAGAGAAATCGGAATACGACAGAGATTCCTCTACACCGGATATGACCTAGGAAACAAACCAGGTCAAGAGAGGTTCCACAGAAAAGTATTCGAGGTAATTGAGAGTCTGAACTACCTCAGGAAGAAATACAGAGATGATCCTCTCATTAAGATTGGAGCAGCGCCACACTCTCTCCACGGTGCCTCTGAGGAGATGATCAGGAGGATGATGGAATGGGCGGAACAGAACAGTGAGATCTGCCACATACACCTCTCTGAACAGAAGAGTGATGTTGATGAGTCCATAAGTCAGTTTGGTATGAGACCTGTTGAGTACTTAGAAGATAGGGAGCTATTATCGTCCATGATGGCGATAGTTCACGGGATATGGCTAGAGAACAGTGAAATAAACACACTTCTTACTCACGGTGTCAAGCATGTCTACAACCCCATGACAAATATGCATCTAGGAGACGGAATTGCACCGATTAGGCAGTATGTTGCGAGGGGAGTAGTAACCGCGTTGGGTACGGATGCAAATATGGATCCAGATATTGTGATGGAAATGAGAGCAACAGAGTACCTCCAGAGAATTGAAGGCTTGGAGATGGGAATCATCGGAGCCGTAACTGATGATGCGTCAGCTGCGATAACCCTGTACAAGATGGCGACAATCAATGGTGGGATGGCCCTGAATCTAAAAGTGGGAGTGCTCGATGAGGGATATTATGCAGATTTCATAGTCATAGATCCAGACCACTTCAACTTTGGAGGAGGGATTGACAAGTATTTCTTGGAGAATCTCACACTCTCTACAACTATATCTACCGTTCTGAAATCGGTCTATGTGGGTGGAGAGCAGGTGTTTAACAAGGAAGATGGGGTCATTAGAATAGACACCAGTGAACTCCTTAAGAAATTCAACGAAATCGTGAAGTCAGTATAACATGTTCTCGGGATAGTAGAGTGTCCTCTGTGTTGAAATGACTGATGTCGTTGATAGTCCGTATAAAGTTAGTGCCATCATCAAGCTTAGATAGAATTGTCAAACTGCAGTTGTCAATTCTTATGTCAGTGATCGACTTCTGGTCATCGGTAAGACCCATCCAGTTGTGTATTATCGACACTATGGTCTGGGAATGGGCTACCAGAACGATGGAGTTCTCCTCCCGCTTGTCAAGCTTGGACATAAATTTTTGGATCCTCCGGTCGAACTCTCGCCAAGTCTCTGCGTTCTCATAAGGTCTCCAGTCAAGAATTGGTTGTGTCTTAGGTGCCTTGATCTTAAGGATCTTGTCACGGCTTAATCCATCAGCAACACCTTGGTTGATCTCCCTAAGGAGTTCATCGTACTCAATATCAATAAGTAGTTCTCTTGAGATAAACTCAGCTGTCTGGGCTGCCCTTTTGATATCGCTGGAGATAATCGCTATTGTTCCTTCAATGATCTTTCCAAGCCGATGGGCGACGTACTGAGCCTGAAGTTCACCCAGATCAGTCAAAACTGTGTCCGTCCACCCTCCGACAAAGTTGTCTGTCTGGTGTTTGCCTTGTCCATGCCTAATTAGGATTAGGTTCTTAACCACAGTATAGCATCCATTAGCATGTTCTTAAACCTGATAATTTAGATAGAAACTAAATCGCAGTTATTAGAATTCAATGTCCGAAGTTAGTGTTGAAATCATCTAGTATCTAGTTGGCAAAGAATGTGTAAGCAAGGCGAGATTTATTATCGACACACAATAGAATAACCAGTGAAAAGGTTCTCAAATGTCGCAGAGGTATTTCCTAATTATCTCACTGATGAGTCAAACCTCTTGACATCAAATGATGTCGAGGAGATACTGTTCCCTGAGAGCACTGCTGAGGTTCAAGAAATTGTGCTAAAATCAAGAGAGTTGAGGAAACAGATAACCATCTCAGGTGGTGGGACCGGAATTGCAGCAGGAAGAGTACCATTATCTGGTTGGATAGTGGCTACAGATGAGATGAGACATGTGGAAGGAGGAACGTTCTGGACAGATCCAGAGAGTGGGATGAAGTACAGCTATATTCTCCATAAGGTTGATGAAGAGAACGCGCTGCTGACGGTACCAGTGTCTATCACGGTGAAGTCGGTACAGAACCTAGTCCGAGAGTTAGGGTGGTTTTACCCACCAGACCCTACGGAGAGATCGGCGTTTATTGGAGGAAATTTCGCGACGAATGCTTCTGGGTCAAGGAGCTTTAAGTACGGTCCAACCAGAGAATGGGTGCATTCTGCAGTGATTGTCCTACCTGATGGTCGAGTTGTTCAGCTCTCACGTGAGGATCAGGGTGTCACAAAAGACCAAATAGAAATATCTAGTTACAAAATCCCCAGACCAACATATCAACAACCACTAACAACAAAGAATGTAGCGGGACCAGTGATTACGGATAATTCAAAAGCGATAGATCTATTCATAGGAACCGACGGTATTTTCGGAATTACCACCAGCATCACTCTAAAACTGATTAGACCGCCATCTACAATCCTAAACGTCATGGTTTATTGCCCAGATACCTCCTCAGCCGTTCGACTCATCCAAGTAGCTCAAGAGCAGCGCCTAAGGCAGAATTTCCCTATACCCCTTTCCGTAGAGTACCTCGATGAGCGAGCCACGAGTATCATGAGGGGAGATAATGGGGATACCGTGACCATCATTCTTGAGCAGGAAGCAAATGATGAGACAGAGATGGAATCAGCTCTGGAATTTTGGGTAACGAAATTTGAGGAACTGAATCTGGAGGACAGCTCGGTTGCGATGACGCATAAAGAGATTGAGCGCCACAAGCAGTTAAGGCATCTGGTTCCCGAGACGGTGAATGCCATGGCAAGAAGGAATGGGATGCCCAAGTTAGGAACGGACTACGCAGCGCCAATCTCAATGACAAAGGAAATATTTGATCTCGGTAGAGAAATAGGTGAAGAATTCGAGACTGAAATATCAAAATTACATCGCCTAGATGGAAAGCCATGTTATGCCATGTGGGCACACGCGGGTGATGCCCATGTTCACCTCAACCTTCTACCTCGTGACGACAGTGAGAAGGAGATTGCTAAGCGACTAATGGTGAAGATGATGAATAAAATCGTAGGATGGAAGGGTACAATAGCTGCAGAGCATGGTCTGGGGAAAAAACGTTTTGGAGGAAGTCCAGCTTTAGAAATCATGATTGGAAAGAAGGGGATGTGGGAAATACACAGGATGAAAGAGATACTTGACCCAGAATTCCTTCTAAACAGAGGAAATCTAATCGATCCATAGTACTCGGAGTTTCAGAGCATTAAATGAAACTCTGAATTTCGTTAGTATCTGCTTTTGACAAAAGACTTGCTCTATCAATATAGAGATGATACAGACAGGAGTAGATAATCTGAAGGTCAGTGATTTTGTAGTGAGTCCTGCGACCAGTCAACTTCAGAAGAGGGAAAATTTCTTCAAATTGATAATATTGGTACTACAGATTATCTCCGTTTCGACCATTATAATTCTAGTAGCGGTTATATCCATAATGGTATGGTTTGGAAGTCCCATGTTTGCCTATCCAAACAGGTTGCTTCAAATGGTGACAGAGAACAAATGGTTTCCAGAGGATCATTTTGAGGACGGTGAATATGGAGCTCTTGCAGCGATAGCAGGTACATTTATGGTGGGTATCCCTGCCCTCATATTATCTATAATTTGGGGCGTAGGTTTGGCTATATTTCTGAGTGAATATGCCCGAGAAAGCATAGCTAGAAAAATCCAACCCGTAATTGAATTCGTCGCTTCTGTTCCGTCGGTGATCTTTGGAATGATCGCATTCACATTTTTCTTTAGTTGGATTTCAGAGTTCTTCACTCAGGAATGGATCCGAAGCATTATGATTTTCTTTGGATACAAAGTTGATGTGATTCCAAAGGGTACATATCTTGCTGCTGCTGTTGCTTTGGCTTTTATGACGACCCCAATAATCGCATCCATCTCACTTGATGCTATGAGATCCACGCCTTTGATGTTGCGAAATTCAGCAAAGGCGTTTGGAGCTACAAGATGGGAGATATTCAAAACAGTTGTCTACCCACACTCCAAAAAGACAATCTTCGCTAGCATACTACTGGGATTCGGAAGGGCAATTGGTGAGACCATGGTCGTCCTCATGGTTCTGGGAAATGCACCAGTATTGAAACTAGATCTTCTAGTAAATGGCATGACCATGACCTCAGTCATCAGCGGGTATTGGGGAGAAGCATCAGAAGGATCCGCACTCCAAGCAGCCCTCTTCGTCCTTGGGCTCTTGCTCTTATCAATAACTGCCATAGTTGTATATCTTGCTTCTCTGATAACAAGTGAAAATATTGCAGTGTTCAAATTTATAGATGTCCTACTCAAACCATTCAATTACATTGGAAATGGTCTTGGATCGATCGCTCAAAGGTTTATGCACAAGATTGAGTTAACAGAAGAGCAGATTGCTAAGCTGTCAAAAAGAAGAAAATTATCCAACATCATTATCGGAGCATTACTTGGAACTATTCTGTTAAGTTTTGTACTTGCAGTCTACGTGTCAATTGGGAGGTTCCTAATCTCTGGTATGGATTATTTCTTTGCTCCAGGTGAGACCTCACCTATATATCGAATCAATGTCACATTAAGGGGTGATCCCAAAAACACTTTTGTCAGACAGGGATTGATCGGTTTATTCACCGCCATTACAGGAACCATCTCAATCGTCGCGATGTCCGCAGTCATCTCCTTCCCGGTGGCGACAATAACTGGTATTTATCTTTCAGAATTTGCAGCAGAAGGGAGGCTCACTATCTGGATACGTCAGTCGATAATAAACATCAATGCGATCCCCTCAATCGTAGTGGGTCTGTTTGTCTATGCATTATTCAGTGTGGGTCTTAACATGGGTGCTGGAATCCTCCCTGGATCGATAGCACTTTCGATTATGATGATACCAATCATTACGACCAACACCATTGAGGCCTTGAACAACGTCCCCTCACATCACATGTCATCTGCAATAGCTCTGGGAGCTACACGATGGGAAGCGTTCTGGAAGCATAAATTCCCCTATGCATTACCTAACATCTTCACAGGGTATTTACTAGGGTCTGCAAGAGTTTCAGGAGAGACAGCACCATTGCTCTTTACAGCGGCTACATTCACACCCCCCGCCACAGCGATACCCACTAGCCTTACACACCAAGCAATCCGAGTACTGCCCTATGAGGTTTACTACCGATTATTGTATACGACAACACGTGTGAACGGAGAGAAGGTAGGATTCGATTGGGCTGTTGCAGCCTCGGTCGTGCTCATGCTCTTTGTCCTCACCCTAACAGTTGCGGGATACTTTGTAAGGACAACTATCAGAAGGCGATATGCCTACAACGGAGAAATATAGGTGAACTACATGAGTAAACAGAAAACAGAAATTAAAGAATTCAACACACCAGAAGAATTCTACCAGAAATATCTCAAGATTAGAGAGAAGAAGAAATTGAAGGGATATGAGAATCAATTCCCCAACTTCTCGGAGAAGGAGACTGAAGTAGAGTTCAAGAATTTCTATATCGCATATGAGGAGAAGCCATGGACTCTTTACAACATCGATTTGAAAATACCAAAGAATAAGATAGTGGCCATAATTGGCCCGTCAGGTTGTGGTAAGTCAACACTCCTCAGGTCGATAAACAGAATGAACGAAGAAATGGCTAAGACAAGAACTCAGGGTGAAATCCTCATAGAAGGTGAGAACATCTACTCTCCAAAAGTAAACAAGATGAGACTGAGAACCAAAGTTGGAATGGTCTTCCAAAAGCCACAGCCATTTCCAAGGTCGATATATGAGAACATTGCCTTCGGACCTAAACTACATGGAATTAAGAAGAAGGAACAATTGGACAGGATAGTTGAGAGCTCCTTACAATCAGTAGGTCTATTCGAGGAGATTGAAGGAAGACTGGACGATCACGCGTACGGTTTGTCTGGTGGGCAACAACAACGGTTATGCATTGCGAGAACCATCGCAGTTAGACCAAAGATAATACTCGCAGATGAGCCAGCTTCTGCTCTTGATCCAAAATCTACCTATCAAATCGAAGACCTTCTACTCAAACTGAAAGAGGACTTCACAGTTGTAATAGTCACCCACAACATGCAGCAAGCCGCCCGTATTTCAGACTACTCAATTTTTATGTACAATGGAGTTGTGGTCGAATATAACAGGACGGAAAATATCTTCGAGAAGCCAGTGTACGAGTTGACCGAGAACTATATCTCGGGTAGGTTTGGATAGGAGGAGTGAGAGTGACACTTAGAGTAAACTTAACACAACAACTGGATGAGCTGAGAGGACAAATTAGACACATGCTAACTATGGCAGAACAAAATGTCAACTCAGTATCACAATTGTTCTCTTTCAGCGAGAAAGACCTAATCACACTCAATCATGAGGAGGTTTTGGAAGGAGTTAAGAGGAGAGATATGGAACTCAGGATCCAGGGGGATAAGACCGAAGATATCGTGATGAAAATTCTTTCTCTTCAAGCACCGGTTAGCAAGGATTTGAGATTGACACTCAGTACCTTCAGGATAATTTATGACCTAGAACGTATATCCAGAGATTCTCTGCACACATTCGAGCACTTTGTCAATTTCATCATAGCCTTCCAGTCAGGTGAGATGGACAAGACAACCCTATTCAATTTCTTCAATAGATTGTATGAAGGATCTAAGGCCATAATTCGTCTCCTGAAACAGTTTGAGATGATATACTTCGGTACACTGAGTTCTGACATCAAGAAATTATTGGAAGAAGCACGAGCCAATGATACAATTCTCGACAACCTCTTTCAGAATGGTGTCAAGGAAATAGAACAAAGTGACAAGGTATTCGTCAACAACCTTACGCAGAATTCCGCCCTATTCGGTCTAAGATCAATTGAAAGAGTTGGAGATCATGCATGCAACCTCCTTGAAAGAGCATTATATATCCAGACCGCAGAGAAGTACGTTGTATCCTAGAACAGTGATCTGAGGAATGCAATCATCTGCTTCTTTCCAATCTTTGATGTCCCATATTCTCGGTTCCTAAAGGTATACCCGAACTCACAGATCGTCCCATCCCTAGGGAATGCTTTGAGTATATCGAAAAGGAACTTATATCCAGTGGCGCTCAAGAGATTATTATTCTCTATGAGATCCGTAATCAAATCTACCTTACCTCCGAAGAATCCTGACATAAGATCGGATGGTCTCTGTCTTCTTCTGAGAAAGAGCGCCCACCATCCGAGTGTCTGTGCGCCCCATGATATCAGTTTCCGTGTGAAAGGCCACTCCTCAACGTGATCACGTCGACCAATGACAAGATCAACATCTTGACCAAAGCACTTTATGGCGTCAGCTATAGATTCAGGTGGATGCTGGAAATCTCCATCAATTACCATAAAATATGGTCGTTTTACTAGTTTCAGCGCATCAGCTATGGAGATGGTTAGTCCGTGAATATGCTCATTCTTCCTATCCAGAAGTCTGATGGAAGGATTGGATCGGTTTAGCTCCTGAACTATCTCAACGGTTCCATCTGAAGATCCATCGTCTGCCACAATAATCTCTATTCCCTCATATAATGAAGCGATTGTCTCACATAGACGCCGGATATTCTGGGATTCATTAAGCGTAGGAACGATTATTGACAGATCAGATGGGTTCAACAACCACAAAGATGTTTGGGATTATTTAGACCTTGAGTTTCGGTTTCAGTTCGAGTCTGTAGGCTTGTATTTTTCAAGGGATGTGAGGGAGTCTATCTATGAGTGAAGTCAAAGAGAGAATGGAGAAAGTTCTTGACTTCTTCCACGAGGAGAACTACAAATTTGAGGCAGATTTCAGCAGTCCAAAAGGAGAGAGGGTAGTTGTACTGAGGAAGTATGATATACGAGTCACCCTATTTCAGGAGGAGAAGGGGATCAGTTTCGATATATACGCAGATCTGAAGGGGGTGTACGAATTTGGAGATATGCATGTTCTTCTCACAGCGATGCTCAGGGCGAAGGATCATTGTCTGAAGCTGGGATTGAGGGAGCGGAACACCACCGAGAGACTCTACCCACCAGATCGCCGAGGGGAGAATACCGAGACTTCAGGACTCTAGTGACTTGTACAGATCCAATAGAATCTTCTCACTATCATCCCAGGTGCGCTTTTCAAGAAGTGGTGCATCACTACTGAGTGCCTCTATCATCTTGGAGTCAAGGTCGTCCTCTGTTGCAGATATAATTCCATGATCTGGCATCATGTTAAGTGCAACTATTGGCTTCTCGAACAGAGCATACTCACCCGTCTTCCAAACACTTTCTTGTGAGTAGAATTGCTGGAACCTCGGATCTGGATTTCCATAGATAGCAAGACAGACATCTGAAGCGTTGATGTATGAACCTAATTCTTCAATCTGTTTATAGCCCAAAAACATGATATTAGAAGATATCCTCGCTGCCTTCCTCTCCAGCCTTTTGCGATCTGCACCGTCTCCAATAACCCAGAGTTTGGAATTAGGGACTGCCTTCTCAACTTCCTTGAACTTGAGGAAGAGAGTCTCAAATGGTTTCAGCCGAGTGAGGACAGAAACTATGAGGAAGACCTTGTCCTCAGGTTTGACTCCTACTGACCTTCTTACCTTGTCACTTTCAATCTTAACAGTCAGAGATTTCTGTGGGTAATTAGGCACTACAACCACGTGTTTGGCTCCCAGAGCCTTTGCTCGTTCTCCCAAATACCTGTTGGCAACTACCGTGACCGTAGCCTTCCTGTATAGGAGCTTTTCAATCCCGATTGCTATCTTCCAAATAAGGATGGATCTGCTGTAGAAGTACATGTTGGTTGCAAAACCAGTACGGACATCATAAATTATCTTCTTCCTTCTTAATAGTAGAGCTAATGCAGGGAAATCAGGAATATTAGAGTAGTGCAATATCGACCCCCTAGCGATTAATCCCTGAATGAATAGTGTGAGAT
>WAMJ01000252.1 GCA_015522385.1 Candidatus Heimdallarchaeota archaeon
AGACGATCCGCTCGATCAGCGAGTGCATCGGGACGAACTTCAGAAACCAAGTCTATGGCGGCTATTCCATGTCCCATGAGGCATTCAAACGACTTGAAGAGCTCTATGGAAAGCAGATAGACACGTGGGAGAGAGGGAGGAAGAGCTTTGTCCTTAACCATTCAGGTGATCTTGCAGAGGTCATCGGGATTCTCCTCGGGGACGGTCACGTATCGAGGAATGGGATTGTCGTCACACTGAATATCCTGGAGAGGGACTACGGGAACTATGTTACGGATATACTTGAGCGGGTCTGGGGTCTTCGTGTGCGTAGGAGGGAGAGCGGAGTTCAACGCCTTATCATCAACTCAAGGTCCCTGAGCAGGGCTCTTCTTGAGATGGGATTGCAGAGCAACAAGGTGAGAGAACAGGTGGAGGTTCCGCGATGGATTCGGGATGATCCAGAGTTCAGTCGCAGATGTGTGAAAGGTCTTGTCGACACCGATGGCAGTATCTACCTGAGAATGGGGAAATATCCCAGTATCTCGTTTAGCAACAGGAGCGTCCCTCTGCTTGATTTCTTCGAGAATTTCTGCAACAGGTTCAGGATTCGGACATCGAGATCGACGGATGCTGTCCTCGTCCAGGCCAAGGCTGATGTGATGAGATTTGTTGATATCGTGAGACCAGAGAAGTCCAATCATGATTAGGAAGTATTATTGGTGGGTTCGATATTATCCTTCAGCCATAAGTTCACTGAATTCATGAAGAGTTTGTAGTCATCTTTGATTGTGAGCAGTGCAAAGTATAATAGCTCCAGATCTATCTTTCCGTATTGGTGCGCGAGGATATTTCTTAAGCCCACAATCTTCTTGTATGTGATCCTCTGTTCTGGTTCAAGGATTCCCAGATCGACTAATTTTCCTATACAATCACTGTATGTCTCAGGTACTCTGCCTTGATTACTTGATATATGGAGACAGACGTCTATAATTATCTGTGAGATAATTTCAAATATCCTTTCTCCTATTAGCTGAACCTCAATGCTCTCCTCAAAATCTCTGAAATTCTCGGGTAACTTATTGTCAAGGAAGTCAAGATACTTCTCACCATCTATAAATTTCTGGAAGATCATCTCAATATCAATCACGGAGTCTCTCCTCCATGATCTTGTGAAGGTATCGATCCCTGTGTGGTTTGAAGTCGAAATATAGCTTTAAAGTGTGTTCAAGTAGATCCTGCCTATACCGAGTGCCGTCCTCATAGAGAATAATTCCGTCCTTGAATATGTTGAATCTTACGACCAAGGGAAGGGTTTCAATTACCCTAACCTCAACACCATGGATTTCGGAGCCAAAGATGAGTCCTAAATTTGTAAGTATCTCTAATTTCTCCCGCCCATTGAATTTCTCAAATTCAGGGATGGAGACAAATACATCTATATCGCTCCACCAGTTCTGCTCATCACGAGCAACTGAACCCGCGACAATTATGAATCTAAGGTCATACTGACTGAGTGCAACTGGAACCTGTCGACTTAAGGCATCCAATATGTCTCCCTTGGATTTCACATATAGTACTTTGTACACCGAGCTAATAAAGATGCGGTCTGCCGTATGTGAGCGAAACCATAGGTCACACACCCCGACACTTATTTTTAGAGAGATTGTCCAAGAGTTATTGAAGATCATAGCATTTCTCGGGAGCTCAGGGTCGGGTAAGACCACAACGATTGAGGAACTCATTCGCGGACTCGATTACAGGGTAGGGACAGTTAAGTTCATGCACCACGAGAGGCTGCACATGGAGCCTGACGGTAAGGACACCCGTCGTCACATAAATGCAGGGTCCAAGTTCACCATAGGGGCGGCAAGGAAGGAGACGGTAATCACCACACCAACGGATACTAGGACTGAATTCTCGGAGGTACTTCAGATGGTAAAGGTGCTTCCTGAGGTCGATCTCCTCATAGCAGAGAGCCTCTTCGATGTACCGGAGAATGCAGGTATTGTCGTCTCAGCCAATGACGAGGATGACCTCAAGCACAGCCTTTCCCGGATTAAGTCACCGTATGAGAATGACAGGATACTCGCTATTGTCGGGAGGATCAGTGAGCAAATGAGCGAATGGCAGGGGATTCCCTGCGTGTCTGATCTTGTTGACATAGTTTCTCATTTCATGAAGAGTTGAAGGTGAGACTGGAGTCAGTCCTTCACGCCCATCAGCTTGAGGAACTCGTTGATTGTGTTACCTGTTGGTAGAATTGTCAGGTCGAAGTAGACCTTGTTCTCAAGGGTGAAGATGTTGAGGTTGATCCCCATCTCGAAGGTCTCACCATTATAAATATCGCTTATTATCTCTGAGATCTTCCCGATATTCAATATCGGAGCATGTACCTCGTGTTCTACTCCCAGTAATTTGTTGATGGCCACGATATACTGTATGATAAGGATACTGCCCATCTCCTTGAGCAGCGACTTCTGAATCAGAGAGTAGTCATTGATCGACTCCACCTCTTTTAGATTGGGGAAGATGATGCTTAGGAGCTTGTGACTGTCGGGTTTAGTGATGATACAAATCATGTAGAACGGGTGAGGTTTGCAGACCTCCACGCTTATGAATGCCACTTCTTCCTCATTGTACAGGTCCTTGTTGAAGATGATTTTATTCTTCAGGTCATTTGCAGGTATCTCGTGGATGTACGGTAAACTCATGCTTACCTCGCGGTTAAGGAATTTACTGAGTGCCCGTAGAGAGGCACCTGCACCGATATTCCCCAGCTCTCCCAAGGAGTCAACATGCAGTCTATTCATTCCCGACTTCATGTCCTTGAACTTGTCGTAGTCGTCAATATTCTCGTTGTACTTGTCAAAATCTTCACTCATTTTCTCACCTCATACCAAAGCACTGGGCTTGAGTATCAATAGTAGTCGTTCAGCTTCCATGAGGGAAGTCCCCGCTAGGTAGGGGATCTGACCCACAAATGGGTCGTCGTAGTTTATGGCCATATCCATGATCTCGTTGATCTCATTCACCATGAAACTGAATTGATCATCCCCAAACTTCCAGTGAATAAGACTCAGTGACTCATAGCTCAGATTGTGTCTGGAAAACCGTTTTATGAGATTGATGATCTTCTGCTTCTCACCACCCCTTTCAATGAAGAAGACATTCTCACTGATGAAATTCTCGTCCTCAAGCTTCTCCTTAAATTCGTCTTTTACCCTCTCAATCGACAGGACACCGGTCTGAGGGAATCCAAAGGTATGATCTCCCACCGACGTGATGATCACTGGGACAATTGGTTTGGTCGAAGGCAGCCTGATAATGAAGTCGGTTCCCTTTCCTACCTCTGTTTGGACTGAGATTGTACCTCCAAGTTCGGTTATGTCCTTGCGTATGGATGCAAGACCTACTCCCCTCCCCGAGGTCATGTCGGTCTCGTCAGCGGTACTAAATCCAGAGATGAAAATGAGATCCTTCGCTACTTCGGGATCAAATGTATCGTGCTTGTCTATGACACCTACCTCGACACCCTTCGCCCAAAGTCTCTTATAATCCATTCCTGCGCCGTCATCCGAGACGGTGAAGACAATCGAGCCATCTTCCTGGGAGACTGCTATGGTCAGGGTTCCACTTGAGTTTTTCTTTGACTTGAGCCTCACCTCTGGATCCTCAATTCCGTGCACGATGGAATTCTGCACGAGGATCACCAGTACGTCTGACATCACCTCTACCACTGGACGGTCAATCCCCACATTCCCACCAGCAGTATGCACGTTCACGATTTTATCCAGCTTCTTGGCGAGGTCTCGGACTAGTCTGGGGATGGGCTTGAGAATTGTTGACGCAGGGATCTGCTTGAGGGAGAAGATGATGTCCTGCATCTCTACCACCCGCTGATTGAATGAGGACAGGATATTGATCTCTGCACTGGACAAGTTACTCTTGTCCACGTTGTTGATGATGTTGCCAACAAGAATGAACTCCTCAACCATGTTGATGACTCTGTCCAGCTGGGTGATATCGACCTCAATCTTGGAACTAATCGTTGGTCTCTGCTCTGTTCTCCCCTTTTCCTTTGCTACATCAACCTCTATGATAGAGTAGGACTGTAACTCGGGTACACGGGAAATAGCATCTTGGAGTGACTGCTTTGGTTCCCTTGTCACAAGTTCGATAATGCCTTCGCTGAAGTCGTCTATTTCAAAGAGCTCATCCATGTCTGGGGATGTGTGCTGGATCGTAGAAATCCTCTTCAGCTTGTTGATGAGCGCGAGCATCCTGGCTGTCTTCATCGAGGACTTCTCGATAAAGGTGAAGATCAGTTTATACTTCTGGTCGAGACTTATCTCGGGGTTGAGCTCGGAATTTAGATCTAAATAGAGGTCCGAGAGATAGATATTAGTTGAGTTCTCTGCTCTCAACCTTTCGATTAGCTTCCGGTTCTCATCACAGTACTTGAGCAGAAGGTCGATAATCGTCGCTCCAGATTCTAGGAAATGGTCTTCAAGCTGATGGGTAATAATTCGTAACGGGGCGAAGTCCTGACTGAGAAAGCCAAATAGTCCTTTCAGACTATGAAGTGCCATCCTGATCTCTTCAATTGAACCTACCTTGTTAGAGTCCTTCTCGAGCTCAAGGGCAGCATTTTCAATTATAGAAGTGTTGTTCTCGAGCTCCCGAATCAGGACAGAAACATACTCGTCTTCGTCGTCAGTACTCATTGGTAGTCACCTACATGATAGAAGCGAATTCTCTGACAAAATCCGCCTTGGTGAATGGCTTGGTGATGAAACCTACGGCACCCATCTTCAGTGCCTTTTTTATCACTGGCTCGTGAGCCATAGCAGTGACGACAAGAATCTTCACGTCAGGATTGATATCTAGAATCTGCTTCATGGCCTGCAGACCATTCATCCTAGGCATGATCACGTCCATCGTCACCACTGTTGGTGCGAGCTGCATGAATTGTTCGATGGCCTCACTACCGTTTCTGGCTTCGCCAACCACTACATGGCCCATCTGTTCGAGATACTTTCTGATATTCAGACGAATGAATTCAGAGTCATCCACTAAAAGTACGGTTTCACTCATATGACTTCTCTCCTATTAGTTCTTTGAGATCAAGGACGAAGATCTCCTCATCACCCTTGATTACTGCCTTGACGTAGGGCTTCGCAACATCCTCGACCAGACTGTTCTTGTAGAAGTATCTGATATCACGGAAACTACTGAAAGAATAGTCACCAACGTCAAGTTCGAAGAAAGCGGGGTTGTCACTCTGTTGATTGACGTCAAAGAAGTCCTCTATCGGTTGAGTCTCACCCTGCTCTCTTCTGACTCCTTTGACGTGCAACATCTCTATTGCATAAGTTGTATCTTCGACCTCGAAGAGCAGAAGTGCTACTGTCTCATTCGAGATCTCCTCCATACTATGGGCAGCCTTAAACTGATCATCTTTGGCTGCAACGGTAATTTCCTCCTCAGCTATTTTCCCGGCATTAAACTCATTATATCTGACACGGACGTACCTCTCAAGAGCATGGTCATCGATTGAGACCACGACCCTATCATCGGTATCCCGACCCCCTATTCTCCCGAATCCAATGATACCAACCACGGACATGAAATCACTGGCATAGGTGCCAAGAATCTGAGCAACATTAAAAGAAGTCACGGATGTCCAGTGTATCTCTCCGTAATCGATGGTATTAGTGAAGGGGATACCAACGAGATATTCCTCAACTTGGTAGATGAGAATGCTGTTGTAATCCATTTCTTGTCCGAATAGATCCTTCATTACAGGGAAGATAGGAACGATATCTCCCCTGTAAATAATCCACTGCTTTTCATCCCCAAAGAGTTCCTGCATACGGATGATCGAGATGAAGTTATCCCGCGTGAAAGCGAAGTGGAATCTCTCCGATGAGATGATGAAGTGATTCTTTTCCCCAATGAAGTCATGTGACTGGTCAGGATCTACATCTCTGTGGACTACTGAAGGTTCATAGGGTTTGTCAAATTGCACAACCTCCATCTTACCCCGCATCAATTGCAGGAAGAGTGATCTTGCGTCTATGTGGAAGATGGGAGTGTTTACATCCCATGTTATATACTCTATAAAGTACTCGGAATCAGGATATATCATGGGATAGATCTCTCTAGATACATATTGGTTCTCTGAGGTACTGTGAACTTCATCGATTCCATCAACTGCGATGCCGAAGTACATATTCTCCACACGGTCAAGGAGTACTATCGCCTGTGAGTACATTTTAGTCTCTCCTTCTGGATCGTGGAGATACTTGGGGTCGAAGACAGGGATGATCTGCTGCTGGTGCTGTACATATCCAAGGACAAATTGGTGGAGAACCTCTGTTTCCACTGATAGTTTCAGGTCACGAATGAGAAAACCAACTTCGTTCAGAGGAATGGAAAATATGTATCCTGAGACCGTAAAACGGAGCTCGAATTGTTCCTGCTCGACACGCCGTGTCGGGCTCATTGGGGTACTCTGAAAGGTCTCAAGTTTCTGGGAAGTCTTCTGCTCCTCGTCGAGGATAATGGTTCGAAGCTCTTCTGGTTCCCCATTTTCGACTTCATGAGCCAAGGTGTTGTTAATCCCCTGCAGAAGTTCAGAAAGGTTCAACGATAGGACGTAATGAGTTAAATTGGAGATGCCATCCTTCACCAACATAGATTTCTCGAAGAGGCTCTGTCCTGAAATCTCTCTAAGATCAAGGATGGAGATAACTTCTGAGACGATGATAGAGTCCATGATACTAGCACTACGAACAACTAATCTCTCATCACCGACATTAAAGACCAAACCCTCCTTTCCCTCTGATCCTCTCCCACCGAAATAGAGGTCGAGATCGACCACTTTAATGAGGTGTCCCTGCAGATTCAGCACCCCTTCTAGATACGGGATTGAACTTGGAAAAGATGTGTACTCAACCGATTTGATTGTTCGGTCAATCTGCTCGATTGGGACAAGAACAGGAAGAGGAACCATAGGAACATTCACGAGAAAATGAAAGGACTCCATGTCACTTCCAATAAACTGACTACTACTCATTCTGACCTACTCTGGCAATGTGAATTGATCGATGTCCAATTCATCTTCATCATCAGGGATATCGAATTTCGAGAAATCGATCTCCCTATCGGCATCAGGAGATGTAGGAGGACTAACAACCTCCTTAGACTTAATATTCGACAATATCTCATCCAGATTTAATAGGTAGACCTCCTGGTTAGTCTCACCCCCTATTGCACGGTATATCTCAGTAACATAGGCGTCTTCCCTGAGCCCCGACCTCACTCCATCTGAAACCTCTGTGAGGTTGAAATAACCCACGATTGAGTTGATCTTTAAGCAGATCTGGGTGTCATGGAAAGAGATGAGGATGAATGCATCCTTGTTGATGTATTCCTCCTCAAACTCGTAGTCAATGTCACTGAAGATCATCTCCTTCAGATCTAAAAGTGGGACAGTCTCCTTCCGGAGCAACGTGATGCCTATGAACGGTGGTTTGCTCAATGGTACCTTGAATATCTCATCTCTCTTGAGGAAAAGAACCTCAATGACCAAATTTGTGGGGATACCCACTGGGTTGAGGTTATAACCAAGATCAAGAATGATAGATTCAACACCTTGAGCTGACATGACTCCACCTACAACCGTGTGAGGGCTGCCTCGATCTTAGCAACAGTCACAGGCTTCATGACGATCTCAAGAACCCCATCGAGCTCCTTCTTCTTGTCTTCGCTGAGCTGGAGCTCTGTGATCACGATGATCTTGGCGTTCTTGTCGTATGACAGGATCTGCCGAGTTGCGTTGATACCGTCTGTCCCAGGCATGTTGAGATCCATGGTGACAAGATCGGGATTGACCTCCTTGTATTTCTCCAAGGCAAGGTCTCCCTGCTCGATCATGTGGATGTTCGTGAATTCTGCCCCCTCAAGGGCCCGCTTTATTGCCAACGACGCCATCTTGGAATCGTCTACTATTAGTGCTGTTTTGCTCATGTTTTGATCACCTACTCAGAGATGCTGAATACCTTAGTGGAGTCCAGCAACCCTTGTGCCATTGTGTTCAATCTGGTGATGGTGTTGGCCATCTCCATGAATATCGCGAATTGCGTATTCAGTTGATCTTCTGATGATTTGGAAATTTCTACCACTTCTTTAGCCGCGTTTGTAAAGCTCTCGACATTGGTATTGATCTCACTCACTGAGGTGTCGACCTTTTCCTTTATCAGCTTCATGTTGTTCTGCATGTTCTTTAGCTGG
Source organism: Candidatus Heimdallarchaeota archaeon (assembly GCA_015522385.1). The sequence goes on from WAMJ01000252.1 coordinate 8,278, forward strand.
CTCTTCGTGTTCTTGGCTAGGTCTCGGATGCTGGATGCGACAATCATGAAACCCCTACCTACTGCACCCACACGGGCGGCCTCTATCTGTGCGTTGAGAGCGATGAAAGTCACTTCCTCATTGATCTCCCTGATGAGTTCTACGGTCTCCTCCATCTGGCTGACCACGCTAAGTACGAGGTCGGTGAAGTCGTTGATGTAGACGTTGACCTCGGAGTTCTGTTCAGCGATCCTGTCGATACCCACACCGATCTTATTGAAGGATGACGTGGTGTCCCTTGTAATGTTCCTTACTTCCTGTGATGCGAGGAATAGTTGCTCCATGTACTCGGTGAAGGTAAGGGTCGAGTTCTTGATGTTTTTGACGAAGCTGTTCAAATTACCCTGCATGGTAACGAATTGGTGGCTCAGGACACCTATCTCATCTTGGCGTTCTAAGCTCCTATCCAGTGATGCCCTGAGTTCTCCTTCCGCAATCTTCCTCGCCTCATCGACGATGTCTTGGATAGGGTCAGTGATTGCATACTTCATGGAAAACCCTACAATGAGGATCGAGACAATAGCTACCGCTAGAGTAATGATGAATGAAATCAGGATCTGATTGTCAATACTGGCAAAGATACTACTAAGTGGCACTTTGATTACGGAATAGATCACGAAAGCCTCTCTGGAGAAGTTAATGTTGATCTTGGATGAAACGAACAAACTATTCGAGCTCTCATAAGAGTTACCTTCGGTGAAGACCGATGGAGGAACCTTCTCTATGTCGAAAATGGTCTCATATGTTGTGTCGTCCTCGTCCGAGTTAGCCTTTGCAGTCCATTGGTAAGGACCAGTGCTGAAGAGGAATTCACCCGTATTTTGGACGATACTAATATCCATCCCGTCGAATATGTCAATGAAGGCATTGACGACGTCGTCAAAGACAGACTGGAAATAGTAGTTGAGGATGAGAATCCCGTCAAATTTATCATCCTTGTAGATTGGGGTGGCGTACCTCAACACAGGAACAACCTTTCCGTCGATCTTCTGCACCTTCCCCTGCTCACGATTAAGGTCGAGGTCAGAGATGTATATAGAACCCTCAGGAAGGGCTTTTGTATCAAGGAAGTATCCACGAGAGCCCTTGTTTTGAAGGTTTTCTTCGGTAACGACAGTCAACTCGGACGGATTGTCATCGCCCGAGTAGATAAAACCAGGTGCGACATCCGTACGGACAACCTCCCAACCGCTAGCATTGAGCAATCTAACTTGGGCGATTCCAAATGTGTGCAAAGCGATAGTCTTGAAGAGATCACGAACACCAGTTTTAAGACTAAGTCGTTCGGTCTTATTCGCGGCAATATAGTCTTTCACCTGGGACGACGAATCAATGATCCGGAGAACCTCGATGCTGTCGTTCACCTTACTCTCGAATCTGTTACTCACCTCATCCGCAATAGAGTTGATATCTGTGATAGCACTGTCTGCAACCTGAGGTCTGAGAACCAGAGAAGAATATGCTCCGACACCACCAAGTGGTAGGAGAATGAGCAGGATAATAAGAGCAATCAACTTTTGCTGTATCCGTAGATTCATCCACCAATTGGATAGGGGTGAAATTACGCTTCCTTTCGATGCCAATATAATCAAGTTTATCTTATTTTATCGCATGTATATAAGCATTGTGATGAAAATTTATCTAGAGGGGATTTTCAACATAATCAGTGAATATTACAATATATTATCTATTAATTTCATATCCCTTAGGAAGTACTCAGAAAGTGGGAAGCGCACAATAGTTACCATGATTTTCATAATAATAAAACATAGCAGGGCATTTCAAATTCCCCGAGCTAGTTGATGAAAACACACTCAATTTCCACGGATTATAATGAGTTAATTCACAGACTATCTCAATATATGGCTCTTGAGATAATTGTTCGATCATACTACAAAACATAAGTAATGGAGTTCTATATACCTAATCTCAACTGGAACTGGGATTCACGATAATGATCAACTTTATACCATTAATCGATAACAGACCTGTCCTTGGCCTCAAGTGCATAGGTGTCAAATACTTCTTCGATCGTCTCTTCATCCGTAGATGGATTGAGCTCAAACATGAGTTCAAGGGCATCGCCAATCGAGAATAGGAGAGACCCCAGCTTCTTCTCAACATCATAGGGAAGAATCCTCTGGAATTTTCTGGAACAACTGATACCCACAACATAGAGACGTTCGTTCTTGTGGCTGAAGATCAGTTTGATATTCTCCAAGTGGATGATATTAATGTCCAGTCCCAGATTTTTCTTTATGAATGAGTTCAGCATAATCAGCATTCCGCTAATGATTACAGGATCGATCAATGGCTCTGCTCCGTAGTACTTGTAGTGGATGGGGAGGCCAGACAGATCACTTACATTCATCATCTCGATTTCCCATTCTTTGTCGGACTTCACATTGGGAATATCTAAATGAACAGTATTCTCTATGATTCCAAGGTTCAACTCAATGAAGGATTTAAGGTATTCCACCTTATCCGGATATCGAAGGAACTCTGGTGACTTCTCAAATAGGTCTTCTATCATCTCCAAGAAGACCTCGATAATCCTGCTGAAACCTTGACGCTTAGACATATGAGAATCTCTGTCCACTGAAGAAAGAATGAGGACATATCCTCCCTTGACCTCAAGAAAATCTAACCAGTAATTATTGAGGTCAACCCGCGTGATCAGTGAGGAGGTAAGTTCATCAGCAAAGTTACTCAGACCGTTTACAAATGATGTAAAGAGTAAGATCATGTCCGTGTCCGATGCCCTATCAGTTTGATAGAGATACTTTAGGTTGAAATCACCGTCCAAGATAGATATTGAACAAACTCTCAATGAGAAGGTAAGAGTCAGTACCATACTTTAATGTACTTATAGTATTCAAATTTTAGGAAAAGACAGTGGAGACCTTGATGGGTAATATTACAAAGAAATTGCGAGAAACAGATGTAAAAACATATTGTATTTTATAGCCACCCATCACACCACTACAATCGCAATAATTGAGACTACAGACCATCTAGATGTTGTTCATTCTCACAATAGTGTCAAAAGAACACTTTGCCAGAAATAGTCAAGCAGTACATCACTAAGTTAACCATATAGAGAATCCGAAATACTGGTTGATATGAGAAACTGAAAGTCTCCACAAGAGAGAATTGGAATGATGGAATACAAGATGGTTTGAAAATACGACTTAATCAGTAATGTAAATTGTCTCAGATTACACTCCGTATGGTACCCAGATGTTCTTGACCTCGGTAGATTTCCTGATGAATTCCAGCCCCATTCCGTGGGTGGAGTTGAACCAGTCCCTGTGCTTACCGTTGGAGACCCAAGTCCGTTTCATGTTCTCGGATCCCTCGAGCTCTATCATCTTGCTGAGGTCGTCTCCTCCAAAGTACCATAACCCCTCAAGGTCATAATGCTTGGCAAGAACCTCCGTGAGCTTCATGGGATCTCCAGTTACGATATTGATCGTTCCCGCGGGTAGATCAGAGGTTTCGAGGATCTGGTAGAAGTCGGTAGCAGCAAGCGGGTACTTGAACGAGGGGATCACCACCACATTGTTACCCATGGAGATAGCAGGGATCACAGTCGAGACAAAGGCGAGCAGCGGATACTCGTCAGGTAGGACAATACCTATACTACCAACAGGTTCATTCATGGCCAAGGTCACGTTCCTCACCGGAGTGTGGTGAACTGCACCGTCATACTTGTCTGCCATAGCCGCATAGTAGTAGATCCTCTCAATTGAGAGATCGACTTCCTTCTCGGCAGACGCCATGTCCATGCCCGTCATAGAGACCAGCCGCTCGATGAACTCAGTCTTCCTCTGTACAAGGTTCTCTGCTATGTAGTAGATGACCTGCGCACGATTATGCGAGGTGGCAGATCGCCACTTCTTGGACTTGGAGGCAGCCTCAACTGCGTTCCTGATGTCCTTGCGGTTTCCCTCGCTGGCCTCACCTACTCTCTCACCCGAGGGATTGTAGACAACATAGCTGTAGTTTCCATCAGGCCGAACCTGTTTGCCACCGATGTACATTTTGGCAGTACGGTCAATAGGGGGTAGACCGTTGTGTTTAGGTTGAGAACCTGTCCCAGCATATGTCACAAAGGGCTCCGTCCTGAACTCCTTCTCCCATTTGGGCTTGACGAAGTCCCACATACCCTCTATACCACCTTCACGTCCGAATCCAGATTCCTTGTATCCACCGAATCCTGCCGCGGCGTCGAAGAGGTTTGTGGCATTCACCCACACAACTCCACACTCCAGCTTTGGAGCAATGTCCAATGCGAGGTTGAGGTTCTCCGTCCACACACTCGCGGCGAGACCGTACCTGCTGTTGTTCGCCAGCTTCACTGCCTCCTCGGGAGTGCGAAAGGTCATACTGACGAGGATTGGACCGAAGATCTCCTCCTGCGCGAGGGTATCCGCGGGAGAGATGTCAGTGAACAGGGTGGGGGGATAGTAGAATCCCTCGTCGGGACAGGAGATTGCAGGTTGGAACTTGGTACCCCCTTCCTCCTCACCGATTTTCACATACCCGTCTATGGTGTTGAACTGGTTCCGGTCGACGACCGCGCCGATGTCGATGGCCTTGTCCAGAGGATTGCCGACCCTGAGCTTGCTCATCCTTACCTTCAGCATCTCGATGAAGTCCTTGGCAATGTTCTCCTGAACGAGCAGACGGGAACCTGCACAGCATACCTGACCTTGGTTGAACCAGATGGCGTCGACGAGACCCTCGATAGCGCTGTCGATGTCCGCGTCCTCAAAGACAATGTACGGGGACTTGCCCCCGAGCTCCATTGTGGACTTCTTGCCCGAGCCTGCGATGCTCTTCCTGATGTGCTTTCCAACCTCGGTCGAGCCGGTGAAGGTGATTTTTGCTACGTCCGGATGATTGACGATGTACTCACCCACCGTCCTCCCGCTACCGGGAACGATGTTGACGACACCCGGGGGTAATCCTGCGTTCTTGCAGATCTCGGCAAAGAGCAGTGCGGTGATGGAGGTGAGCTTCGCGGGCTTGATCACGACGGTGTTCCCCGCGGCGAGAGCTGGTGCGACCTTCCACGAGAAGATGAGGAGTGGGAAGTTCCAAGGAACGATCCCTCCGACGACACCCAGTGGTTCGTAGTCCTTGAGTTTCTCGTCCATGAGCTGTGCCCATCCAGCGTGGTGGTAGAAATGCCGAGCGACGAGGGGTATGTCTATGTCCCTTGACTCACGAATGGGCTTCCCATTATCCAGTGATTCTAGGACAGCAAATAGCCTCTGGTGCTTCTGCACCTGTCTGGCGATTGCGTAGAGGTACCTCGCCCTCCCGTGACCTCCGAGTGCATGCCATGCGGGCTGTGCCTTCTTGGCTGCTTGAATGGCGTCCTCGACGTCCTTCTCAGATGCCTCTGCAATCTCGGTAAGCTCCTTACCCGTTCCTGGTTCGATACTCTTGAAGTACTTCCCTTCCGAAGACTCTCTCCACTCATTTCCGATGAATATCTTGAGCTTCCTGTCAAATTTGTCCAGCCACTTGTCCGCATTCTCTCTGCTCTCAGGAGCTGGTCCATATTCCATTGATTCCATGATCTTTCTAACTTCCATATTATTACCTCAGGATACTGCGTGCCTGAACGAGGCAGAGTACCTGCCCGTGACGTTGTGCTCCAACTGCCTCTCGATATCCCCGAGAAGGCTGCTGGCACCGAATCTGAAAAGGTGGGGAGAGAGCCACTCATCACCTAGCTCGTCCTTCAGGAGGGAGAGCCAAGCCAGTGTCTGCTTCGCAGTCTTTATACCACCTGCAGGTTTGAATCCAACCTTGAACCCCGTCATGCGGTAGTAGCTACGAATCTGCCTCATCATGACAAGACTCACGGGGAGTGTCGCATTCACAGTTTCCTTCCCCGTTGAGGTCTTGATGAAGTCTGCACCTGCCATCATGGCTACCATACTCGCCTTTGCCACGTTCTCGAAATGACCAAGCTCCCCTGTCGCGAGTATCGCCTTGAGGTGAGCCTCTCCACACGCCTCTCTGAACGCAGCTACCTCATCGTAAAGACCCTGCCAGTCTCCACCCAGCACCTTAGCCCTGCTGATGACGATGTCAATCTCACGAGCACCATCTGCAACAGATGCCTTGATCTGCCTAATCTTCTCCTCCATCGAAATCTGACCAGCGGGAAATCCCGTGGACACCGCAGCAACAGGTATGTCAGTACCCTTGAGATCCTCAACAGCAGTCTTGACGAAGTTGTGGTAGACGCATACAGCGGCAGTGGTAATACCCATGTCCGCCACACCGAGCGCTTCGAGAAGGTCCTTCCTAACCGGCTGCCTTGCCTTCCTGCACAGCCGCCGCACCCGTTCTTCGGTGTCGTCACCTGCGAGAGTCGTTAGGTCAATCAGTGTTATCGCCTTCAGTAACCATGCAGCTTGCCACTGCTTCTTAATCGATCTACGTTTGGGGTGGGTCTTGGCCCTCCGCTCAACCGCACTCCGGTTCACCTTTATCGCTTTTATTAAATCGAGCTCCAGAGGCATCCCAGGGTTACGGGGGATGTCAACTTGGCTCTCATGTTCAGTCTTCAGCATGTTTGTCTGCCTACCAATCCATAATTCGTCAAGAAAGAAATTTAATAAACATACTGACACTACACCTGCGAGGGAGAAGACTCAAAAACACAAGGCCGAAACTAATGTATGGACAAATGGCTCTCGGACAACGTCGGTTACCTCCCCGGAGCAGTCAACATCGGATTCATCAGGACGGAGTCGGGGACCTATCTCGTGGACACAGGAATAGATAACAGCTCCGTGAACAAGGCGGTCAAAGTCGTAGGTCAAGTGAAAGGTGCACTGGTCACCCACCACCACGCAGATCACATGGGCGGACTGAACAAGCTGGAGAAGATGGGGGTCACTGAGCTCTTCGCCCCCAGTGGGGAGCTAGATATGATACGCAATCCAACGAACGAGCCGTACACCATGTTCGGGGGAGGGATACCCCCGAAGATCATGAGGAACAGGCACCTCGAAGCCAGACCTTGCACATCCATCAGGGCCAATTCAGAGCAGGATATTGCAGCGGTTGTCAAAACCCCCGGGCACACCACAGACCACTCAGCGTACCTCTTCGATAACCACTTCTTCACAGGTGACGCTGCCTTCACCCCCGAGACCATCGAGAAGTACAGGCTCCTCTTCGCGGTGGATCCCATGAGGGCTGCGGAGAGTGCGTCCGCCATGAAGTCACAGAGTTTTGATGTCATGGTCCCAGGACATGGACCGTTGCTCGACCAGAGGTCGGACGCTCTCGAGGTCATCGCTTCCACGGAACGACACTATTCCGAGACTGCAGAGAGAGTCCTCACAATAATTGGGGAAAAAATACCCCTGATGGAGTACACGGACAAGGTCATGGCCGAGCTGGGATTGATGCAGATTGTCAAGGACAGGGGATTTATTCAGTACATCCTCTATCAAGTCCCGATCATGGGATACCTCTCCAATGCGCTTGACCTAGGCAAAATAGAAATAGAGATCAGCAATAACGGCCCGATAATACAGGCCGTATGAGAAGAAGATCCAGAATGAACAACAACAACGAAACTATCTCTATAGCATCATCTGGACCAAGCCACACACATGTAGCTAAAGTAACTACCTGAGCAACTCTTAATAAATCTTACTCGTTGACAGCGTACAAATCAGAATCTACCCTTCCAGACACTGGGTATGAAGGATCTGAAGAACGACCATTGGGCGCTGAACCCGAAGTTCTTGATTGCAGCGTAGATCTCCTCCAGAGCATTCTGGATGTGGATTATATCCAACCTCCCATGGAGATCGAGAACACTTCCCACGAATGGGAGTGCAACGAGCGGAAGGTGTGATGCGATCACGTTACTCAAGGAGCCGATAAAAAGAGCAGTACCACCAACAAGTAACGGCCTCACAACCCTCTCTATCCCCTCTGTAGAGACAGACTTACAACTGGCGAAGAGGACGAACACCGGTTTCTGCTGAAAGGATTCAATGAACACATCGGCTGCATGACGGGTACCTCTAGAGTCAATGAAGTAGGGGATACCGTCAGCATCCAAACCACCGTGGGTCGAAACGAGGAGTAAGTCCCACCTCTGGGTAAAAATCTCCGCATTCAGATCCTCCAAACCAGTATTCACCAGTATATGACCTGTCGGAGAGAGTATACGGTTAACCTTCGCCCTTAGCATGGCAGAGTTGAGATCGTCAGAAGATAAGTGAAGGATTCGTTTGACAACAGGCATCGTGGGTGGGGTGAAGTCGATGGATAGCTCCCTGAGAATCGTTACATGATTCGCCAAAGACACTACATGTCCACTACTGATAAAAACGTTCTCTAACGGAGGACAACCATGGCAAAGCACAAGGAGGGGTTTCTTCAACCTAACACCACTGTACTCTATGAGCGGTGACAGCTCTGACGACATCAGGGTATTGAGACCCCATCCCTCGACCCTCCTGACATCGAAGGGAATATCATGATGAGTCTCTTGGAAAACCGAGGCCGATAACGATTCAAGACCGTCGGTGACTGAGCTGATGGTTGTGATGACTTGACCATCTTCGTCGGTGAACTCGAAGGTACGCCCAATCTGCTGACCCCTAATCAGGGGAGAATAGCTCCTGACCTCGGAGATAAGAGTAGAGCTCCGAGCCCATATATAGTAAGTAAGGGCAAAGAAGATGAGGGCGTTAAAAGTAAAGGTGATGAGCGTAGCATTGAATATCTTCTGAGCATAAACCCCTCTATCCATCTGAACCTCGACAGGTATGTCCCGAAAGGCGTTTATGAATCTAATCGGTAGTTCAATACCCTCCCGCCCCCTGATGAACCAGATAGAATAATTAACCAGTGTGATCACCATCGCAGTAGCAAAGAGAAAGACCTGAAAAACAGAGACCCTGCTGAGGAATGACTCCGTTCGGTCTCGCTCCAAGAGGATCATGGATATCAATGAGAAACCTATCACACCCCACGAGAAGACAATCCCAATGACGTAGTCTACCGAGATGAGAAGCGAGAACACCACAACTACCAGATTCGTGGAGATTACAGTAGAGACCCCCCTCGAAATCTTGAACTGGGAGATCAAGAAATCTAAAGCATATGAGGAGCAAGAGAGAAGGAGAAGAATGAGCAAAAGGACCACCGTGTTTGTGGGGTACGGAAATATCCCGTAATACAGACCGAAAACATCAAATGGAGTATAGAATGAATTCATCGAGGTGGTGAGGAAAAAAAGTAGCACAATAAAATGATACACCCACCTCGGTAAACGCCTCATACAGTATTCAGAGGGAACAGTATTAAAAAACAGTATGTAGCTATTAGCACGGTTATGTGAAATCTATCCTGAAAAAAATAATCGACATTCATAGAATACTCAGAGAACCAAAGAGAGAGGTCGGAACCATAAGAAGACAGAAGGTGCCTGTAGCCTCAGCGGTAGATTCGATAGTCAATATATGAAAGGTGAATCACCATCCACGAATTATCCCAGAAATCCACGATTAAACGGCGATTCACAAGTCTTTTATGCCATAAAATCAGTAGATAACCTAGATGGATTATGTCAATCTCTCCAAATGGCTTGATCGAATGTATATGGAAGAGGGGGACAGGGAGACAAAGGAGAAGATCCTTCATGCAAAAGTACTTCTCAAGAATGCCGTGGACAAACTGTGCGAGGCAGGACTACCAATTGATCCAGTAATCGAAATCAACCAAGTCATGGGACAGCATTCTCAGATACAGACCTATCAGAAACTCACCTACAAAGAGGCAAGCAGGGTACTCATGCTCCGCGACTTCATCGTAAACAGAGGAGGAAAACCAAACTCTACCGATATAGCATCGTACAAGAGCAAACAGGTGAGCAAGTATGATGCCATAAACGAGTCAAGAATAATCAGCAGACTGGTAGAAAAGGGACTGGTCGTGAGATCTGAAAACCCTGAACTGTCAGAGCACGAAGAGAGGTTAAATCTCACCCCACTAGGGGAGGAAGTCGCACGGGACATCGCATCCGATGACCCATTCCTCAGAAAGATATACAAGAGATCACGAAACACCAAGATAAGAGAATTCATTATAGGATTCATCGGCAGGGGAAAGAGCGACCTCTTCTCATAATACCCCATAGATCCAAATCATAGAGAAATATTCTCACTTGTCCACTAGAGCTCTACACGCCAAACCTAGAGCAAATGACTCTGTATCCCTGCTCCAGATTATTTCACAACTCCAGATCAAGAGATCGCCCTGCTCTAGATTATTTCACAACTCCAGATTACGCAATCTCCATGATCCAGATGAATCGATATGCTCTACAGCAGTCGGGGAACCTGCCCCCAAGAACACAATATGGAAGAACAAGGAAGTCTGGAAATAACCTAGAACACTCAGAACTAACTACCGGTTGTACACCAACTGCACGTATGAATCTCGATGAAGCTGAATCTCAGCCTCCTCACTCGACTTCTGCTGAGCCTCGTGACTAAGATACGTCTTCATCGTCACAGGCCTACCCCTGAACAACCGATCCAGCTCTACCTTGCTCTTGTACAACAGGATGTTATACTGATCGACCGACTTGATGTAACGATAAGGAACAAGCATGTCATCCGCAGAGATACCCAAGTACGACAGATAACGCTTCAGACCACTACCTCCGATGATGAAGGAAATGTGCTGGTCGCGGTGGAAAATCACGTCCTGAATCTGACCTATCTTCTCACCGTCATTGTCAAATACCTGCTTCGTCCTCAGCGTCGTGAACGATATCCACTCAGGCTCGTCCTTCTCGTACAGCCTGACATAACGCTTGGGAACCTTCAACCTAACCGTCTTCCCGTCAACTAACTCAATCTGCTTCGGCTCGATCAAGAAGATCTCATGACCATACCGAGAAACAAAATACCTCAGCTTGAAATCTGTGTCCATCACGAAGTCAAAAATAACTCCAAGGCTCTCGTCGCTCTGGGTAACAACTTCCGAACCCTCCATGTCCTTGTACGGATTGTCCTCGCTCATATTGATTGAGAATATCTCAACTCCACATTATAAGTCTATCAGGATCACGGAGGATTTATGCACAATAACGAAATATTCTCCTATCTATAGCTTCATTTTAAGAACCAAGTCGCGGCCGTTTTCATAAGCTTTAAGTTCCACCAGCCTCGAAGTAAATTTGCCAATTGAATTCCTTATATTTTGGCAATGTAAAGTTCCAAAATACGGAATTTCTAGGCCCAGTGGTGTAGTTCGGTCCATCATGGCGGGCTTTCAATGTTCCTATAGAAATTATAGGAACAGAAGTTCCCCGCCGACCCGGGTTCAAATCCCGGCTGGGTCATGAATTCTGGAAGATACAGCCTCTAGCACCAATACAGTGAATGTCATTATTTTGACCGATTGACTCGCCTATTATTTCTACGCAGATTTCGGTTAACCTAACATAGGTATAAAATGGTCACTTATTTGCCAGCTAAGGTCGGAAATAGAAAAGCGAGGAGAACACGATCTAGAAATGATTTAAATGCTATAAGAGGTAGTAGTGGTATGGAACGAGTGTCCAATGTAGAGGAGGCAATAGAGAGCCGGGCGAAACAGATCGCTACGGTTGTTCTAGCATTTGTCTTCACAACAATAGAGAGCATAGCTCCTGACCTTACGGTTATCCCGGGGATAGAGATCTCTGGGCAGAACTTGGGGATTTTCATACCTGCATCAGGTGCGATTATCTTCGGGAAAGGAGTTGGTGCTGGGGCGGCTGGCCTTGGGTCGTTAGCGAACGAGTTCAAGAATGTCCTTACAGGAGAGCCGATAAATGGATTATATAGTATTGGTGTGCTCCTCAACGCTGCGTCTTTGTCGATTGGGACTTTGACTGCAGGGCTCCTCGGGACTCCCGAGGGCGAGGACTTTCTGCCAAAGAACCTGAAGCAGACATTTTTCGGTCTGCAAGAATGGGCGAGTGTTGGTCGGAAGACTCTTGGCTCTGTGATCGGGGTAGGCATGACGGGTAATTTCCTTTACGCTTATGGATCGCAGATCCAAGAGGGGGCATCAATTGCAGGGGGTACGGTATTCTTCCTTCAGCTATTCATCCGTGACACCATAGTGCTGGTGACTACACTTCCTGTGATGTTTATCTCGTATGATATTTTTCAGATGCTTAAGCAGAGGAAGGCGGAGATTCTGGAGACGTTGCTCAAGCAGGTCAATTGGAAGATTACTGACTCTGAGCCTGGTCTCGAGGTTCTATCGGTTAAATTGCCTGAGAGCTCGATGATTCAGGGGAAGTGGGTACCTGTGCTCTTGGTGTTCAGGAGTTTGCGGGATGAGCCCACAGCGTATAATATCGAGGGGGTGGCGACGACGAAGATCACCCCTATGAAGGACAAGACACCTCCGCTTAAGAAGGGGGAGAAGTGGATACAGTCTTTCTTCGTCCTTCCGTCTAAGCAGAAGGTTGTCAACGCCAGGTTCAGGATACTCCCTGTGATGAAGCCTAAGTTCAGACACATCGAGGCGGAGGATACGATTGTAGAGTTGGAGGCTAAGACACGTGACCCGCAGGGCTTTATGAACACGCTGTTGGGTTTCAGTGGTCTGAACTTCGGTGTGGCCGGAGCAGGAGTGGTTTGGGACAAGGTCATTGAGCTAGTCAACAATCCAGATCAGATCATCAACTCTATTACAGGGGGTGCACAGTTGGTCTTCTCTACGATCATGATCGAGGTCGGGCTCTTCATCCCCGTGGTTCTTCTCATGTACAGGAATGCCACGAAAGTTACCGATGAGCACAAGATGAAGCTGAGCTTTTCCAACGACATCGAGGATCAGAAGATCCAAGAGCTACCCGAGAAGCTGATGAACCGGCTGATCGAGAGGTATGCCGGAAAGGCAAAATTTGTGATCTACACGGCCATGGCGCTTGGGACTCTCGGGGGTATAGGTTATCTTGGCTTTCAGGGATTCAAGGTATTCACAGAACCGGGTTATGCGATCGCGAATGCAGACCTCATAGCCCCTGGTATCGCGATCATCATTGGCTCATGGATAGTCGGGATCAAGGGTGACGACGCCCTGAGGAAGCTGAATCTTCTCAAAGAGGAGGTGACGCCGGGGACAAACCATTTCGTCGTGGACTTCAAACCACTTGCCAAGTTCCAGCAGAATGTCCCCAACCCAATCATCCTCACGGTGTACAATCCGTCGTCGACTCCTGGAATTCGGGTGACCTTTGAGGGGCAGGACAACATCTCACCACCTATGCTGGAGCTCCACATCAAGCCCAGAGAAAAGGCTCAGGCGAAGATTGTTGTGACCCCTACAGGGAAGGACGGTCGGAAGATCCTCGCACTGGCTTCACCCCTATTTGACGAGAACGAGGAGTACCTAGATGCGCAGGAGACTGAGCCTTATGGTAAGCAGGAACTCGAATTCATCGTTCAGGGCGAGAGCAGTTTAGGAGTTACGAAGGACCAAGAGAATACAATCAAGAAGCTGGGGGCTGGAGGCGTACTCATCGGAAGTGCGATCACCATCGTGAACCAATTTCTGAATCTTGGAGACCTTAGCACTATCCTCACTGAGCAGGGACCGCTTCTTGCTGGGGCGCAGACACCGTTTGTCTATACATATTTCAAGCTCCAGAATAAGTTCGAGAAGATCAAGCAGGACAGGAGGTTGAGGTCATGAGGAAGAGAATACTCCTCACCTCGTTCATTCTCACCGGTCTGATTGTTGGTGGACTCGGGTACTACTCGGTGATCTTTCCGCAGATTGCGGTCAATTCCACAATCATCGATGAAGCGGAGAGCGAGGTCTGGAGGTTGAACAACTATGCTGCTCTGGAGACGACGTCACAGTTGAATAGACTTGAGGGAGTCCTGACATCCTCGGTTAATGCTCTGAGGTCGGTCTATGACAACGAGGAGTACCTCGGGGACCCAGTCACCTATTACAACAACGTGAACATCTCAGGAGGCCCTCCGGGACTCTATCTAGATACGGAGAGAAATGAGTTTATTTCATACAATGCCTCTGCGTACAAGTTTGCACCGTGGGCATTTAACGAGTCATACCAAGAGACGTACCTCACACAGCTCGAGACGGATGACCCACTCCTCCACGTCAGTGATGACGTAAGAGATACCGTGACAATCGGTGCGAGTCTTGATCCTCTGTGGAAAGACCTCTTTGCATCCAATCCGGACGTGAAGCAGGTCACCATGGGATTTGCTAATGGTGTGGTTACTACCTATCCATTCAGGATCATCGACAAAGAATACGACCACACCCAGACCTCGTGGTATCCTGCGGCCATATCTGGTGTTAAAGACGTTGTCGTCGTCCTCGACAGGTCTGGTTCCATGGAAGGTGGAAAGCTAGAGGCATTGAAGAACTCCACGAAGGAGATCATACAGGATCTTGGAGGTTCGGACAGGTTCAGCATCGTTGCCTTCTCGGATACCGTGAAGACGTTTAGGCCAAACCTTGTCACCATAAATGACGAGATCATTGCACAGAGTAACGAGTTCTTGGACACCATCATCCCCGGAGGAACCACAGATATCCTCGCAGGGATGAACACGGCTCTGGAAATCCTCGCTACCTACGGGAATCCGAAACACCAGAAAGTTGTCGTTTTTGTCACCGATGGCGAAGCGTCTACTGGTATTACAGACAAGGATTTGATCGTCGAGGAGATCGGTAGAGCTAACGGTTTAGCAAATGCGGAGTTGATGATGTACGCTATCGGTCAAGACGCGGACTACGACCTGTTGACTAGCATTGCAAATGTCACGAACGGTTACACCGCGTGGTACAACTCCACGGAGAATTTCACCAAGAACGTCCCGCTGTACCACAGTGTCCTTGCAGAGGTCAAACCCAATGAGAACCCCGTGTGGAGCACCCCCTATTTCGGGAAGGTCAGCAAGGGACAGCTCATGACCGTCTCACAGCCCGTGTACTATAGGGGAGAGTTCAAGGGAGTCATGCAGATCGAACTCTCACTTAACTTCCTTGTCAACAATGTGAAGCAGGCGGAGAATTTCCCCTCGGAGTACAGGTTCGTAATCGACTCTGGTGGGATCACCGTGATGCACCCTCAGACATTGTCAATTCCAATAGATGACTGGACGGAGGAGAACAGTAGACTTGACATCGAGACCCTCGAAGAAGGAGGTGAGAAGTTCAGCAGCATTCTCTCAGAGGCGAAGTTCGGTATAAGCACTTATACCACCGTCACAAACGATAGGGGAGAGGATCTAACCTATGCACTTGCTCCTCTCGGAGCCACCAGTCTCATCCTCGCAACAGTGGTGTCATTCAATGACCTCCTACCACCCGATATAGATACCAAGGTGGAGTTTATCTCTATTTCCCCAATTGTGCTAGCTCCTGCTCTCGGAGCCAGTATCCTCACGATTGCAATTGTCACGGTGGTTGCACCCTTTGTATTAGAGGAGGAGAAAAAGGTGCAGAAGAAAAAGGAAGAGGAGAAGAAAGAAGAGCAGGAACAGGAGGATAAGTCATGAAGTTACCAAAGATCAAGATAAAGAAATTTAGGTTGTCCAAGAGATCAGAGAAGTTCAGTATGATCCTCTCAATTTCTCTCATCCCAGCTCTCATCGGGATGGGCTTCCTCGGAGTCACACTCTTCTACGTGTCAGAGACCAGCAAGATTGAACTTAACAGTGACTATCTAACAACTATCAGTCAGAACCAAGGTCTCTTGCTCAACGCATCCAAGGAGAGTTTTGAGCAGAACTTCCTACAGTTTGCTCAGGCATCAGTGACTATTGAACGTTATCTAGAGGATCTCTGGACAGGCAATATCACCACTTCGCTACCATCGTACTATATCAATCAGACCATCGACGGAAAGGATCTTGATCTCGAATTCTCAGAGAAGCATAACATGGAGGTCGACTTCAAACGATCCTCCTATTTCGTCTACACGCAACCTGCCTATGGAAAATGGACGTCAGATGTCAACGAGACCATAAAGAGGAGCTCTAACCTTGACTTGGTTCTGCCCTCAATTTACTCATCCTACCCACAGATCCTCTGGATGAATATGGTCTTCAACAACGGTGTTGTTCGAGGTTATCCATACGTGGAAAGGAATGTCACGGGATACGATCCACTTGACTACGGATGGTATATCGAGGAGTTCTTCAGGGGGAACGCATCCGATGGGCTCTACTTCTCCGAACCAGAGGTAGACGAATTGACCGGCAGATTAGTGATCCAGGTGGCCCAAAATGTATTTGTTGGAAACCAGTCACTGGGTATTTTAAATTTCGCCATCACCTTTGATGCCCTCGATTCACTCGTTGTGAACACTGCTCGTAATTCACCCCGTTCCTCCGTGTACCTCTACACCTCGGGGCAGAAACTCAGGTCACATTCGAGATTGGATGTTCCAAAATTCGGATGGAACGAGACGTACTTGAACACCTCAGTAGCAGACCTTGAGTTGGTCTCAGAGAACTACAGCGCAATTCTCAACAAGGTGATATTCTATAATTACGTCAATGAGTACATGGTGGTCAACGGAACTACCTACATGGCCAGCCTATCATCTCTTGACCATGCAGGGCTATACCTTGCGATAATAAGAGAGATCGACACCTCACCGGTATATGCAGAGTTCCCATTATTGGATCTCTTCTTCATACCCTCCCTTGTATTCCTCACTATCCTCGGAGCGATAGCATTCGTCCAGAGGCAATGGGGAATTTTCAAAGGAAAGACCCTCGATGATCTCCTCAAGCCACTCGAAGAGATTATGGACAAAGCGGATCAGATCTCGGATATGGTGGCTGGAGAAGGAGAAGCACCTGACCTCCAGCAAGTGATTTCCGACGCCACTGAGCAGGTTTCTGAGAAGGTCGCAGACCTCGTGAAAGAGAAAGGTGCAGAGCTTCGTGAAACGATGCAGGAGAAGGGTGAGGAGTTAATTGAAAAGATCGAGCAGAAGATCGAGACTGGGGAGGGGATCACGCAGGACGACATTCTTGACCTCGTGGAGGAGAAGATCGAAGAGAAGCTCTCACTGGAAAACAAGATCGAGAGCCTCATCTCCGATGAGAGTGAGAAGGGATCTGGCACGAGCTTCCTCGACAAACTAGCGGGTATCGGCCTGGACGTGGAGAAACTCAAGAGCGGGGATCTCAGTGTTGTCAATGTCATCGACAATCCTGCCACTAAGCTCCTAACGATTGCCTCCACAACTGACTCGATAAGTGTGAAGGAACTCGCGTCCACCCTCGGTGTTGAACAGATGGAGATCAACTCGCTCCTGAAGTTCATGCCTGCAGAGACTGGTATCACACTGGATGTTGACACTGTCAAGTTCAACAAGAACATGGTACAGGAGAACCTCCCCCAGATTCTGAACATTGCAAAAGAGACCTTTATCTAAAAACACCATTCAACTAGTTATCATATTCAACTTTTTCATTAACTGATTTCACTAGAGGACGTAATCATTCAAAGAAAGTGAACACAGTAATCAATGCTATTTATCTATGACTGCCAAAGCTTTATTGGAGTCAGCCTAGCATACAAGATGCTCTTCATTCTCCGCACAGGTTTCAAACTCAGGCTGGAATGTCGTGTGTGTGTAACCGTAGGTCGAAGCGAGTTGAGTTGCCTTGTTCACCACAGCGTGGAAATCGATATCCTTCTCAAGGATGAGATGGGCAGTAAAGAGCTCTACACCCTTGGTCACTCTCCATGAGTGGTAGTCACAGACATTGATCACACCTTCAATATCCATGATGGACTCAACCAGTTTGTCTGCCTCAAGCGGGGAGGCCTCGAGGAGAACAAGGACAGACTTCTTCGTCACGGAGAATCCACTCTTGAATACAAGCAGAGAAACCAGAATGCTGGCGACGATGTCAAAGATGTTGTTCTTGAAGATGATGATTCCCAGACCGGCGATGAGTGCTGCCACAGATCCTAGGAGATCAGCCATAAGGTGGTGAAAAGCACCTTCCATGTTTACCCCAGAGTCCTTGTGCTCATTCAGCATATACATCCCCACGATATTGACAAGGAGACCAATGAAAGCGACACTCATCATCAGAGGACCGTCTATCTCAACCGAGGATGAGAAGAAGCGATCCACGGCTTCATAGATGATATAACCCGCAATTGCTAACAGAGATACCCCATTGAGCAGACCGGAAAGAACCTCTACTCTTCGATAACCATAGGTCATCTTCGAGCTACGGGCAAATGTCCCAATCTTGATAGCGACTAGGGCCAGTGACAGTGAGAATACATCATTGAGCATATGACCTGCATCAGCAAGTAGAGCAAGCGAGTTGGAGAGTATACCAGCAACGAACTCTATCACCATGAATGTCGTGGTGAAGATCAGTACGAAGAACAATCTAGCTCTCGGTGCGCTGGTAGGGGAATGGTCGTGTTCGTCCATTAGAGCCCGTTTCGTGCTCTTGGTTAAAAAAACATGGCTTCTTGACAATTTTCGACCCCCAGACGTTAATACGTCACTAATGGAGAATCGTAACGTGATATCAAAAATTCTATAAATTTAGATATACAACCTCCACAAAGATTTAACCTCAGATTTGTTCTAAAGAACTAAGTGCTGCAAGAGAGTATATTCACCCTAGAAAAGACCCCACTTATCATTAGAATCATCCTCAGAGGATGGGACGACATGCAGGGAGATGACCAGAGGGTGAGGGAAATAGTTAGTCACCTCATTGAAGGAGAGAAGACCGAGTGGTTGCCAAAGATCAGGATGATTCTCAACCAGAGGGGGCAGATTTCAAAAATTCTCGATATCGACGAGAAACATCCGAACACTGATAAGGGACTGCTTGAGCTCCTTGACAACTTTGACCTCCTGAGGCAACAGAATATCTTCGAACTGAGGAATATGGACATAACGGAGAAGGATCTAAAGATGAGCGCAGAGCACGAAACACTTGGGCTGATAACGGTAGAGAACCTCCTGTCGACATGGGTGTATCACGATAACACCCACATAGCCCAACTTCTCAAAGAGATGGGAAAACCATTCTGGAGAAAATTAGGACCTTGGAAGAGCGAATTTGGGAATTGAGGGGAAGAGATTCTAAAGAGAAATCTGGTCAATTTTATCTCTCAATGAACAGTAGATTGTATATTCCGAAAAATGGGGTATACCGGATTTGAACCGGTGACTGATCGGTTATGAGCCGACCACTCTAACCAGGCTGAGTTAATACCCCCTACAAGTTGATACCTGTCTAACTTTGATCAGAATGTATCCTTCTAAAAATTTGCCCTTGGAATCATGACGATGCACCCGTTTCGTTCGAGAATTACAAAATTTTTCCACAGGCAGGTGAAAGGTTAAAAGTGATGCCTCGAATAATAGAGAGTAGATAAAACTAGGGAGCGCAAGAGTATGTTTTCGGATTATTATACATTCTTGGAGGTCGATCAACAGGTTCTTACCTTTAATGTAGGTGAGGAGCGGGTCGCTATTGAGCTGAAATACGTAAAGAAAGTGGATCTTGCAGAGGATCTGATGCCACTTCCCCGTTCTCCACCAGGTGTTGAGGGTGTGATCCAGATCGATGAGGAACCATATCCACTCCTCAATCTCGAAAGGTTGCTGGATCCTACAATCCCGTTCAAGCCACCTCAAATCGTTGTCCTTGTGAACACGGTCGACAACCTCTACGCAGTCCAGCTTTCCGAGCTCCCGAATGCATTGGAAAAAGTAGAGACAGAGTCAGGCAGTACTTCTCTCCCAGAGGAGTGGGTGAAGGGCTATGTTCAGTCGAATGACAGTAGTATTCCCCTTCTTGACATCAAAGCAATTTGGGAAGGTTTGGAGTAATGGTTGAGTACACGGTTCTTCGGTACAGAGAGATCAAGGTTCTATTGGAACTGGACAATTCTGTGGAGTTCCATCCGTACCGCGAGGCGAGTGTGCAACTCAATCACTACCCAGACTATATCGAGGGGGTACTCAGCCCAGCAGGGAACCGAGTGTCATTACTTGTGGATCTAGGGAGAATGCTCACTCTGCACCCCGAGGAGGGGGTGCCGGAGATTATTCTAGAAATTGCCAAGCGGGAGAACCTTTCGTTGAAAGTTCCACTTCCAGAGGTAATAGATATAGATATACCTCATAAAGATCTGTTCAGCGGTCATTTACCCTCCGCTGAATATTGCGATGTAGATGGTGTGACTTACCTAGTCATCCAGCTCAAGAATCTCTACAAGACCATCCGGAGGGACCTCAAAGAAGTTCATGTTCAACTCCCTGAGCTTGACCATACCGGCCTACTGGACGAGATCTCCACCTTCAGATCAGCACCCTCTATAGAGATGAATACTGGGGGAACTGCACAAGAAGCAGTTCTGATGACCCTCGGTGACCTCCGAATTTTGATAGATCGGGATTTTGTCCGTGAGATATTGCAGAGCATACCGACTTCCATCCCTCACCCATCTCGTAAGGAGTGGATTAGAGGATTGTACAAATTTGAAGACGACTCCATACTGGCAATAGACAGCGTACATTATTTTGGTGTCACCGGACAAACCCTCATGGATGTGGTGATCGAGAAGGGGGATTCAATCTTCATGATGGATGCCGAGACCATTGAGAACGTTGACATGGCAGATTTCGAGCAAGTTCTACTAGGGGACTATACTGGAGATTACCTTTTCGACAACATGTACTATGATAAAGAGGGGATAGTTTACCATCTGAACGTAGACTCGGTTATCTCAGACATCATCAGCTTGGAGAGGAAGATGTTCACCCTTGACTCTATACGCGAGTTCTTCAGCAGAGAACACCGAGAAAGAGACTTTAAGCTGGATGAGTTGCAGAGTTCGGAGGAGATGAACTACATGAACCTCATAGTTGACGACGTGAACTGCTTCGTGAACAATATGACAATTGAACAGATCGGCAAGCCAGAGGACTATCCAGACCTACCAAAGATCACATTGGGAGAGGTGTTGGAGAGAGACTCCAATCCACAATATGCAGTTGTGACCGATGTGGGAACGGGACATATCGCACTCCTGTGCGACGAGATCACCACCACCCCTAGTTTAAGGACTCACGTTGAGGAGAAGGTCTTCGCCAAGATGAATCCGGTACTGAATGAACTGGGATTTAATGAAATGGTAGAGGACGGAAAGCATGTCGGAATTAACTTTGATCCTGTTCAGATGTCGAAAGGTCTTGGAACTAAGGCTGGTAAACTGAATAAGGAGGGGATTGAGATAAAGATAGGGGAGTCAAACTACGGGATCTGGTTCACGGATTACGTCACCCTACTGAGGGTGGAAATTAGTAAAAACACATACCGGTATTTCTCGACAGAGGGTGTAGAGGAATTTCTGACAAAGGCGGATTCCCCGAAGAACCCTTTTGACCTTAGCGGGAGAATGGTGTTTGTCAAGTACAAGGGAGAGGAGTATGCGATTCCAAGGGGATCAACTCTTGTAAATGTGCAGAGAGATCTAATGGATGGGGATGGATTTGTTCTTGATGGAGAACATATCAAAATAGAGGAGATAGGTGAACTATAAATGGCAAAATTGATGATTGTTGACGACTCAAATTTCATGAGAGCTACCCTGAGGAAGGCCCTGGAGGCAGCTGGGCATGAGATTGTGGCAGAAGCAGATAATGGCGAAGATGCGGTAGCATTCTATGCTAAACACAGACCAGATTGCACTACCATGGACATTGTGATGCCTAATGGGAACGGGATCGAGGCCCTGACGAAGATAATTGACTTCGATCCGGATGCACGTGTGGTCATCATTACTGCACTCGGACATGAACCGATGATACGAAAGGCATTGGCCGCTGGTGCGATGAGCTTCGTGATCAAGCCCGCGGAGGAGGATGAGATCCTTGAGGCCGTGGATAGCGCACTGATGGGGATGTGAGAGAGATGCAGGACTTTTCATGGGAACCATGGATAGAGGACATGCGTAGGATCGAGGATTCGCTCAATGACCTCCTAACAATATATGAGGAAGATCCAAGCAACAAGGAGATCAGCCAGAAACTGAAAATTGAGCTTCATTCCATGAAAGGTCTGATGGATGCTGTGGGATTTAACACCGCCACTGAGACCGTCGTGGAGATCGAAGAAATCGTACACTCTCGTGGAGATGAGGTAGATGAAGACCTGATGGAGATTATCTCGGAGACGAAGAATAAGATAAATTTCCTTCTAAGGATACTCGAAGCAGGAGAGAACCTTTCCGTCTCAGAGATGGACAAGAAGATAGGATTCGAATCCCTTCTTCTCAAGGCAGGGAGGAAATTGACACTCGAGATCGAGATTGATGAAAAGCGAAGTATGATGTCCTCAAGGGCACTGAGTATCATCAACAGCATCAAAAAAATTGCAGTTATCGAGTCGACGAATCCGTCAAATGATGACCTAGTCTCCGATGCTAAGTTTGACATACTAAAGGTGGAAATTACTACACACGAGGGTAAGGACGAAGTCAAAGAACAGGTAGAGAATATTCAGAAAGTGAAAAGTGTCACAGTCTATGCTTCGGAGGATGCAGAAACCACTACGGGAGAGGAGGAACTATATCTCAGAGTCAAGCTCAAAGATGTTCGAGAAATAGGTGATGACCTCACAATTCTTACTGGTCAACTTAGCCAGTTGGAAACAGACCTCAGCCCAAAGGGGATGGACGTCTTGAATTCAATTTACAACAGCATTGAGAACATCCAAGACGACCTGAGGAGATTGAGGAGTGTCCCACTTATCCAGATCTTCTCGGGACTTCCGGGAATGGTCGGCAGGATCGCCAAGCAGGAGAAGAAACTGGTGGAGTTTTCCATGCAGGGGAGGTTTATCCGCGTAGACAAACTCATTGCCAACAATATCCTCGAGCCCATCACACAAATCATAAGAAACGCGGTCAGTCATGGGATCGAGCCGAGAAACGATCGACGTAAATTAAAGAAGAACCCGATAGGGCTAATCACTCTGACAGCCTCTGAGATCAGGGATAAAGTCATCATTAAGATCACGGATGATGGAGCTGGTATAGATGTCAATCATCTGAAGAAGAGAGCGAAAGAGCTGAAGATATCAGTCCCCAAGGACAACCCCTTTGACATTATTTTCGAGAACAAGTTCACCACGGGTGGGGAAGACGCCTCAATTTCAGGACGAGGGATTGGTCTATACACCGCGAAGAAGAGAATCCAGATGATCGGAGGGTCGATATCCGTGAGATCCGAACCAGGCAAGGGCACGACGTTCACACTGGAGATCCCTAACACGGATTCACTTTTGAAGTCGGTGATTGTAAGGAGTGGAGACATGAAATTTGCGGTCTCGACTTACGACATCGAGCATCTTGAGGTCATGACCGAGGTGGGTGATTTCTACCATTTCATAGACCGTGATATCCCCGTGGTCAGGATCTCAGATATTTTGAGTACTAAGGAGGACAAACTGCCCCAGCAGATCCTTCTTGTCTGTAGAGGTAGCTCGTCATACTACGCACTAGTGGTCGACGAAGTTCTTGATGAGAGACTCGCCAGTATTAGACCTCTGAATCCATTATTGAGTAACCTAAAGCTATTCGATGGGACATTATTCGACGAGAACCAAGAACCGATCTTGGTTCTAAATACGTCGGCACTGGCATAGGAGGACAGAAGATGACATTCACAAAGAAAGATATTGAAGCATTCAAAGAACTTGGAAACGTGGGGGCAGGTCATTCTGCTATCGCTCTGACCAAGTTTCTCAAGAGAGAGGTAGACATGAGTGTTCCATACGTGAGGGCAGGATCTATCAAAGATATCCTCGATAACTCAGGTATTGAACCAGATGAGATGGTAGGATACGAGATCATAGATATCAACAAACCAGTGAAGTACAGGTTGACGGTGATTATGAAGGTAGACGTCATCCTGAACCTCATCAAGCTCATGTCTGAGACAACCAAGGACATAATTGAGTCTGTTGATGATCTGACACAGATGCAACGGTCGCTCATCCAAGAAATTGGATCCACCATCATGCTCAGGTACATTGCTGCGATTAACAAGATGATGAAGGTCGACTCGGTACCTCATGATTCGCCCACGCTTAAACTTAGAACATTCAAGGAGACTGTCAACGAGATTGGATTCAAAGATATGAAAGGAGAAACCGTCTTCGTACAGCTTGATCTCTTCACTGAGCAGAAAAAATTTGAAGCCGTCTTGTTTATTCAACCCAGTCCAGAGTCCTTAGATAGATATAGAGAGGCATTTCACCTTAGTTGATATAATTCTTTGAATTTCCACGGAATGGGTTTCGGCAAAAATTTCACCTTGAGGAAATAGCACAGATCATGAATTCAAAATTTCGTGGTATCCAAGTTCTATCAGTCTTTAACAATTCCAGGTCGGTCAATCTGGAAGAACCCTTCCTTCTCCATGATCAGGATTATGTACAATTGATGGATGTAATTCTTCGCATTGAGGTTGAGGAGATGAGAGACGGAGGGGGCTTTCATTTCCTCAAGAATTTGTAAATAGGTATCAACAATTTGAAAATCATCACTTCGGAGCACGTGGGAGAGCCTCTCTTTGAGGTACTGTAGAGAGACATTATCCTTAAGCATAACGTAAACCTCATGTGATGCGAGGATGGTTCTCACAAACTCCCTGTCAAAATTTTGAACCTCGTACTTATGCCTCTCGCATATGTAGTCCAGAACCTCCAATAAGTTTCCGAGGTGTGAGGGGGGGAGAATCTCCAAGGTGTCGACGAAGAACTGGAACCACTCGGTGAGGTGAGGACCTACGATCTTCTTACTTTTGTAGAACTTGAGCTCGATTCCTTCAAAAGTAGATGTTTGAGTGAAAAGTGGATCCTCCGACTCATCGATATCACCTACAATAATAGTCATCTGGAGCATACTACTGTCAAGAATAAGACGGAGGTCATGATTCTCGAAATGCGTAATGCGTATAGTTATTGCGTCATCCTGATTCTTCTTCAAACTTGGCATGGGTATGCTGTAAGCATTCATCACTTTGTACTCGGGAATTTTTAGAAGCTCCTGAGACCTGATATTATAATCAGCGTCTATCGAAAGATTGACTGCCTCAATCTGAGAATCCTTGCACTTGTGTATGTCCGAGAAGAGCCGGAGACCATTCGGACTTAGGGACAACAATCGCTCATGCTCTGCCATATCAAGATTCAGAATCCTCTGTTTCGAGCAGTAAGTACAAAAGTACTTTGTCATCCTCACATTATTTTCACTCAACATTTCGATGTAAGTTAATTCTCTTTGTAGCTATATAAGATTTCTCTTCTCTGCTGTAGTTGCTCACAATTCGTTGAGAAAATGCATCATTGTCGGAATAACTTCCCTCAGAGCCACGACTTTGTGAGCTATATTGGACTCAATTACCGACTTGTTCATACCGTACACAGGAGTATCCTCTTGTCGGAGTGCTATGACTCTACCACCAAGCTTTCGCACGATCCTCGATCCCTCACGACCATCAGACCCCATACCTGACAGGATAATGGATATGACATTTGAAGAGTAGACACGGACGGCGGAAAAGATTGTAACGTCAACGGATGGGCGGACAAAATTCACTGGTGGATCTTTGCGCAGTACGGTAACAATAGAGGATCCATTTTTCTCCAGCTCGAGATGGAACCCTCCAGGTGCGACATAGACCCTGTTTCCCACTAGAGTCTCCCTGTCCTTAGCAAGCCGTATGTCCTTACCCAGTGAGAAGTTCAACCTCTCCGCGAAGAGCTTGGAAAATTGGTAGTTCATGTGCTGTACAACCAGCACAGGGGGAAAACGATCAGGGAGTTGGGAAAGAATCTGCCGGACCAGCTGTGGACCGCCTGCACTTGACCCAATGACGACCACCGATTTGAGATTGAAACCTCTGGTCGGAACAGTTGTCTTTTCTGGTAATGATTTGTACGTGGTCTCCTCACCACTGAGTGATCTCTGGATATTTGCTCGGAACGCATTGAGATTCAACTTGCACATAACCTTGATCCTGTAGGTGAAAAATGAGTGCCGTGAAGAACCAGAGGCCAACTCCTCAAGGCTGATATTGTCAACGATAGAGTACTCGAGGATCTGTAGGTGCTCGTCATTGACCACTGCACTCTCCTTTGTAAGAACGAGTATTGGGATCACCTTCTCCCTCAGAAGCTGTGGAATAAGGGAGATCCCATCACCCTTGAAATCGGAGGATATCACAACCAGATCAAAACTGTCAAGAGGAGGGATAGTATCCCTCTTCCCGAGACTGACAGCTCTGAGTTGAGGATCATCGCGAAGTATGGATTCTACCAGATCCTTGTCATTGTCTGCTTGTAGTGCGGTAAGTATTCGGTACATTGGGCCCCTCTAAAGATTAGTTATAGTCTTTATCGAGAAGCTTAGTTAAATTGTTTTCCTCCATGTATTGGAGAATGTTGTTAGCCATTTCAGCGAGGTGATCAGTTGACTGATTGAGTTCCTCCATTGCAGAAGTCATCTCCTCTGCAACTGAGGCAACTTCCTCCGACGATGCAGCGGTTTCTTCAGAGAGTGCGGAGATGTCTTCGATCTTATCTCTGATTGTAGAGAAAGTGGACTGTAGAGTCTCAGATACAATGTGTGAGACAGATATGATATTCTCCGCTGCAGCCTTGGATTCTTCTGAAAGCTTCCGTACATTATTAGCAACGACTGTGAAACCCCTACCGTAATCCCCAGCTCGGGATGCCTCAATCCCTGCGTTAAGGGCTAGGATATTCGTCTGCAGAGCGATCTGTGAGACCACTTGGGAGTTGGTCGTGATCTGCTCAATAACTTTGTTGATCGTCTTGTCTAGAAGTGCGATCTTCTCGAAAATCTCTTGGACGTGGTGAGCCTGCTGATTGGCGACCTCAGCCATGTTCTGGCTTGATGAAGCCACTTCTTCGGAGGAGGCAGAGATGTCTGTGGAGATGGCACTTAGCTGCTTAGTGGATGAGATAATAGCATCGGTAGCGTTGAGGTTGCTGACCAGTGCACCCGTCTCCATTATAACTTGGTTCAGGCTTTTGAACAGTTCACCGAATATAGGGTCACCGAGCTGGTTCTTGTCCTCAATGCGATGATTATAATCTCCAGATGAAAGTGCCTGCACACTGTCTGCCACAACAATGAGTTTGTCTGTGGTGTCGAAAAGAGTGAGGAAGAAAACAGATAGGCCGATTACTGCAAGTAATACGAATCTAACAACTAGTGAAAGATCTATGTCATTAACATTTAGTGAGTAGAAGAACATCCCGAGGATCATTGCAAGTACGTAGAAATGGTTGGCAACCTTCATACGGTAGTCATAGTACCCGAAGTAGATTCGAAATCCAATGAGGAAAACCACACCAGGAATTAGTGCATAGAAGAAGTACAGCCATTCGTTCTTTGTTCGGTTGAACAGGATATCCACGTTAAACAGAAGTGCGATGACCACTGGGGTGAAAGCGTAGAGATATCCTGTCAACTCCAGTATTCTGAGGATATTGAGGTAGGAGGAATTCAGTTTTAACGAAGCAGGGTTAGAGCTCATATGATGTAAAGTTTACGAAGTATAGGTTATAACTTTTTGGGAGTGTATGTGTGATTCTGTTCAGACCTGTGTGAAAAGATTTTCTCATTAAAATACCTATATTTACCCCGTAAATGCCATAGAGTTTAGAAGGTAGTATAAAATTATGAGGAGGCATATGGAATATTAACATTCGATTGGTCAGGAAGAAAAGCAATGTTGACATGATTACTCTGGAAAATAGTCAATTGTATCAGAGTATCAAGTGAGAAAAGGAGAAAAGAATAAGGTTCAAGATCCACTGGTTTGAAGTAACAAGAGCATGACAGTTTCTCACAAAGATACTGAGTACATAAACGGGAGAAATGGTTGTATCACCACATGCAAACCGATATAAATTTTAACGTACGTGTGTCTATATTATTTAGTGAAAATAAGAACCAAAGTAATCTTACTATTCCTCCTACTAGGAATGATGGTGACACAAGTATCGGCGCAAACTTCATCCCAGTTGGAATTGACCAATAACAACTCACAGGTTGAGCTGTACTTCTCCCAACTCAATTTCACCAAATCGGATGGAACATACCCAATTATCGTTGGTCTGGAGCTTGTGTCCTTAGGGTCTGGTGTCAGTGAGATATATGACATAATCCTCGATGTCAAGATGGAGTCCCAGGACTATTTCGAGCTAGGGCAGGTGTCATTCCTTGATAGATCAACTGATTCCCTCTCAAACAAGGGGGACAAGGTGGAAACACAGTATACATTTACAATGAAAGGAGCAAGCAGAGGGAGTTATACCATAAGCGCAAAGGTTACTCTGACCGAGAGAGTCGGTTCGGTAGATGTGGAATACAAATCTGCATGGAGAAGCCTTGTGAACTTGAACTATATACCCCCGGCATCCACCGTATCAGAGGAAGATTTGAGTGTCAGTGAAGGCGTTGTGGTAGGTTCAGATAGCCTCGTGAGTCTCAACACCATAGTCGTATTTGCCCTGATTGGAAGCGTGTTTGCCGGTTTGTACTTTATCTTCAAGGAGAAGATCAGAGTTGGAGACACTACCATGAAATACAATGACTCACCGAAGGCCATGGACACAAAACCTTTGGGGAAGATAAACAAGGTGCCAATCCTTGCCTGTCCCCACTGTGGGACAAAGTGTGATGACGGAGATATGTTCTGTCCTAACTGTGGATCGAAATTGGCATGACCTGCCAAAATATGATAATAATTATAGCAAATTGAGATCATGCGATCAAAAGCTTTTAGATTAAACAACAGAGATTCATAGCTATGAACACCCTAGAGCCAATTGAGAGATACAGGAGAGGAGAATTGAACTGTGCACAAGCGACAGTAGCGTCCATCCTAGGGAAATATAGCGACATCGACAGCGACACGATCACTCATACATTCACCCTACTTGGAAATGGAGTGACAAAGACCGGGACATGCGGGATACTTCTTGGGAGTCTTGCAGCCTTGGGGAAGATTCTGACAGATCAGGGACTGGAGGAGGAGGAGCTTAAACAGGTGTACAGTGAGGTAACCGAGGAGTTCCTAAAGAAGTTCAACGCCCACGAGTGCAACAAGATTCTCAGGGTGCACGAGGACGAGACCATAGACTTCCGATCGGAGGAAATAATTCAGCAGTGCTCACCCCGGATGGAAGAGATAATCGAGGAGGTTGCGAAGATTATAGATTTCAAGACTAATCCAGCCATACCAATTATGAGAAGATTCAGCTTACACTAACAATGTCATGAATATATAAGGGATCAGACCAAGATGAACTGTGTCTCGTCATCATCTTTCTTGAAGGTGAAATAGGCCGGAACCACAAGGTTGTGCAAAGATCTATAGATATCGGGATCGTAGTCCCACTTATTTATCAGTGAGATCAGGTACCTCGTGATGAACTCAGGATAGGCCTTAGCGGATGGCAGATCCTTCTTCCTTGCATTGGACAGGACATTTCTGAGCAACGATCCATCGTCTTTCATCTCATAAGTCGATCGAATAAGATAGTGGATCAATGGGGTTGCATACGCCATCATAGTCTCCTGATCCATTCCCTTGAGCCCTTCAAACCATACCATGTACGCAAGTCGGCGTAGCAGTAGATCCTTGCTCTCCGCGATCTTAAGCGCACGGTCGAGGATCGTTTCATCCACAGTACCCATCAAAGCTTCAAGAATGGCATAGACCAAGTCGCCTTCTGCACGATCGAGGTAGCTCTTTAGCATCTCTTCTCTGGTTGAGATGTCGAAAACTTCCAAGACCTCGGTCACGGCAAGCCTCTCGATCAACTCCGCTTCCTTGAATCTCTTTTGGAGGACAATGAGGTGTGATGACTTCTCCTCTGAATCCGCGAGGATAAGCTTGAGCGATCTTACAGCAGCATTACGCAAAAGTGTGTCCTCGTTTGAGAGGAACGGGATTAACAACTCGACAACCGAATCGTCGCCAAGACTCCCCAGTAGGAGAATAGAGTTGTACACAGGTACCTTAGCAGGATCATTCACCTTCTTCTTGGCGAGGAATTTCCAGATCTTTTCCATGAGACTCATTGTTTGACCTCCAGTTGTCTGAGCAGGTACTGTATTGCCCTGCGTTGTGGCTCGGACAGATTCTTGATATTTGAGTAGTCAGCACCGAGCTCGATTTTTCCTGTCTCCTCCCGCTCCTCGGAGAGGTATGCACCTCTCTTCTTGGTCACCTGCACAGCCCTCGTGACAATTGGTAGATCGTACGGAGAGCGTGGGTAGTTGAAGCTGTTCTTCACTCCAAGATAGGATGCGACGTGCATCCCTGCGTACTTCTTGAAGACGATTACGTCAGGAAGACCTGGGAGGGGAGTTGCAAACTCTCCCTTCATGGCGACAAGGTGGTTACGCAGAACAATGAGCTGTTCCTGTCCAACCGTGTCCTCCTGAATACTGTAGATAGCGACCTCCCTGTCTGAGAGGATCACCCTGCCGTGGTACTCCACGGTTGGTTTATCCAGTAGAAGCTGGGAGACTCTTGAGTACTTCCGTCTCTGGAGTTTCCCTACAAGGTCCGCAATTCTGTCAAAGTTAATTCCCCGTACTGGCCAGAGATCCGCCCAGTACCCCTCCTTGAATCGATGCCAGACTACTGCCTCGTTGGAGAGCTTCTCCCTGAGGTTCTCAAGACGGGTCTTGGTCTCACCTCTTGACCAGTGCTTGATCAGCTCGTAGTCATTCGGGAGTGAGCAGGCTATCTCGAAGATACTTCTGCCCTCATTCTCCTCAAGTTCGGTGTTCCACCTGAGGAACTCAGCTCCGATCTCACCGTAGGCCAGACCGAGATTGCTCTTCAGATGCGGTTTGATCTTGTCAGCGGTAAGCTCGTCCAGCGAGGTCAGGTACTCTCTGAGCACCCATGTCCCGAATCCGTGGAGAACCAGTTCCCAAATTGGAGCTTTCCGCTCGGTCTTGGCCCGCTTGAGCGTTATCTCCTTGATCTCCAGAAGGAAGTTGTAGAACACCGAGGTCTCCCTCATAGTGTCAGGAGGTACGTAGTAGTCCGCAAGGTCGTAACTGGCAAGAAGACGCAGGCTGGCGACGAAGTCTTGGAAGTACTGCCATGCCCAAGCAGATCCCCTTTCCCGGACGAGCTCGTAGACATTATTATTGAAGAGCTCGCGTATGATAGCGTCGTACTTGAATATCTTGTCCCCTATGTCCGGGAGCTCCGATACGGTCTTTTCGCAGAGAGCACTCATGGCCAGAAGCTGGACAAACTTCGCGGTTAGCGCATCTTCCGGGATCTTCGCCCTGCTACCTGGAAGATATATCCTGCTCTTTCTCCCCGCGAAGAAGAGCTCCCTGCCGTTGGGAACATAGTCCTGATCGATGATCTCCTTGAGTAATGTCACCTCGTTAGAGGAGATGACAGCATTCGGCGTTCCCGCATTCATCGTCTGCAGGAGCACCGAGTCAAAGAGTGTGTCGTCGTAGAAGAAGT
The DNA here is from genome assembly GCA_015522385.1 of Candidatus Heimdallarchaeota archaeon. Next base: position 39,968 of record WAMJ01000252.1, read on the forward strand.
TGATGACATAATTCTCCGGAACGTACCCGAGAAACTCTTCGAGGAACTTCCTCGCCTTATTGTAAGCTGATTCCACACTCATCTCATCGTCTCCCTGATGATCTTTGCACCCAGCTTATCGACCTCTGTCGGATCGATGAGGATGGGGCGCGTTATGCCCTTGAGCATCTCCTGAGTATCCTTGAAGAGGTTGCTCTCCCTGAACTTCTCGCGTGCCATAAGGAAGTAAGAGATGTTCCACTCCCTGTCCTTTGATAACCGGAGGTAGTTGAAGTACTGATTGAGCTGCATCATGCACTCGATGCTGTCCGTATTGGTTGTCTTAGACTCCCGTTTGAAATACTCCTTGAGGAACTTGTCCCTGAATCCGGGTACCTTGCCCTCGAACGGTACATTCGGTCTCCCGTCAGTGAGCATGATGATCTGCACATCGTAGTCATTGTCCTTGTGGGCCTCCTTGACGTGCCTGACCACTGTGTTGAGGGCATGAACCAACCTCGTCTTACCCTTGGCCTCTGCTGCGAAGAGGAAGTCCTCGAGTTTCTTCTTGTCCTCAATGACGTAAGGAAGCTCCACAACTGGCACAAGGTGCATCTGGAAGCTATCGAATTCCCTGCGTTTCCTCCTATTCGTGAGGTTGTAGTAGTAGAAGAGTCCCAGTGAGGTCAATAGAGCACCGTCAAGGCGAGTAAGACCACCCGAGAACACACGCTTGCCCATGGACTGGCTGACATCGACGATGAAGTACACCAGTGATAACCTGTCCTTGTTGACCACTCTGATATCCTGCTCCGCAATATCATTAGGGGGTACACGACCAGATCTCATCATGGCTGCCCGGTATGTCTTCTTAGCGAGAACCCTTCCCCTCGGACGATTGTCCACATCATCGACTGGTCGAAACGTCGCCTGTCTCATGAGGAATGAGCCAAGAGCACGCCCGATGACATCGAGCACATCACTCCGTTGTATGCGCTTCTTCCTCCCAAACTGATCCCTCACCTCGATGTCAGTGATCTCTTCCAGTTGGTTCATGATTGACAGAGCCTTCTCAAGGGTACGCCCGTAGACCTCCTGCATGAGCTTGATGTGCTTCTGAATGAATTTTAGGATATCCTCCGCTGTGAGAAGCTTATCCTCGTTGACGAGCTCCAGTGCCTCGGGTAGCGTACGCTCCAGCATAAAGCGGTAGACCATCAACTGCTCCACCAACTCTTCCTCCCTCTCTGCTGAGAGAGCAGTCGTCTGAAGCATCTCACGGATGTTCAGAGAGGCCATCCGTGCATTTGACGCTAGCGCAAGGATCGTCCCTTCCCGAGAGGATCTCCCAAGGTGGGGATTCCTCCACTGCCGGAGGAGAGAGGCTGCATCCTGAAATTGCAGGATGAACTCGGTGGAACCGTAGTCCACCAGCGGATCTTGGTAGTGCGCGCGCGTCAACCATCGTATTCGGTGTGGCATTTCCTATCACCAATAAGTTCCCTTACTGGTAGGAGACCTCGAGAAGTGATTCGTAGCTTGGCTTCACACTCTCGAATATCTGGTCGATGGTCTCCTTGTCGTAATTGTCAAGTTCCTCAAAGCTCACGACCAGTGCCCTGAGATCCTCGTCGGTGATGGAGCTCAGTTGCTCCAGCTCCTCCGTGACGTCCTCGACGCTGATGGAGGTCTTGCCTTCCCTGACGTGGTTTCTCAGTTCCTGCTTGATTGCCTGCAGTCCGTTGTTGATGAATGCGGGGGAGATGTCGTACTGCTCAAGAGCCTCCTTGACCATCTCCAATGTGATGATGTTATTGGGGTCCTCATCGCTGTAAGCCCTGATCACCACCTCACCTATGGCATTGTTCAACGTACGCAGGTCGATGTGCGGTGATCTCTGCGGATTGTGGATCTCGTCAAGACCCGTGTAGAAGTCCCTCCTTGCCACCCGGTTCTCCGACCTCACATCCTGTATCTTAACCGCAGCAGGTATAGACTCGGAGGCTACATAGGAGACGAACTCATAGGCCAACCTCGAGATAAAGTCCACCTTGCCCTCACCCGAGAGCTCGAGAAGCTTGATCATGGCGGGATTGGAGGGGATGTTCATCCTCGAGACGACGAGGTGATCTTGGAACATATCCCTGACGATAGCAATCCTGTTCTGCACATCACGTGCGGGCCACAGAACCTCGGGAATACGATTAATGATTGGTTGTGACTCCTCACCAAAGACCGTGAGAGGTGCGTTGGACGTGAAGATGATCACCCCATCGACATAGACCGACTGCCCCGCGATGTTGTACTTGATACCCTGGGGGTCTTCAAGGAAGCCCATGAGGGATTCAAGAAGAGACAGGTGAAGCCTCTGGATCTCGTTGACCACCATGAAACCCTGTGAAAGAGTCCCGACCTTGTGAGTTGAGCTCTCGAAGGTCGTGCTGGTCTTGTCGGAAAAGAGTTGCTCGAGGTTCTCTGCACCTGCCAGGAGCATGTAAAGTGACTCGGGGTCATTCCTCGGGTCAATCTGTGACTGCCTGACAACTGTCTTCTCGACCTCCAGCTTCTTCAGTTTCTCAGGGAGCGTCTTGCTCACCTTGAGGACAGAGGCGGTGTTGTCAAGGTGCAACCTGTTCTTGGGGGTAGAGATCACCTCCTCGATGTTCGACCTGCAGTAGGGGCAGAGCGACTGCATGACCTCAATGGAGCTGAGGACATTCTCTCCGAAGTACCTCAGGATCTTAATAATGTAACCAGCGTCTTCGAGGAATGGGCATCCCTTGATGTGCCATTTCCTGTCGTTGATCTCACGAGTGATGTGCCCAAGAAGAACCCTTGCAAACAGGGTCTTTGCCTCACCGGTGGGACCAGTAAGGAGGACCTTGCCACCGACTGCAATCTTGTCGAGGACAAACTCCTTGGTGTGGGTATTTCCACGAACTGAAGGATCGTTGATAACTTCCTTTCGAAACTTGGAATTAGTAACTATAGATCTGACGCTACATCCATCGTAGCCTTGTTCTATCAGATCACCAATGTTGACCATAGTTGATAGGTTAAAAGTGCGGATTTAAGTCGCTCGATTAGTTCTAATATAGGAGTCAGTCCTCTTTTTTGCCCTTACTCAGCTCCTTGAGCAGAGGCTTCTTGACCAGCCCACGGTCGAATGTCATGCAGGTAAGCTTCAGCCAAGCAGCCACCTCGTCTTCCACACCCTCGACGTTGACGAAGACCTCCCATGGTCGATCCGTCAGCCTAATAAGATTCAGAGCCGAGAGTACCTCCACCCTTGATAGCGTTCCAACCCTCCTCTTCTCTGGGACCACGATGCACAGTGGATGTGGTGGAAGACCACCCCAGATCAGATGGTTCCAGAATTCCCTCCTCACACGGTCGAGGTTGTCCTCGTCGAGGTCGATGTTCAGGACATAGCCATCCGTGAGATCTGACTGCTTGCGGATGAAGATGTCGGATATCATATCCAGCTCCTTGACCGACCAGTCGATGACAAGATCTTCGTCAGAGATATCGTCAATAAACGCCCTTGCCTTCCCTATCCTGAAGTACTCGATGGTCAATGGAAAACTGTCGTGCTTGCCCTGTAGGAACTTGATTAAGGAGACCACAATGCCCGTCGGAATTGGGAAAATATAAGACTTGAGGTTCTTCTTGGACACAATCCGACAGCAATGAGGTGGAGGAGTGAAAGGTCAATAGATTAAAAAATGCAACTGTGGATATCCAATTATTGAACAGAACAACGCAAATCACTGGAATATTACTGCTCATATTCGTCGGTAGTCAAGCATTCGTTGCAGTCAATGCCTACAGTCCAACATACGGTATCGAACTGGGCGACACGGTAACCATGTCATACGTAGGAACCAAGGAGAATGGAGATGTCTTCGACCAGAATGACGCTGCAACTTTTGATATCGACCGCCAAAAACTTATCCCCGGATTCGTCGATGGAGTACTCGGGATGAAGATCGGAGAGAGGAAGAAGTTCGAAGTACCACCCGCAAGAGGATACCAAACAGGTGAACTCGCCGGCATTTCACTCTTCTTCGACGTCAAGATCCTTTCAGTTGCTGGATACGATCCAAATGCAACCGAGGAAGTGGACGACAGTTTCTCCCGAACTATCATAGGAGTAAGTACTGCGATTCTCATACTTATCTTCGGGGCTTTCGGCTACGCCATGCTCAAGAACAACCTGATGCCGTCTTTGACGAAGTGCATAGCCTGTGGTGAAGCATACGAGGGTGTCTGTGACAACTGTGGAGCCGCATTCTGCCGGGCAGATTTCGGCCGTCGTTGCAGTGAGTGCGGCCACAAGACCTTCATTCCACGGAAGTAAGGGAGAAGAATTACAGAGATTCATGCCATACCAGAAGGATGGATACTCACGGAGGGAACAGTCCACTCCGCGTCTTTGAGACCATCATCTAGATCCATCAGATTCTGTATCCACGCCCATTTGTGCACTACCCTGAGCATTTCAGATCTATTCCCCTACTAGACCACCGACCTAATCGATGCAGGCAGAACAATATTTAAGATAGTAACACCCTATCCTCGATTGAGATGGAGCAAGGACGAGACTTCGAGGACAGGGTGGAGATCAGATCTGTCCACCACGCTGACAAGCCGCTGATCGACTTCCCAATCAATCTTGTGGATATCGAGAAACTACACCTCCACGAAATGGTGATCGAGAAGGAGTACGAAGGTCTCGTCGACCAATTGAGAAAAGATGGGTACCTCAGAACACCCATACTCATCACACAGGATCACATCATTCTCGACGGACACCACCGGTTCTCCGCCCTGAATAGGCTTGGAGTGAAGAAGATACCAGCGATCATCCTTGACTACGACGACGACAACCTCGTTAAGGTAGACACATGGCACCCCATAGTCAGGAAGCCAGTAGATGAAGTCGCGGAGGAACTGCAGAAGAGGGGGCTGACTGTAGAACCCTTAGAAGGAGATTACAAAAGCATGCTGGACAGGAGAGAGGTCGCCGCGGTGGTGGGAAATAAGAAGAAAAAATTCAAAGTACTGGGAGACAGGGAGCAGGTCTTCACAGCGGTCCGTGAACTCTGGCTAGACGGGATCAGGTACGCCGACATCCCAGAGCTGGCATTCTCCATCACCTCCGAGGAGATAACCGCCATCGCCTCATGGCCGTACACCAAAGAGGAGATAAAGCGGGTAGCCAAGAGCGATCGAGTATTCCTCCCAAAGACCACTCGCCACTTCATGGACTTCCAGTTCCCAGACTACAGAGTGGAAATCAAGGACCTCTATTAGGTATTACCAAAGAACCTCTCCTAGAAATAAGGATCTCTGTCGATATGTGAGCTCAGAAGCAGACTTCCTACTCATACAAGCTAAGGTATTAATGCAGGTTCACCCACTGCTATCTATGGAGTCAATCTTACTTGCCGGAGGGTGCTTCTGGTGCATCGAGACAATCTTCAATGAGCTCCGAGGAGTAGAATCAGCAGTCTCAGGGTACTCTGGAGGCCATGTCGAGAACCCGACCTACGAGGCCGTCTGCTCAGGACGCACGGGCCACGCAGAGGTGGTCAAAGTGACCTTCGACCCCAAGGTCATCAGCCTTCGGGAGATCCTCGAGATCTTCTTCACCATGCACGACCCCACGACACTGAACAGACAGGGCAACGATGTCGGAACACAGTACAGGTCAGCCGTCTTCTATGCCAACGAGGAACAAAAAAAGACCACCGAGGAGGTCATCAGTGAATTCGAACAGAAGGGCATCTGGAAGAACAAGATCGTGACAGAGGTCTCAGAACTGGGGACGTTCTATCCCGCGGAGGACTACCACCAGAACTACTTCAACAACAACAAGAACAGCAACATGTACTGCAAGATGGTCGTGGAGCCCAAGGTCATCAAGTTCAGGAAGAAGTTCTTCGACAGGCTCAAGAAGTAGATAAATCAATGAGAGTAGCCACCATCAGCGCCCAACCCAAGAGATATGCAAAGATCGGTCTCAGGGGACACTCTTGACCAGCCAAGAGAAGCCGAAAAACTCGAAGCCAATCACCTCAAACCAGAATGTCGGATTCTCAAAGAGCTCCAAGCCCGTGATCTCGAAGAAGACAATACCAACGACTGCCAGAAACATCACAATACCACACAGCCGGTAAACAGCCTTCTTCCAGCTCTTACCAGCTGGATTGAGCGTGAACAGGCAGAGGGCCATGTAGATCAACGATAAAAAGAACAGCAGAGTGAAGATCACATGAAGCCAGCCAACAAAATCACGTGGTTGGTTAGAAGGACTGGTAGGAACCACAGCTAGCAGAATCGAAAACACTCCAGCAGCAATACTCACCGCATCGTCATACGAACCAGGAAATCCCTTGTACGCTATGAGCATCCAGCCAAGAACTATGAAGAAACCAACAAACCACCACCGCATCACACTGTAGTAGTACGCACTGATCGAACCAAGGATCGTGAACCCGTTACCCACAACCAGAATACCCGGAAGCAACATTCCGATCAGCCCAATGATCAGACGAAGGATATTTGGAGAAATAAAACCGAGAAATAAACCGTTCCTCTGTATGGGATCAGAACTCGGCTGACTAGGACAGAATCTCATAACCCCACCACTGAATACCTCATTATTAAGGAATAGGGGTCAACGACGGAGGACTGCACCAATGAAAGAACACAACAAATATCCTAAAAGGAGTTATTGTCAAGCAGGACTACATCCATGAACCCCCACAATCAAGGTATACAGAACAAGATAAAAGACAGAACAAGACAAGAGGCAGAAAATGACAAGAGGCAGAACAAGACAAGCGACATAACAAGATAGGGGACATAAAATGACAAAAAAAAAATATTATCTATTTAACACTAAATTATGAAACAGAAGTTACATCAAATGGATCCCAAACAGAAATAATCGGAAAGGGATTGAATAAAATATACAACAATGAAATAAAATGCTAAGGAGAGAGACTAACCTTATACAACAGCAGCTGCATTGACCATCCCGTAGGCATCAGCTGATCCAACCACGAGGTTGAAGATCTGGGTGCTGGAGAAGCCCGGATGAGCAGCAATTGCCAAGGCAACAACTCCAGATACGTGGGGTGTAGCCATTGAGGTTCCGGCCCAAGACTCGTAGTTGTTACCAGGGGTTGAGCTCAGGACGTCGACACCGGGAGCGAAGATGTCCTCTCCTCTGTTGGAGAAGGAAGCGATGTTGTTGCTGGAGTCCATGGCACCGACCTTGAGCACACCAGGGTATGCTGCGGGGTAGGAGGGAGAGCTTGCTCCGTCGTTTCCGGTAGCAGCGACAATGACGACACCATTGTTGAGTGCGTAGTTGACTGCTGTCTCGAGCTCAGCGGTTCCGACTGAACCACCAAGAGACATGGAGATCACATCAGCGTCATCAGCTGTTCCAGCAACACCATCAGGTCCGTTCGTTGCGGTGATGATGCCCTCGGAGATTGCGGTGTATGTACCAGAACCCCTGTCTGAAAGTACCTTGAGGATGTAAAGACTGACTTGGGGAGCAACTCCGAGCACACCAACTGCGTTGTCCTGTGCCGCAATTGTACCAGCTACGTGGGTTCCGTGACCCTGACCGTCCTCACAAGCCCTGGTGTTTCCGGGGGTGCATTCGGTTGCGCTGACTGCTCGATTACCTTTATACCAGGAAAAACCCCACACAAAGAGACCCTGGAGGTCCTCGTGGGCAAAATCAAGACCTGTATCAAGGATCGCGACCTTGACGCCGCTCTCGTCGACTGTCTGCTGTGCAGTGTCCGCGTTTATTCGACTTATTCCCCAAGGAATAGACTGAGGTGTGGTACCTCCAGATCCTGGCTTTCCCTTGAGAATGTGTGCGATAGGCTCTGCTGAGCCCACGGAGATGAAAATCGAAGCGATGAAGATCGTTACGACCGACATTGCAAGTAGTTTCGTTGTTTTCATGTTTAAACCTCTACGAGATTTGTCTAATGAAATATTCATAATACATAATATAAGTCTTTCTACAAAAATTTCATAACCTGTGCGCGATCCTCACGGAGAACTGAGCAATAATACGTGCGCGTTCGCGAAAAGATCGTAGGGTAGAGGGGTAGATTGCGTGATACTCGTAAAGGAGGTACGACAATCGTGCAGACTGGATACTA
>WAMJ01000253.1 GCA_015522385.1 Candidatus Heimdallarchaeota archaeon
CCCGGCCGGTGCTCAGATGCATCTAAGTACCCATTCTGTTCGAACTATGGGTATGGAAGAAATGGTACAAGCGCGCTAGATTTTGTCATGCCCGGATATGGTATCCCCTATCCTTATGGTGTGGGTGCTGCACGGGTATGGAGATATGGTGTCGGAACAAGCTTCAGCGAACCGTACTTTGCCGCAGCAGTTCTCATTGCACACTACGCCTATAATCTTGGGTATTTTGCAGAAAGTGGTAGGTATGCTCGTCCTGGTAGAGCAGTTATCTACCAGATCCTTCTGCATGAATCCTCACGAAGTACATTTGCAACAAGATATGGATATGGGTATCTAGATGTTTTTGATGTCTATAACTACGCGTATTCCGTTGGGGTTGCTGCTGGTTTTACTGGAGGTTCGCTCAATTCGGTGATTGTATGAAAGTACAGACAATAATTCTAATAGTTCTTGTTCTCCTCTCTGTCCCTGGGGGTTCTGCCAAACTCACCCCATTCTACACGGGGGTCTACTCGTTCGAGGGTCCTGGGTACCAGACGGAGGTGATCTCGCTCAACGACACTGATATAAAGTGGAAATATGATGAGGCCGTCGGTATATTCTCCAAGGGATACAACGACACTGGTTATCCAAACGCGACCTTCGTCTACCTATTCGACGAGTCAAAAAATTTCAGTACAGACCTCGGATCATACAATGAATCATTGTATCAGACTCGCGAGGGAGGTTTCTTCGATTTGAAGGGATTCTATGATGTAATATTTTATGTGGTAGACAAATATCTTCAACCACTAAGTCCCTCTGACGATATCTTCAAATTCAGGGTGATCATATTCTACACCGGGTCTTCACCAATGAATATATCCTTGCAGTACAAACACGACGACAATGATTACACCACAATACTTCATGAAGCTCCTGTCTCTAGCATGGTCGTCTTTCTCGGAGTGCTCTCAATCACATTGGCGAGAAGACTAAAGAGATCGAAAACGCACTAGTAATCAGTCTGTCGTCTTAATCAGTTCTTGGGTTAATACTCTCCCAGAGATCACATCTGTACGTACATGCCGTCCCGCACTCAAGGAGCTAGTTTATAGCTTACCATCCGCTATCTCTCAAGGGCAACACTTCAAATAGCACCAAGAGGATTCAGCCCTTGATGAAGAGAGAGCCCACCGCATTCCAGCTTGAAAGGGACGGGGTGGCTGTTGAAACCGAGGGGATCGATCGGATCAAACAGCAGGAGAGGCGGAGCCTGAGGAGATACTACACCGCTCTGTCAATCTTCTGGATGGGGACCTTCCTCCTCGGACTCTACCTCGCCTCGGTCTTCCCCCGTATCGCTGAGACCTTCTCGTTCCACTCCGACCTGCAGGTCGCAGGACTTGTCATGGTTGTCTTCTCGGCCCTCCTTGCCCAAGGGCTGATGACCAGCGGCTCTAAGATGGTGCTCCCTGCCATGGCGTATAGCGGTGGGAATTTCGTCACCGAGGATGCCAACAGATTCAGGAGCAGGATGTTCACCAAGACGCTGTCCTTCTCGGCGGGTGGGGTTATCGGCTTCCTGCTCATGGTCTTTGGATGAGTTCTCTAAATATCTAGTAGTAACTCTCAGGTATTCGTGAATCCCAATTGGTTGTACTTAACTGTGAATTGTGATTGTCTATCTGCTTTCTTGGTAGAACCCGCACAGTCCATGAGAACAAAGCTACTATTAGTACATTCTACAAATCAGAAATCCTATACAGTCCATTCTATGGATAGTCTTAGACTCCAAATCTATTTGTAGCAAACAGGGTCTGCCCGAATGCAAAACCTTTTAGTAGCGAAATGCTACCAAATCTATGGAAATTGGAATAGACAGTTTTGTACGCAAGAACCCCAATCAGGACGACTCCATAACAATGGAGGATCATCTCAAACGGATAGAGCTAGCGGACAAAGTCGGTCTAGATTATTTCGGGCTAGGTGAGCACTTCAGAAGGGAGTTCCTCGACTCAGCGTCCCCTATGATCCTCGCAGCTGCTTCACAGAGGACAAGGAACATCAGGTTAGGCAGCGCGGTTACAGTGCTCAGTGTCGCTGATCCAGTCAGGGTATTCCAGAACTTCGCCACGCTCGACCTGCTGTCAAACGGTAGGGCAGAGATCACCGCGGGTAGGGGCTCCTTCACAGACGGCTTCCCGCTCTATGGCTATGATCTCCACGACTACGACGCTATCTTCGCTGAGAAGCTTGACCTGTTACTCAAGATCAGGGAGCACGAGATGGTCACGTGGGAGGGGAGGTTCAGACCGGAGCTCAGCAGGAGAACCATCTTCCCCCGGCCTGTACAGGAGAGGCTCCCTATCTGGCTCGGTGTAGGTGGGACAGCGTCATCGTTCGACAGGGCAGGACGTCTTGGACTACCTCTCGCGGTGGCCGTCATTGGTGGTGAGACTCGTAGATTCAGACAGGTGGTCGACCTGTACAGGGACTCCTACAGAAGAGCAGGACACCCACGAGAGGGGATGAGGGTCGGGTTGCACTCACTGGGATACGTCGCGGAGAGCAAGGACAGGGCCGTTGCCGAGTACTACGCAGGATACAAGGTCATGTTCGACGCAATCGGTAAGGAGAGGAGGTGGCCACCTGTCACCCGAGACAGGTTCGACTTTCAGAACGGGCCTACCGGGGCCTTTCTCGTTGCCGATCCCGAGGAGGTCGCTCAGAAGATCGTCAGGCACAGCGAGTCCCTCGGCGGGATAGACAGGTTCACCTTCCAGATGGACAACGCCCTGCTCACTCAGGAGCAGGTCATGAACGCCATCAGGCTCATCGGTGAAGAGGTTGCACCCAGGGTGAGGGAGATGACGGAGTAGGTATAAATCTGATTTATCTGGTAATATCCCTTTTTACTTAAAATAGCTCACAAAATATTTTTAAGTCATTACTTCACAGGTGAATTAGTATGGGAGGAGATGAAATCCAATCCATAACGTTCACGTTCGAGTTATCGACGCCGACCTTTCTCAGGGGATACAACAAGAAGGCAGAATTCCGAATGAGCAGTTTTGTCGGTGTTCTCCGCTTCTGGTGGAGGGCATGCATGTGGGCAAAGGTAGGTAGCTCTGGAGAACTGTACAAGAGTGAAACTGCGATTTTTGGAAGAACCAAACAGCAGTCAAAACTCAACTTCGTCTTGGTAGACGACAACATATCGACGAAGGAGTTAACTGATAATGATCCTATTCTCAAGAATAATGGTCTGAAGTACCTTTCATACGGGGTCTTCGACGAAAGTGAAGGAGGAGACTACATAGTCGCGGGATCAACAAGTAGGATCAGAATATACTACCACTCACTCAAAGAAGAGCAGCTGAATAGTTTGCTTGATGCACTTCGGGCTCTGCACTTCTTTGGGGGACTAGGAAGTAACTCGAGGGATGGATTTGGCTCATTCAACATCACGAGTGAAATCGAGCTGTCGAACAAGGAACTGAATGTCATATTGCCCTCGGATCTAAAAGCTCTCAAATCAGAGATCAGGATCTTCTTGGACAAATACTCCAAGGGTGAACCCCCATATTCCGCGCTATCCGAAACCAACAGGGTTTTTATTTCAAGATGGAACAAGAATAGTGAAGCAATCCTGAGAAATTATGGAGAGAAGTTTCAGAAATACAGAGTTGGTCTTCAGCACAGTTTCAAGGATGACACACTAGCAGTTAAGAATATTATAGATTCAACGAATGCAAAGTCTGATCTACCTACTCGAATCATCTTTGGATTGCCACATAACTACTTTTTCAAGAAGATCGAGGGGCAGAAACCCATGCGGTACGACAAGGTTTCCTTTGGGATTAAGGATAGGAGAAGGGCTAGCCCCCTCTTCTTCAAGGTTGTGAAATTCGGTGGAGGTTACACTGGAGTAGCGCTTATTCTAGAGTCACAGTTCCTTCCTAAAGGTGCGAGTATAGAGGTGATACTTTCTAAGGAGAAAGGGGGAAGTCACCCTCCAATCTACAGCGATCCAGATCCTCCGTTCTCATATGACCCGATATATACCTTATTCCAAGATGAGCTAAAATGGGAGGAGATCTGATGAAATTCGTGACTGTATCAATCTCCCCAGTTCAACCTTTCATCGCGCAGTCTAGGAAGACCAGTGATCTCTGGACGGGCTCATGGCTACTCTCCTACCTTGCGGGAATAGGGCTGGAATACGCCTCCCAGAACAGAGATATCATCATTCCACATGTTAGGGGCAACCAGTTCTACGATTATCTTATAAACGGGAGAAAAATCCCCCATTTTGGCTCACTTCCAAATACCTTCACAATCAAGGTGGAAGGTGATGGTGGAAAAATTGCCAAAAACACTGTAAAGACCATCAGGGATGAATGGCAGAGGATTGCGGATATGGTATGGGCTCAGTACCTTGATCACGCGGGAGAGCAAACCAAACAGATATGGGACGATCAGATTAAGAATTTCTGGAATATATCATGGGTTGTCTACGACAATACCACGAACCCCTTGGGAATGCTCAAGAGCTGGAGGGAATTCAGCAGTGGGAATTACCGAGGAGATCCTTGCACACTGATGAATGATATGATCGAGATATCTGGATACATCCGGTCCAAGAACAGGAAGGCTCAGGATGTGTTCTGGAGCAAAGTCCGGAATAAACTTCCTGATCTCAAAGACAACGAGCGACTGAGTGCGGTTGGTCTGGTCAAGAGGGCTTTCCCCAAGATAGTGACCAAGTTCCTCCCAGAGGGAAATAACACGGACGGACGGTCGTTCATGAGGTGGGCGTCCGTTGTTGACATTGCAGTTAAACCTTGGTTGAACCATGTCAAGGATCACTTAGAACCATTGGTAACCATACTCAAGGACATCCCCGGTACGAAGGTGAAAAATGGATATCTCGGCTTCAATTATGACAGCCAGTATCTCTACACCAGTAAAGTGGAGGGGACAGACGATATGGAATTCCCAAATGATGAAATAAAGGAAACATACCTCAAGAGCTTGAAAGACATCCAGAGGCAATATGGTTCTCCCAGTCCTTTCTACTCTATTTTAATCATGGATGGAGATCGTATCGGGGAGTTGCTCAGAGATTTGAACAAGGAGGCAGATCAGAGTACAAAACTAAAAAATATCAAGAAACTGAGTTGTGTACTCGGAAAGTTTACATCTGAGGTTGAGAAAATCATCAAAAAGTATGACGGGGTGCTTGTCTATGCTGGAGGTGATGATGTACTCGCTCTTATGCCCCTTACAACCGTTATTCCAGCAGCTATGGATGTCGAGAAAGAATACGAGAAGAAGATAAAAAAGTTATCTAAGGAGAAGATCTACACGATGTCCGCGGGAGTTGTGTTCAGTAACTTCACAGATCCTCTTAGAGCAGCCCTTGAAGAGGCACATCACCTCATCGACGACATCGCCAAAGAGAGGAATGGCAGAGGATCCATAGCTATCTCCACATTGAAGAGACAGGGAAGAACCTCGCTTTACTACTCTACATGGGAAGGGATGCGTGATACAAAGTGGAATGAAGAAGGGTTTATTCGCGACATTCTGAAAGAGAAGAAAATCTCGTCTTCATTCATATACCGTGTCTCGGAGCTTATCACGAGACTGGCCGATGAAGGGGATCGAGTACCCGGAACACTCTATGAGCTCGATATTGATGGAGACTCCCTCAAAAAACTTCTTCGATGGGAGCTTTCGTCCAATCGTGAAAATGGTACTGAACGAGATGAGATGGATAATACTGTTGTTGATTTCATATACAACCTTCTCCTCCACCACGGTCGATCAGATGGACAGGCCTCAAAGTTTCTCTCGGATGGACTCTATCTCCTCCGCTTCCTCTCTCAAAACTACACAGGAGGTAATGTGCAATGACAACATACAGAATCAGCCCATTAGATCGACTATTCTTCAGAACGAATACTCCATTTGATATGGAGAGGTCAAGTGATGTAAAGACAGTTTTTCCACCATACCCATCCACCATAACAGGTATGGCCAGAACCATGATGGCAACTGCTAACGGATGGGATGGAACCAAATGGACGGACAGAGAGAGAGAACTTGTTGGAGACTTGATAGATCTCAAAGGAATGAAGTTCAGAGGACCGTTTCTTGAGTACAGAGGAGACCTCCTGCTCCCCATACCACGTAACCTTGTGAGGTTTGAAAACGGGGATTTTGACCTCCTCAGACCGAGTGAACGCATTTTTGAGTGTAACCTTGGACATGATGGAGTTAGATTACCACAACCGTCCAAAGACGATACAGTAAAGCAGGTGACTGGCTTTGTAAAATCCAGCAATTTGGAGAAGATCCTTAGGGGAGAACACATCAAGGATAACGAGATCATTGCGGTGGGAGACCTCTGGGTTCTCGAAACTCAGGTCGGGAACTCACTGGATCATTTGACTAAGACGACCGGGAAAGAAAACTCGCTCTTCTCAAGGGAGTTTGTGAGACCAAAGGAAGGGGTCTCTCTTCTCTTGATGATCGAGAACGAGACAATCGGTATAGACGGTCAAATCGGTCATCTTGGAGGAGAGGCTCGAATGGTCACAGTTGAGAAACACGCAGACATCACTTTTCCAGAATGCAGAGAGGGGAACCGTTTTACGATCACTTTCGTGACACCTGCACATCTTGGCTACAGTAATTCTGAGGTCATGAAGGAGCTCGAAGCCACGTTTGGTGCACCTCCTGTAAGTGCATGCCTACCCAACCCTGTGATGATTGGTGGCTGGGACTACGCCAAGAGAGAGCCTAAAGCTCTTCGTCCTCACCTCATTCCAGGAACGGTCTTCTTCTTCGAGACCGAATTGAATATTGAAACCAATCCGAAAGGAATCTACCACGTTGGTGAGGGAACCGACTTCGGATACGGGCAGTACCTTATCGGAAAATGGTAAGGAGGAAAAAACAAATGACAGAAAAGAAAGAACTACTAACCATGCTTGCAGAGACGTACATCCACCCGGGTGCAGGGCAGTCAACATCACACGTCGATCTACCGGTCTCACGCGAGAGAATCACAGACTACCCATTCATTTCAAGCACCAGTCTAAAGGGTGCGTTGAGATCTGAGTACAGGAAGCGGGAAATCAATCATGAAGAAGATATCTTCTTTGGTAAAGGTGACAGGATGGGGATGCTCACATTCAGTGATGGACGGCTCCTCCTTTTGCCAGTGAGGAGTTTGCAAAAGTTGTATTACTGGATCACCTGCCCATACATCATTGAGAGGCTAAACCGCGATCTTAAGAGGACTGGAAAACGAAGTCAAGTCCCAGACGTAGGTGTTTTGAAGAGAGGGACCGCAATTGCTAAAACCCAAGGTATGGTACATCTGGAGGAGAGAGAACTTAGTGCATCGACGCATGTGAAATTCGATGACATAGTTCAAGCTTTACAGGGATTCATACCCGACGAAGCAGTGCGATCGAGATTATCAGACCATCTACTTGTCATGAGTAACGAGGACTTCAAATGGTACGCTAACTACGGACTTCCTGTCCTAGCTCGGAATGTCCTGAATAAAGAAACGAAGTCCAGTGAAAACGTGTGGTATGAGGAATACTTACCCGTAGACACGGTAATGTACTCAGTGGTCTACAAACGGAAATCTTACAACTTCAGACCATACCTCCAATTGGGTGCGAACGAAACAGTTGGTCAGGGATGGTTCAGAACCGCGGAATATGGGGGAAAGTGATATGAGCAAGTCTCTTGACAGAAGGCGTTCATCTCATGCACTTGCGGAAGTCAAAAAAGTCGTTGGGAAGGATTATGCAACAAAATTCAGGAGTTACGCACGGAGCTTCCCCTCAAAAATTGTGATGTTCGGTCTTGGGAACGCGGTAGCAACTGAATTTTCCAGTGCGGGACGGAAGGATCAAAGTACAGTGGAAAGTAAAGCGCACAAACAACTTGTTACTAGCGTTTTTAGCTGGATTGGAGAGAAGGAAAGAAAGGATTTCGATGCCCTCTCTGACATTCACCGTCTGGGGTATATCTCTGACTTGGATCAGATTGAGTACGAGCTCCTCCAGTCAGAGATCCTGTCATACCTCACATGGTTGAAAAAGTATGCTCAGGCACTGATCGAGAAGGGAGATGAAGTCTGATGACGAAGAAGAAAAGACCAAAATATATTCCAAAGGAAAAATCAAAGAAGGACGACAAGATTAATGTGATTACATCTGGAAAAAACAAAGGAAAAGCTCCTGCAAAATCTGTTCAGCCAGCGAAGAAGACCGTAAAGAAAGAGACCATATCTGCAAGACCATTCTCGGGTGGTATGATGATCAAGACCTCCTCGCCTCCGAAAAGCGGTGGACACACTGGATTATATTTCCAGAAGTATGTGGACACATGGGAAATCAAGGAAAACACAATAGATTTGAATAAGAATGAATGGATCAATAAAGTCCTACAGTTTGCTTCCCCGTCACAAAACTCTCCCTACCTCAATGAGTTGAGAAAACGGAACTCCAAGCTCATAGAAAGTGCAGGGGGGAAGGTCGTTTCGATCAGGAGTACGTCTCGAACACTTCTAGGACTGGGCTATGATCACCCAATTGAAAATGGATTCCTCTTTCATCATACTCTTGGAGTCCCATTCATCAGAGGCACGAGCCTGAAGGGTGTGATCAAGTCTTTCTCTAAGGTATGGAAGGGTGAAGACCTATCCGTCAAGAATTCTGCCGATTCCTTCATCTGTACCGATGCCATTCCTGATTCTGTGAAGTTAGAGGGGGACATCCTCACTCCACATTATTCAAACTACTATAGTGAAGGTGAGAAGGTGGTTGAAGGGTCAGAAGAGCAAATAGAGAACATGAACTGCTGGCCAGCCGATTGGGAGAACCCTGTTCCCGTCCCCTTTCTCTCACTTGCTAAAGGTATTACATTCCAGCTCGGGATTATCCCCCGCACCGAGGAGGCTGATCTCGACAAAATTGTCGAAATATTAGGTGAAGCACTGCAAGTAGTGGGTATAGGTGCAAAGACCTCCTCTGGTTACGGAAGATTCTCTGTAGTTTAATTCATTCTTTGTCTCCAGCTAATTTTATGCTTATCCCCCGGAGTAATGTGAGCAGTACCCCTAGTTCCCGCTTATTGACCAGTGCTCTGCTGAAGACAGAATCTACAACCTGTGCCGCGGACTCCTTGGTACGGTTCGGCACGTGTGCCCCCGCGGCTATTTCCGAGATGTAGGTGCGGAGGAGCTCTCGATCGTGGTTGCTCACCGGCTCGTGCCCCGTGTCCAGCTCGATTCCCAACAGCTCCCTCCTCTGAAGCTCGAACAGGGTGAGGGCAGCGGCATGGGAGATGTTGAGTATTCGGTGCGTGCGTAGCTCGGGTTTCAACGGGATGGTGGCAGCAAGGTCACATGTCATCAGGTCTCGGTTGGACAGCCCCGCATTCTCTGGACCCAGAACTATACCCACATGGACGTCAGGAACCATCTCAGCCGCTTCGAAAATGGTCACGACATTGCGTTCCAAGCTGTCCTTCGCAGGTCTGCCCGTCAGGGCGAGCAGGTAGTCCACCTGTTCGTACACCTCTTGCAAGTCGTCAAGTCTCACTATCCTGTCGATGTAGCCTCTGGCATCGGCTGCGGTATAGTACGTCTTCTTGTGACGGATAGTACACTGGGGACGGACGGCGATGAGCGAATCCGCCTCGAAATTGCTGCACAGGCGGGCGAGTGCTCCGAGGTTCTCCGAGCTCTGGATCTCCACGCAGACGATACTGAATCTCACTGAAGTACTCGGGGAATAGACTGGTTATAACGCTTGCTCCAGTCACCGAATTGCATGACCTTACTGTTGATTTTCTCTGCACTGCTCCACCACCCACTCTCCGTACTCGAAGGTGGTTTCAGCCTCCCATGTCGTGACCTCTGGGACATCATACGGGTGGATTCGGAGGAGACTTTCCCGTAGTTCCTCGGCCGAAGCAATAGGGTGCTTCATGGTCACCCTGTACTCCTCATCGTGATGCAGGGCCCCCTCCCAGTAAAAGATACTCTCGATCCGTTCGATCTGTGCACAAGCAATGAGTCCTGACTCAACAAATTTTTTGGAGATGCGCAGAGCATCCTCCCGCTCCCCTGTCGTCGTTACTGTTACTCCTATCATAGTTCATATCCCTTGTTTCGGATTAAAAATGTGCAGGGTTTACATTAGAACCATTGAGAAGATGAGGACGAGCTCAGAGATGGTGTAGGGTTTCATGAGGAAATAGGTGTTGTCGTCATTGAGGTGGTCTATCTTCTCCTGGGAAAACCCCGAGGACAGCACAATGGGGACGTCGGGATCGATAGCGCGTATCTTCCCGTAGGTCTCCAGACCAGTCATCACTGGCATTGTGAGATCCAGCAATATCAGGTCGTACTTCCCTAGATCGAAGAGGGCCAATGCCTCCTCTCCGTTCGCTGCAGTACTGACCTCTAGACCAAGGTTATGCAAGTGTGCACTAATCACTCTGCGGATGTCGTTATCGTCGTCGGCGAAGAGTACTCTCCCACTCAGGTTCTCTATAGGTATGGTCTCAGGAAAGGTATCCGTCGCCCTGTCGGTCATCGGTAAGTAGATACAGAAGCTTGTCCCCTTCCCTTCCTCGGAGTTTACGGTGAGCCCGGCGTTGTGCTTCTGGAGTATGCTTCGGACGACACTTAGCCCCAGCCCTCTCCCCATTGACTTCGTGGAGAAGAAGGGGTCACATATTCGGGATAGGATGTCCCCGGAGATTCCGGAACCGGTGTCGCGAACTTCGATTTTGGCAAATGTCTTCACGCTGGATCCGGGATCTAATAGTACTGTGTTATTATTCTCAAACCCCCCCACACTCAGTTCGAGTCTGATCTTCCCCGAGCTGTCTCCAATAGCATCTCTGGCGTTGATAACGAGGTTGAGAATGACCTGCTGGATCTGGTAGCTGTCCACCAGTGTGTTACAGCTCTCACACAACTCGTACTCCATCATCACGTTCTTCGGAACTGCGACACTCAGCACCTTGTCCATCCCTCTGATGAGTTCCGCTATATCCACGGAGGAGACCACCTGCGGGTGTGATCCCGAGAGCATCAGGAGTTCTTTTGTCAGGAGCCTCGCGCTCTTGCAGATCTCCACTATCGAGTGAAGATATTCCTCGATCTTCGAGCCCGTGTCCACCATCGACATGGCCAACTCCGTATTTCCGAGTATTGCCATGAGGAAGTTGTTGAAATCATGGGCTATCCCTCCGCTTAACACTCCGAGGCTCTCGAGCTTCTGGGCGTTGAAGAGCTGCCGCTCCACCTCCTCCTTTTCTTTCTCTAGACGTGTCTGAACAGAGAGATCTATGTTGAACGAGATTGCTACAGGCTCCCCATCGATGACTGCCTTGCTGGCATAGATCCTCATCGGGAATTCTGATCCATCCTTCCTCCTTCCTATGGTGTCGTACTTCGGTGGGATATTAATATCGCCCTCTACCTTCTTGGCCTCAGCCCTCATTCTCCCCCACTCGTCTATAGACAGCAGATCGTATCCTGATCTGCCCACGAGCTCCTCCTTGGAGTCATATCCGAAGACCTTAACTCCAGCAGGATTAACGTCGATGATACGGGTATCCTGTACGATAAATATACCTATGGGTGAATTCTGGAACAGTGTGCGGTACTTCCTCTCTGTCTCAAGTAGTTTGTCCTCAGTTCGCTTGAAGTCGGAGATGTCACTCGCAACACCGAGAGTACCTATCTGCTTGCCATCCACGTAGGTGGGGAATGTCGTGCTCCACATGTATACATTGTAGACCTCCTTCTCCCCATCGACGTACTGCGCACCTGTCCCGGAGAGCAACCTGCTGTCTTCTTTTCCATTCAACGCTATCTGGTGGTGCTCCAGCACTTCGGGGAAATCCTTGTAGACATCAAACACTGACATGCCGACCACCATGTCCTCTTCCAACTGCAGCGTCTTCAAGGCCCCACCCTTGGACAGTGTGAATCTCCCATCGTTGTCAAGTTTCCAGAAGAGTACTGGCGACCTTCTGATGATCTCCAAGAGCTCCTGCTTGTCCTGTCTCAGCTGTTTTATCTCTTCTTTTAACCTGCGAATCTCGTCCGCATCTACCATCGGACTAGTATAAATGGCGTACTATTTCAACATTTGCTGGGTAACATTTTGGGATATTCTGTCCTCTGGGATCATGTAAGCTATCCTAGCGGAGTAATGTAATAAAAATATTATAATCAAAAATAGATTGCTCTAATTGTTCTTCTTCTTCCTTCGTAAAGAGGGAATGGCCACCAGTGAAATCAGTACTGCATAGATTTGCAGTGGGACATCCAAAATGTTACTTTCAGAAGTCGATCCGATCGTGGGAGGTACCCATTCTGGGGGGAGATCCACCCAGTAGTTGATGACGTAGAAATTGTAGGAAAGCCCCTTGTGCACAACCGTCTGGTTGTAGAAGAGCATCCCAAAACTGTACCTATATGCATTGTAATCTCCCTCGTCACTGATGCTACCTACGTCTGCTTGGATGGCAGTGTTCTCCCCCACACTCGTCTCATGTATTGCAGCATTTCCCGAGGTCAGTCCGTACCCCCCGTTAGGACCTATCCCGTTCACAAGGAATGTCCCGTCAAACTTGTACTGCTCTGTAATCGTGGTGGAGTATCCATTAGCATCCTCCTCCGAGAGATCAATGCGGACACTGATTGCCCCTCCTCCTTGACCCACGGTCTTGAGGGGACTACGGAGGATTTTGGTACTTGCCTCTAGGGTAGCAATCTCATCCTCACGCATGTACGAGGCTACATCCCCTGGTGTGTGACTGAATATATTCTCCCCGATGTCCATCTCCGTCTCATCGTTGCGAGCGTTGTAATACTCTTTGGTCTCGATAAACATCGAGGGGTCGCGGGGAATATTGATGGTCATCTCTTCACCAATCATCTTCTCATCTGCCGCATCAAGGATCTTGTAGTAGAATACGTCGTAGCTGGCCGCGCTGTACAGTACGAAATCGTCGAGATATCCGCCCGCAAATTCCTCGGTTACAGTGATGGTCCTTGTCTTGGTATTGGTGGTGGTAAACACTTTCTCGTATTCGTAAGTGAAACCAGCACCAACCTCAATTAGGTCAAAAAACTCTGGCTTGATCTGGAAACCGACAAACCAGTTGTACCCAGAAGAGACCTCGTTCCCGTTTGTCTCAGAGTTGGAGACTGCTTTTCCAAAAGTCGTTCCCGTCAGGGCGTAGTTCTGTGAGATTCCTAACTGATTTGGAGGGGCAGCCGCAACCACTGCAATCTCTCCAGGGGTGGTAAATTTCTCTCTTTTTCCGGTGAACTCAACTGTGTAGGCATCTCCATTGAAGTCTGCAACTGCCACTGCGTTGAGCACCCTTGTGATTCCTTCACTGACAAAGAAGTACTCCTCGGCCAAGGACGTCTCGTTCCATTCAAGGATTGACATAGCGTGAGCATCTTGTGAATAGGAGTATGCCAACACGAATTCGTCAATTCCATCGAGATCTACATCCCCGAAGTCAAAAGAGGGGAAATCTCCATAATAATCTATACCATTGTCCGTGTATGTAAGTTGCTGCTCGAACACGATGTCCTGCTTTATTCCCGAGAAGACAGTAAGGTATGAATTCTCGGTCAAATAGAAGAGTTCAGAGTTCCCGTCCCTGTCCATGTCGTAGATCTTCATCCGGGGGGATTGTGACGCGAGGGTGGACAAGACTGGAGAGGTGTAGACAAGGGTGAAATTGGATTCGTAGGTCATAAGCACCGCTTGATTCTCGTCATGAAGGGCTATAACCAGCTCTGCTTCTCCATCATTGTCCATGTCTCCAATCGCAGGGCTGACACCACTGACACCACTCCATTTGATGGTTTTGAGAACAGTGTAGTTCGCACCAGCGTCATCAAAGATCTTGGCATACACGCCACCAACACCATCGGATCCCGAAATGACAAACTCGTCCCTTCCGTCGCCGTCAATGTCGCCAAATGCCAGATTCTGTGTCTGGTAAAACTGAAAATTCAATGTATCAAACTGTACATGCTCTGGAGCCTTGAATTTTGCCTTGTACTTCAATGTCCCGTCAAAATTATAGGGGAGCTGATCAGCTAGACTGATTTTGTAGACCGTGTTTGTCTCCGATCTCCGAGCGGTGCGTATCGCCCCTTCAATTCCGTCGAGGTAGAACCCAGTCCTTGACTTGATCGTGGCATAGACATTGGAGAAAAGCTGCCCAGTGAAGCCCTTTTCGGGATCACTGGCCTCGAAAGAGAAGATCTCATTCTCAGTTAGGGTATCGATATCTACGAATTTGGCCCCTCCCGAGCTACTCGAGATGGAGAGATACTTCCCGTTGCTGTCAAGAAGAGAGAAAGGTGCCCCGTAGAAAACTGTCCCAACATCGCTTCTGTTGTAGGGATTTACTAGTGTGAACCTAAATTCAGACTCTGCCACTGTCTCGCCCCTGTTGTATGCGACCGTCAGACCGTTACCGTTCGAGAAGAAGTAGGACGAATGAGATTCAGGAGTTCTCACGGATATCTCGTCTCCATACTTAACCTGTCGGCTGGTGTTCGACATAGCGAGGTCATCGAATACCCAGATAGTGGGTACACCGCCATCAAGGGCGTAGATAACAATCTCACTCATCGCGTCGTCGTCCAGATTCGGTGCGATGACCTGAGGGATGAGATCGTATTTTTTGCCAGCTTGGTCCCCACCAAAAGGCATGAGGTAGTTATCTGCTAAGGTGGCAAAGGAGTTGGTGCTACCCCAAGACTCCATGATCTTTATCCCGATCTGAGGTAATCCATCCGTGTATCCGTTGGTGTAGAACACGGAGATAGCGTCCTGTCTCAGGTTCCCGTCCAAGTCTCCTGCCGCGATATTGGATGGACCCACATCGTCATCGGCTATGGCCAGATTGTCGAATCGATCAATAGCAAGGCTCTCCGTGAAGTTTGTACCCTGTTGATAGGATATTGACTGGAACCCCAGATCTCCGGGAGTACTGCTAATCGGAATACTAGACCACTGCGAAATCAGGATATCATCGGAACCAAGGATCGCTGATTTGTCGGTTCCAAGTGGGTTTGACACCTGGTCAAGAGCAGTGCTTGTGGTGGTGATTGGGTCGTTGGTGTTCCGAACTTCCCTTACGATCTGTGTTCCATCGGGATACACATCAATTACCTTGTAGTTAATGCCCTCTTCGATGACATCTCTCTGATTGACAGAGGATGATCCCGTGGGAATAAGCATCGAGAAGGTGAGAGTTAATAATAGTGCTGTAATAAATTTACTCTTCACTTACCTACTACAGGTAATATTTTAATTAAATATTTACGATTTAAATATAGCAAACAACTATATTAAATAAACTATAGTCATTAATTAATTATATACCTTTGTATATGCACTCCTGTCGTATTCCCTAAGCGTTCTATTGTTATTGATACGCATGGTGGTCAAGTCAATGAATTTATCACCCACGAATCCCAGCCGGAATCGATGCGATCTCTCAGAGAACTTTACCGCGTAGGAACCGGGCCCAGCAGTTCGCACAGCATGGCTCCCCGCACCGCCTCCATTAGATTCAGGGAGATGTACCCCCACGCTGCAAAGTACCGCGTCACGCTGTACGGGAGCCTCGCCTCCACCGGGAAGGGACACATGACAGACACTGCGATCTCAGGTGTGCTGAAGGAACCCGAGATCATCTGGCTACCCGACGAGGAGCTTCCCCTTCACACCAACGGGATGAGGTTCGAGGCGCTGGACGGGAACTCACGGGTGATTGGTACCGTCGAGGACTACAGCCTCGGTGGAGGTGCTCTGCTCTCCGACCCGTCGACGGGTGATGTCTACCCCGAGTCCACCGACGAGGAGGTCCTCGCAGTGGTCAGGGAGAACTTCGGGAACTACTGGGAGTACGTCATCGACCGTGAGGGGCCCGGGATCATGGGGCACCTCCAGGAGGTCTGGTCAGTGATGACCGACTCCATCGAGCGGGGCATAGCAAGGAGGGGGACACTACCCGGGAGGCTGAACCTGCCGAGGAAGGCGAACTCCATGTACAGTAAGAGCAAGTTCCTCGAGCCCACACTGCAGGAGAAGATGAGGACGGCAGCTTACGCATACGCCGTCTCCGAGGAGAACGCAGCCGCAGGCATAGTCGCCACAGCTCCGACGTGCGGCGCATGCGGGGTGGTTCCTGCCGTCCTGCGCTTCCTCGAGGAGAAGATGCAGCTCTCAGAGGACGACATCCTCCACGCTCTTGCGACCGCGGGGCTCTTCGGCAACCTGATCAAGACCAACGGCTCGATCTCAGGAGCGTACGTCGGTTGCCAAGGTGAGGTAGGTGCCGCATGCGCCATGGCTTCAGCTGCTGCCTGCCAGCTCATGGGTGGTACCCCCCGGCAGGTCGAGTACGCTGCCGAGATGGGACTGGAGCATCACCTCGGCCTCACCTGCGACCCCGTATACGGTCTCGTACAGATCCCGTGCATCGAGAGGAACGCTCACGCCGCTCTCCGTGCGATCGACTGCGCGTACCTTGCTATCTTCTCCGACGGTGATCACCACATTTCGTTCGACGACGTGGTCAAGGTTATGCTGGAGACCGGTGAGAAGATGTCCAAGGACTTCAAGGAGACCTCCGAGGGCGGTCTCGCTAAGGTGTACGCCCACCGCTTCGAGGTCATCGG
>WAMJ01000254.1 GCA_015522385.1 Candidatus Heimdallarchaeota archaeon
ACGAAGAATGGCAGAAAAATGATCCTTCAAATTCATTGAGCCAGAACGAAGCACGAGTTTTACACAGTTTGATCAAATGGCCTGACCTTACAGATCAGGCGGTCCATTCCCAGATTGGAATGAAGAAATCAACCTTTAGTAGCATAAAGACTAGGCTTAAAGAGAATGGGTACTATACCAGATACTACGTACCAAATTTCCCCAAGATTGGACTGGAACTCCTCGTTGCAATGCACGGTCACCTCAATAGGTTCACCACTTTGGAGGAGAGAATGAGGGTGGCAAAGGATCTTCTCGAGAGCTTTGTCGAGGATTTCCACATAGCCTCAGAGTCCAACAAGGCATTCAATCTCTCCGCATCAGCTAATCTTACGGAGTACTCTAAGAACCAAGAAAAATTCGTCCAGTTATATAGCGAGAATAAATTCCTTGACAAGAACGGAATGTCCGTGGTCTACTTCCCGTTTGAGATCAGTAGAGTACGAGCATTCATGGACTATGAGTCCTTAGTTGCAAAAATATTTGGATTCGCCTCGGACCCTTACGAGAAGAGGCAGACAATACCCTCTGGAAAGGTCACAAAGGCCAAACTGACCAAGGCAGAGAAGAAAGTACTAGCAGGTCTTGTTCAGTTCCCCGAGGAATCAGACACCTTGATCGCTGACAAGGTGGGTGTGTCTAGGAACACGGTTGCCAACGCCAAAAAGAAATTCCTTGAGCAGAACATCTGCTTCCCGAGGGCGGTTCCTGATCTGCAGAAGCTTGGTTTAAAGATCCTCGTCTTCTCCTATCGGAAGTTCAATCCTATGACGACCATGGCTCAGAGAGTGGAAGCATCAGAGATGGTGCGGCAACTTCTGGCACCCTTCATGTACATATCCAAGAACCTCGATGGAATAGTGATCTCTGCTCACAGGTCATTTGAAGAGTACAATGCAGCACACGACGAAATTATGAGGTTCTACCTCAAGCACGACTACATCATTGACGAGCCAATCAGTTACCAGATGAGCATGTCAAACATAAATTATATCAAGGAATTTGATTTCCTCCCATTGACGCTCAAAACCCTTGGTTTTGACATGATGAAGGATGGTCGTGAGTAATCTACCCCGAACGCCTGAACCATCCCTCAAGTGTACCGTGGGAGAATCGTAGTATCGTAGGTCTCCCGTGAGCACAGGTCCAAGGATTACTGCACTTCAAGAGATCGTCAAGGACATTGGAGATTGTGTCATTGTCTACGAAGTACCCTGATCGTATAGAACCATGGCAAGCTAACCTGCTCACAATATAGTACTGCAACTCGGAAAGAGGAGTGCTCACCACCTTTGCTTCCTCTGAGTCCTTCACGGAAAGCAATATATCTTCGAAGAAGGAGGTGATTGACTCAGATGATAACTTCTGATCGAAATAAGTTGGAATTGAGTGGACTAGGACACGGTTATTTACTGTACTCACGTCCATTCCAAACTTAGAGAATTCTTCTCGATTATTCCTAACTAAGTCGATGATATTAGATCCCACTTCAATCGGTAAGGGATTGAGGAGTTGTTGAGACATTATCATAGAGTCTGCATGTGACTCGTACTTCTCAAACTTGACCCGCTCGTCACTGGCATGGATGTCCATGAGCCAGAGTTCATCTCCAGCATCTATCAGAGCGAATTTTTTCATGATTTGCCCTAGTACCTTATGGCCATGTGTGGTTCTGCTCCGTCTGCTACCGTGAAACTCTTCGAGGGACATCTGTCTACTGTCAAACTTGGCGCTCTGCTTCTCGTCTTCACTCTCTATAGATGAGGTAGTAGTTGCTGTGGAAGAGGACTTAGTTGTGTTGTGGTCGAACTTCACCTCAAAGCTTCTAGTCCCCTGAAACGTTGGTACCTCGGCACCTTCAGACAGGGCTTTCTTGACCAGAACGGAGAGCTCTTCGAGGACAGGGTCATCAGATGCGAACCTGATCTCTGTCTTCTGTGGATGGACGTTGTAGTCTACCCAGTGATTTTCACCACTGATGTCTAGGATAATGACTGGATATGTTCGCTTCAGAAGTTGAGCGCCATAGGACTCCTCAACTGCTTTCTGGATGTCATTCTGCTTAACCGCTCTGCCATTGACCCTAATGAATTGCATTGACCTATCTTTCTTTGTCAAGATTGGAGCGGAGACATAACCTGATACTTTCCATCTTCCTGCATCTCCCTCAACTCTTACCAGGTTCTTTGCTACCTTCTCTCCGAGGATGTCATACACTGCAGATAGCTGTTCTTCCCTTGCAGGTGACTGCACGAGGGTGACCATCTTTCCACCCTTGGTCTCCGTCAGCTCGATGTGTAGATTGTAGTAGGTTAGGGCAATGTGGTGGATCAGATCCACAATCGCCTTCTTCTCCACACTTGTGGACTTAAGGAATTTACGCCTTGCCGGAATGTTATAGAACAGTCCTACCACCTCAATCTCAGTTCCCGGATTCCTCATTGTGACATCCGTTTCCTTCTTCACCTCAGAGCCCTCGACTATTATCTGTCTCCCCTTCTCCTGCTTTCTTGGTCTGCTCTTGCACTTGACCCGGGTTACCGCTGTAATCGAGGCCAAGGCCTCACCCCTAAATCCTAGTGTACTCACATTGTAGATATTGTCGTCATCAATTTTACTAGAGGAATGAAGTTCGAAAGCGAGAGCAAGTTGATCTGCTGGAATACCCTCTCCGTTGTCCTTGACCACAATGCGTCCTATGCCACCGTCCTGAATGTTGATACTCACTCTTGTAGCTCCTGCATCTATGGCATTTTCTACAAGCTCTTTGACTATGTTGACGGGCCGTGTGATCACTTCTCCCGCTGCTATCTGG